>JABMPE010000338.1 GCA_013203845.1 Rhodopirellula sp. | reverse complement strand
TGATAAGCGCCGATCAGGAACGATCCACTTCCGCAAGCCGGGTCGAGTACCGTCAGTGGGCGACCTTGCTTAGCTGGCTTCCAGGTTTTTTCGGTGCGGGCGGCGACTTCATGCGGCATCTTCCCTTCCAGTAATTTGCCGACTGTTTGCTCGACGATGTAATCCACGATGTAAGTCGGCGTGTAATAGACACCGCCCGCCTTCTTGACCTCCGGCTTATCTTCAACCCTGGCCTGATGTCCTTTGGTCAGTCGGATCACCTTGCCGAGAAATTGCTCGTAGACCTGGCCCAGGATATCCGAACCCAACACGGAGAACTCGTACGGGCTTTCCGGGTAGTAGAGCTTCCGGATGATGTCCTTCAGCACGCGGTCGTCGATCTGCAAGGACAACGTCCACTCGTCGGGATCTTCGTGCCGATGCTTCTCCCTGGTGAAGTGGAACAGCCCCGAGTTGTAGCGGTCGTCGGCCTTGCGGAATAACTCGCACAAGCGGGGATAGATCCCCGGTCCGCTGGTGAGCTTTTGCAGTCCACCGTAAATTTCGATGCCGCGGTCTTCGCAGATCCGCAGGAAGATGATGCGGTCGATCGTTTTCTGGATAGCGAAGTTGAGTTCGCGCTGCGACAGCTCAGAATTGCGAGCGGCCAGATTGCGGGCCAGGTCGCTGCGCCACTGCTCGATCTCTTTCAGAAAAGCGTTGTCGACCTCGGCGGTGCCACGCTTCTTTTTGGTCGACTCGGCGTATCTGTCGAACGAACCCTTGCGGATCGCGTCGGGTGAAAAGATTGCCGCGATCTCGTCCCACCGATCTTCGTAATCTTCGTAGTTCAAATACATTATGCGGGCGGTCGATGCTTTGTCGTTCTTATCTGGACGGACACGGCAGTCGTAAACGGCAAACTCTTCGAAGTCCGTCAGGATCGAAAGCGGCAGCTTAGCCGACCAGCCGTAGCGGCGAAGTTGAAAGGCCGGGCTGACGTCCTGGCCGATATTGACCGACGGCTTCTTGGCCTCGATAAAAAATTTTCTTACGCCTCCGATGCGGAACGAATAATCCGGCGCTTTGGTCGAAATGCCGATCTTGATCGAATCTTCGTGAACCACGTCCTTGTAGGCTTCGGCGTAGCCTTGTTCGTTGTCGATGTCCCAGCCGAGGGTTTTGAAGAACGGGTCGATGAATTCGCGTCGCAGCTCGGTCTCGCCGTACGACGGCAAGCGGTAACTGTCATACTGCTCGCGGAAGCGATTGACCAGGTCGAGGATTTCTTTGGGTGCGCCCACGCGGTTCGTCTCCCAACTAGTGACGTTCATACTCGGTTAGAAGTTTGTTCGTCGCGTGATGATTCGTCAATCACGTGTGAGGTGAAACGATCACATCGTGTGCTGAATTCCAGCATGTCTGGATAAAGACATTTTTGAGTTTCGGCTCGCTAATGGTGCCAGGTTGATTCTTCAGATTGTCAATCTCAACAGGCATTTAGAGCTGTGCCTGCCGTTCAAAGGACTGGTTGTGCCGATTATGACGCCCTGTCGCTTTTGGCTGACCCGGTAAACTGAGGGTTTTGCCATGCTGGTCCTGACGTCCCACTGACCACGATGGATAATTGGATGGGAAATCTGCGCAGTTTGTGCGTTTGATTGGTCCTTCGATCGGATCGTGACATAGGTTTGTCAGACACTTCCGGCTGCTCTCATTTGCAGGCGAAGTGTTTGTGGACGATGCGGTCGAGGTTCCACGGTCGGGTAGACCGGTTTTGAGCCCAGCTCACGAGGAGCCGGCCTTCTTTGCAATGAGGCGGTTTGGGGCATGGTTCCGCGGGAACTCATCGGAGCAGCGAGTCAGTTTATGTTACCAGAATTCACCATTGGTCTTGTCGTCTTCCTGATCGGCGTGGGGGCTTACACCGTCACCGCCGCGATCACGGACATTCGCATCAAAAAGATTCCGAACAAGCTGACGATTCCGTTCTTCGGACTGGGGATCGTGTATCAGCTCGTGTTTCACGGGCTGGCGGGACTCGGGGAAGGAGCACTCGGCTTTCTGGCCGGTTTCGGGTTGCTGTTCCTGCTCTGGGTGATCGGAAGTGGTGGTGGCGGAGATGTGAAGCTGATGGGCGGCCTCTCGATGTGGCTCGGCTGGAAGCTCACGATCATGGTGCTGGTGGGAAGCGTCGCCTTCGCGGCTGTCGGGACGTTCATGGTGATTGTCGGCAGCATGTTCTCACGCGGCGTCTACGACACGAAAGACAAGTACGTGGCAACGGGTAAGTTAAAGAAGGGCGAAAAGCCAAAGAAAGAAACGATCGAGCAGCGACAGTATCGCCGCCCGATGGGTTACGCCGTACCGGTTGCTCTGGCCACCTGGGTCGTTGTGGTCTGGCAGTTGCCACAGTTTCCGTGGATTGGCGGCAAAGTTCTGGCGTCGCTGTTCTAAGGCATTTTGGATTCACGGACATGCTGGTTCCGGGCTGTTTCGACGTCCGGTGATGTCGCTTTCGGAAAAACAGATTAGTTGACGAGGCAGGGCGAGCCATGAAACAGGTTGATTCAGTGAACATCGAGTGTGACCGGAGGCGGAAGAAAAAACGCTCCGGGATACTCAGCGCTGAGTTAATCATGACGCTGCCGATTCTGGCGATCGTGCTGTTCGGGATGTTCGAGTTCGCATTGCTGTTCACCGCTCGCGGTGAGTTGTCCGAAGCGACACGCGTTGGTGCTCGCAAGGCAACCATGCCGGGCGTCACTTTTGATTCCGTAGAAGCAGAGATTCGACGAGTTCTCTCGCCGCGTCTTCAGCAGACGATGGAAGTATCAATCGATCAAGGGCAGCGTTCCGGTGACGTCGTCACAGTGGCAATAGCCTGCGACATGAATAGTGCGTCTCCGGATCTTCTCTGGCCAATCGGGTACAGCCTGAAGAATCGGAAACTTT
>JABMPE010000337.1 GCA_013203845.1 Rhodopirellula sp. | reverse complement strand
GGATAATCCGGGAGGCTCGCAAGCTCGACTACCCGCCTTCCACTTTTCATCGGACGAAGCGCCATCCCGGAAACACGACGGGGCGGAATCATGGCACAATCGAGAATTCCGATGTCACGGAACGATGGTCAGACCGAATCGACCACCCGTGTCGAGACCGATGCCACAGGACGCGATCGTTCCCCCAAACCTGATCTAGGCACAGCACCGGCAACAACGTAGGCCAGGTTTCCCGATAGCCGTCGCCAGCCGCTTCAAACGAATTCGTCAGTCGACGTCGCAGCTGATCCACCCAGACAGAATTAATCGGCGTGTTGAAATCCGCAGCGACAATCAACGGCTGGTCGGCAAGTTCTTCGGCCAGCTCTGCCAGCCGCACAAACGCCGGCCTGCGAAACATCAGTGGATCAGACTTCACATCCATCAGCAGCACCCGCATCAGACTTCCGTCAACTTTGAGTGAGATAATTCGATATCGACAGACAGCTTCCGGCTCTTCCGCGACAGTGACATTCCCTGGCGTGACCCCAAGGATCTCGCCGCGGCAAAGAATCATCATCCCCGAACCGAGCCGTTTCGCCGAGTACCCGGGAATTCGCGATGTCCAGAATTCAGGATATTCTGCTTCCTCGGTCGCCTCGACCAGCGCGATCACGTCGGCGTCAAAATCGGCCAGCTGACTCGCTGTGGCGTCGTAGCCGAAGGTCCCTCGGCAAACATTCCAGAACACAAACCGGTAAGCATTGGCCGGTGGCTCATCCGTCGAGACGTGAAACGCCTGCCCTCCCCAGATGACAACCTGCATCTCCAGCAGCAACAGGCAAGCCGCGATGATCCGACAGTCGTAAGCTCTGTGCAGAATCGCAGCGCAGACGATCCCTCCAGCGACAATCAGAATTGGCATCGGCAACGCATAAAAGATGCCGGACAGAATCGGGATCGAATCCTGAACAGACACCGATAAAAGTGTCCCAACGCACCACGTAATGGCTGCTACCCAAACAGCAGTTCGGACAACGAAGCCCCGCCAGTTCGAAGAACCGGCACCAGAACCAGCGGTCATTTCGTCAGCCGATTCTGTCTCCAAAGTCACGTCCCCTTTCCGCCCGTGGTCTCGGCAAAGCCGCCCAATTTCAAGGCAACCGGCCCTGGCCGACAAACGGTGTCATTCGTAGTAACGACCTTAAACCCCACTTGGCGAGGAGCTTACGGCTCATTTCAGATTTCGAAAAGCCTCGGCACGTCAATTGCTTTTGCTGGTGGAGCGTCGACTGGAAGTGTGGCCGAAGACTTCCCTTGTTGGGACGGATTTGGACGAGCGCCCATGCTTCCGGTCGACTCTTTTTTTGCGCTGAAGCAATTTTCACGTCCGGTCAACGGTGCTGACGTCAGCCGCCGTGATTTGGTCCGCTGTCGTCTTCGAAAGCACGGATCGCCAGATATTCGCCAGAGCCACTGCGGAGGTTTCGATGCTGAAGTCAGAGCGAATCCGGCAACGGGCCGCTGACGCCAGC
Organism: Rhodopirellula sp.; assembly: GCA_013203845.1. GTDB lineage: Bacteria > Planctomycetota > Planctomycetia > Planctomycetales > Planctomycetaceae > JABMPE01. Next base: position 4,020 of record JABMPE010000337.1, on the reverse strand, counting down.
TGATTCCTGAATGCAACATCGTCAATCAAAATGGAGATTGCATCAGTCGTTGCCGTGGGTGAATCGGCAGGCACCAGCAGGGCTGACTCTCGATGGGCGAGGATTTCCGCCGTCCCGCCAACGTCTGTCGCGACGATGGCCAGTCCGGACGCCGCAGCTTCAAGCAGAACTCGCCCCAGAGGCTCCTGCCGAGCTGCATGAACAAGCATGTCTGAAGCCCGCATCAGTTCAGGAATGTCGCGGCGGTATCCCAACCGGTGAAGACGCAGTGCTGGCTCACACGACGAAAACTTTTTGAGAACATTGGCTTCGTACTCGACGCTCTCAAACTTCTGCGAGAACCGCTCTCCGGCCAGCAGCCAGTGAATCTCCGATCGCTCCCTGGCCAGTCGCTGCCCCACGTCGGCCAGCGTGTCGAGCCCCTTACGAAGACCAATTTGCCCGACAGTCAAAAGCACGACCGCGTCCTCTGGGATGCCCAGTTCTTGTCGAATTCGTGTTCGCGAGGAATCATTCGCGACAAAATCGCCGGCATCAATCCCGTTGTGAATCACCACCCCGATTGACGAATCGAGCCACTGTCCTTCGTGGAACCGCAACGTCGCGTCGGACACCGCCACCAACCGACGATTGGCATTCAGATCCGAAATCGCGGCACGGCTCAACTTCATGATGTCACGCAAATGCGACGTGGTTACCAGCCGCGAATCCTGCCGGGCAGCCGCTCCCAGCAGGCGTCCCATCGCCAGACTGTTCCCGTGGATCAGGTCAGCCCCCGACTTCTCGATGGCTTCCTGCAACTGCGGAATTGCCTGCTCTCTGGGGAGCCGAGCCCCCTCACTGTCGAAAAGGTTCAAATCCACGACCGGAAGGCCAAGCTCACCGATTCGTTCAGCCATTGTCCCTGCGGACGGCCCCAGAACGCAAAATTCAAAGCCAGACTTCGCGGACCCAACGTCCAGCAAATACTTCAGCATCGCAAGTATCGAATTCTCACCACCATTGACCGTGGGATACTCAATGAGAATCGCGACCCGTCGTACGATCGCTCCCGATTCCAGGCTTCGAGCCGCGGCGTTCAATGCAGCCGTCCGTGAATGTAAACGTCGTCGCCAACCAGCTCCACCGTTTGACCGCGCAGCTGGCCAGCCTCGGAGATCAGCTCAAGGCCGACTCCCCCCACCGGCGTCACAGCATCGGCTCCGCCAGCAATCTTTGGTGCGACAAAAACATGCGTCTCGTCAACAAAGTGGCCATCAAACGCGGCTCCCAGCAGTTCGCCGCCGCCTTCAATCAGTACATTGGTCATCGAGCGACGCCCCAGCTCCGCCAGCAGTTTCTTCAGGTCAACTCTCGACTCAGTACCGCCTGCCACCAGAATGTCGACGCCTGCATTTCGCAGCTTTTCAATTCGCTCTGCGGGTGCGTCTTCTGAAACAGCAAGAAGCACGGGAGCCTCATCGACAGTCCGAACCAGCTGACTGTCGAGCGGAAGCGACGCCCCTGAATCCACGACAACTCGAACGGGCGTACGAGGACCGGGGACTCTGACAGTCAGCAGCGGGTCATCGGCACGTGCCGTTCCCGCACCAACGATGATCGCGTCCATCCTGCCACGCAGCAGATGAACCCGCTGCCGCGACGCCTCTCCTGAAATCCATTTTGACACGCCCGTACGCGTCGCGATTTTACCGTCCAGGGTCATCGCCCACTTCGCATGAACCCACGGCAAGCCGCTTTCCAGGAGCTTGAGAAAAGGAGCATTCAGTTCGCGGATTTGCTCTTCCGCGAGCCCGGTCGACACCTGAACTCCAGCATTCTGCAACTGCTGAATTCCGCCTCCCGCCACATGCGGCGACGGGTCCCGGATACCAACCTGCACTTTCCGGATTCCAGCAGCAATGACGGCCTCAGAACACGGAGGCGTTTTGCCGTGATGACAGCACGGCTCCAGCGTCACGTACAGCGTGGCGTTGGCCAGCAACTCCTGTCGGAAACTCGCGTCTTCAACGCGTGCAACAAAATCCGTCAACGCGTTGACTTCGGCATGAGGGCCGCCGAACCGTTCGTGGTAACCACTCGTCAGCAAATTCAAATGCTCGTCGACAAGAACCGCTCCAACCGCCGGATTCGGTTCGACTCGACCGAGGCCACGCGAGGCCAGCTCGACCGCGTACTGCATGACAGCGTTCGGACTGTCGAATTTTTCAGGAGCACTCATCACGGTCACTTATTGCAGCGATGGCGGAATCTGCGACGCGTCACTACACGGCGTCGAGAATTCGCAACACCGAACCGACGACGAAACCTTTCACGCGGACGCGGTATTCAGTCATGTGAGCCGCGACAAGATGCGCTTTCAGGGCGTCAACACTTTCCCACTTCTCGACGATCGTAACGATGTTGTCTCGCCGAGGAATTTGAGCGGGAATATCGGTCACGGCGTCCAGAGTTGGCCCGTATTCGACGCAGCCAGCTTCGGCCAGGACGAGAGGAACAAGCTTGCGAAACTCTGCAAGGAAATCGTCCCGCTTACCATCCACGACTTCGATTTCCGCAATGACACTCAACATTCCTCAGCCCGTCCTCATCTGTCGTTCTGCTGTAAATCCGCTGGAGCACGTCCACGATTTGTCGTCAGCGTGCATCAGGAGCGAATCGCAACAGAAACGTCCCCGTGTTCAGCGTCTGCACCAAGTCCATGAATGGCCTAGCGAGTCTTCTTTTTCACCGCCGTCTTTTTCTTTGCCGTCGTGCTGGATTTCACGGCTGTCTTCTTTTTCACGACCGTCTTCTTTTTCACCGCCGTTTTCTTTTTAGTCGCCGATTTGACAGCTGTCTTCTTCTTGGTCGCTGGAGGAGACTTGTCGGTTGTCCGCTTTTCAGCGGTCGATTTCGAAGTGTCCGTCTTCGCCGCGGCCTTTTCTGCTTTGGCTTTAGCCTTTGCGGTCGCCTGTTTTCGGGCTTCCTTCTCAGCGGCTTTGACTGCCTGCTCTTCTTCGGCCTTTTTCTCGGCAGTTCGTCTGGCTGATTGAAGTCGCTTTCGAGCACGTCCACTCAGGACGTCGTTCAACCGCTCTTCGGCGTCGCCGAGATCAAACTCCAGGTCCGGATGATCGCCTATCGGAGACATCTCCAGAATGGATTCTCCATGACGAGAAACAGACAGCGACTTCAACAACCACAGAAACTCAGCCGCCTCTGCCTTTCGGATGAAGCTTTTCAGAAGTTCGGCACCGCTGTCTTCGTCAGCTCCGACCGGCACCAGGCCCAGCCAGATCGCCGTCCGGATCATCTTGTCATCGACCGGAATCACATGGCTGCCGAGACACTTCTGCAGCAGGTAATTCCGACAGAACGGGGTCAGATGCTTGATCTTCGAGACCTGTTTAAAGGCCAGATCAAAGGACTTCTTCTTGATCCCATCAAAGTCGTATGAAAACTGATGGTCGAAGACATAGTACAAAAGATACCGGACGCGCATTGCGCACCACTCCGGCTCATGCACTCCCTCGAACACAGGCTCCAGCTCCGAGATCGTGCTGACACGAACCTCGTTCCAGTCAAAGAAGTCACCTTTCAGCCGACCAAACGCGGCATCGGCAGCTTCATAGGATGAGTTTTCAAGGCATGCTGAAAACACCATCGCTTCCAGAACCGGAAGCTGCTCTCGCTTCGGCTGCCCACCAAACTCCTTCTTCAGTAGTTTAAGAAGGCGAGCCAGCACTTTGGGTTTGTCCAGTGTTTTTGATTTCGCTGCAACCATGATTATCCTGGAGCCATCTCAATTCAGAAGTTGAAGTTACCGTGAGGGCCAGACCATTCCGAAACAGTGAACAGGAATCTGACAGAGAACCTTGAAAGGTAGCAGTTTTCGGGCCAGTTGAGCCGGCGAAAAGTCCACACCTCTGTTACTTCCCCTGAATCAGTCACTCTTCCTGAACATCAATTCCCTGCATCGAATCGTCATCGCGGGAATTTCCTTCATCAGCCTCATGGACGACGTCATCAGTTTTCTCC
>JABMPE010000336.1 GCA_013203845.1 Rhodopirellula sp. | reverse complement strand
GGTGGATTCGGCGGCGGCGGCGGCGGTGCCTTCAGTGTGGCTCCTCCGAAGCTGCCGAAAGGGATGAGCACGCCGACAACCGAGAAAGCGGCTCCGTTGAAGCAACCCGCCGACCCTGAACTGCGAGGAATTCTTGACGGAATCCTGAATGAGTCAGCGACCGACGAGTCAGCATCGGTTAATCGGGTTTCATTCGAAGGCTACGCGCAGGTTAAGGCTCCAGTATTTCGCTTCGACAATAAGTCGATTGAAGAACTGAAAAAAAAACGGTAGGCGCGAGTAAGGTTGCGGGGACTGCGGAGAATCGGCAGGTCGCTGCTGGTGAACTCAAGTCTTCCGCGACGAGCGCTGCTGATGAAAAGAAAAGAGGGTCGGAAACCGCTGGTTCCCGGCCCTCTTCTGCTGCGCCCGTCAGCGTGGACTCAACTGACGTGACGATTGGTGAAAAGGAACGACCCAGGCAGGCGGGCACTCAATCGCCAGACGATGCGTGGTACCGACGCTTCTCTGAGACGAAGTTTCCGCAGAAAGACGTTGTTCTCGCGGTTGGTAAGCTGCACGCGGCCGGTCGACACGACGAGAACGTCGCTTTAATGAAAGCTGCACTGACAACTGGCCAGTCGCAGCCCTGGATGTACGACGTGCTGCCCCTGTCGATGAAGCTCGCCGGTCGACCACAGCACGAAATTGATCGAGCCATGCTTTCGCGGGTTGACTTTACAACGACGGACGTAACGTCGTTGCTGTTGTCGGCCGCGAGGCTCGGCGAACTCGGCGGCAAGCGTTTGGCGCTGGATCTGTATCAGCAGGCAGCCGCAATCGATCCAACTCGCCCGGAGCCATACGCGGTCGCCTTGAAACTGGCCAGAGTAGAGCACGATGCCGATGCGACGCAGTGGGCTTGTTCGGGGATTCTCACTCACGTCTGGACGAGAGATTTTCAGACGCGTCACGACGGCGCCAGAGACGCGGCCGCAGATATTCAGCAGGAACTTTTCAAAGCAGGCAAACTGAAGCGACTCGAAGAATTCAAAGCGGCGATCGCTCAAGCGGAACGGCGTGACCTGCAGATCAAGGTCGAATGGTCCGGCAACGGCGATCTTGACCTGACCGTGAAGGAACCGCTCGGCACGACTTGTTCGTTGGTGCAGCCGAAAACGGCTTCCGGCGGGCTTCACATTCACGATGGCTTTGGCCCTCGCCGTGAAAACTGCTACGAAGAATACATCTGCGTCGAGGCTGCTTCAGGGCTCTACGAGCTGCAGATCGACCATGTCGATGGCACGATCGTCAGTAAGCGTTGTGTGGTGACGGTTATCAGTCACGTTGGATCGGCGGAGAAACGAGTCTCGCGGACGGTAGTCAGTCTCGATGGCTCAGGTGCGAAGGTTCCGTTCACGCTGGAGAACGGACGACGTAAACAACTCGCGCCGACGGTCGGCAGCAAGCCAGCGGCGCAGGGCTCAACTCGCCTCTCACGACAGGAGTTGATCGCCCGCGTTCGACAGGGGGCTGGCCCAGTGGCCGTTGGTAATGCAGCCGGGCAGGGCGGAGTTGCTCCGTCGGGATTTCGATTGCCAGCCGGAGCGTTTACGGCGGGAGTCGGTTTTTCGCCGATCGTCGGATTCATCAATGAAGGTGTCTCCCTGTCGGCCAACGCGGTTGTTTCTGCCGATCGACGCTTCGTACGAATTTCGGTCGCACCGTTCTTTAACACGTTGCGGGAAATTCAGACATTCAGTTTTCAGGGCGGATCTGCTGCTTCGCCGGGTGGTGGGACGGGCCAGTAGGCTCACGATCCCCAGTTTTCAATGGCCACTGCGCTGACGAAAAACAGCCCTCTGACGAAAAATGGCTTCGGAAAGGTCCTTCCACCAGAAACTGCCACTCAGTCGCCGATTTTCGCCCGACGAACTGGTCGTGAGATTACCGTCTCAATACGATTCACGCCGGTTCTGAATGAGCTGTCATGTGATGGCTCCGAGACAATCCACGCACCTGCGAAAAGTGTACGTTTTCCCTATGGCCACGCCCCGAGTCTGCGTTCTGCGAGCCCCCGGCACCAATTGTGATCCTGAAACCGCACATGCCTTCGAAATGTGCGGCGCGAAGGCGGAGCGAGTTCACCTGTTGCGAGTTCTGGAAAACCCCGCTGTGCTGGCTGGCTTTCAGGCACTCTGCATTCCGGGAGGATTCAGCTACGGTGACGACATCGGTGCTGGCGTCATTTTTTCGAGCCACCTGCGAGGCCGTTTGTCTGAGGCACTTCAGGAATTTCTGACGGCTGACAAACTGGTCCTCGGTATCTGTAATGGCTTTCAGACGCTGCTTAAGTCCGGAATCCTGCCCGACGGAGCCGCGGGCATCTCGTCTGATTCCGATACGGAACGAGACGCAACGCTCACCTGGAACGACAACGGTCGATACACCTCGTTGTGGGTGACGCTTGCCAACCTGAGTTCGAACAACGTTTTTCTGCGAGGGATCGACCAGATCGAAATGCCGCTGGCTCATGCCGAAGGCCGGCTGGTTGTGCGTGATCCTGCGATTCTCGATACATGGCGAGCGAATGGTCAGGCGGCGCTTTGCTATCGCACGCCGCAGAGTGCTGCTGGTAGTGACTCTTCCGGTGGTGGAGATCCGGACAAGTGGCTGACAGCGGAACTGGACTATCCTGTGAATCCGAATGGCTCGTTCGCCAACATCGCCGGGCTGGGTGATGCGACAGGGCGAGTCCTCGGCCTGATGCCTCATCCTGAAAGATTCATTCACGCCACACAGCATCCTGAATGGACTCGTCGAAAGCTGAGAGGCGAGGGAGACGGACTCAAGCTCTTCCGCAACGCGGTCGACTATTTCGGGTAGTGCCGACGCAATTTTCGGGTTGTTTTAGTTCATTTTTTGAACGCAGAGTTCACAGAGCAAAAGCGCCGAGAGCGAGGAGAGTCGTCTGTTCCTGCGAGTGTCACAAATCTCGTTTACTCAGTGACTGTTTGTGCCGTGTCATGGGATATCTTTCGCTGTAGGCGATACTGAAAACAGACTGCACCCTTTTCGTTAATTTCGTGTCTTCCGTGGTCAATTTGTCGAACGACAACTCTTTCACAATCAAGAATCAAGTAAGCGAACATTCCTATGACCGACCGAAGAATTCTCGTGACCGCGGCCTTGCCGTACGCGAACGGGCAGATTCACATCGGCCACCTGGTCGAGTACATCCAGACGGACATCTGGGTGCGATTCCAGAAGCTGCGAGGTAATCGCACGGTCTTTGTCTGCGCCGACGACACACACGGCACGGCGATTTCGATTCGTGCGCGCGACGAGGGACGGACCGAAGAAGAAGTCATTGCCGAAATGAGTGCCGCTCATCAGCGCGACTTCGCGGCATTCGGCATCGAGTTCGACAATTACGGATCCACCAACAGCCCGGAGAATCGCGAACTGTGCGGCGAGATCTGGAAGTCCATCCGCGACGCCGGTCTGGTCAAGGAAAAAGACATCGAGCAGCTTTTCGATCCGGAAGCCGGTCTGTTTCTGGCCGATCGGTTTGTGCGAGGAACCTGCCCGAACCCGGAGTGCAACGCTCCGAACCAGCCGGGCGACAACTGCAGCCGTTGCGGTAAGACATACTCACCGGCGGAACTTATCGATCCAAAGAGCACACTTTCAGGTGCTACTCCCGAAGTACGTACGGCGCGGCACTTATTTATCGAGCTGAGCCAGCTCCACGGGTTTCTCGATGAATGGTCCCAGTCCGGCAAGCACCTGCAGCCGGAAGTGGCGAACAATCTGCGCGGGCAGTTCCTGGGTGATCCGAATTCTGAAGAAGGTGCAAAAGAGCTGCGCGACTGGGACATTTCCCGACCAGCTCCGTATTTCGGATTTGAAATTCCAGACAGCCCCGGCAACTACTGGTACGTATGGTTCGACGCGCCGATCGGATACATCGCGTCGACGAAGCAGTGGTGTGATCGTACCGGCGAGAACTTCGACGACTGGTGGAAGAG
>JABMPE010000335.1 GCA_013203845.1 Rhodopirellula sp. | reverse complement strand
GCAAAAACGCTGATCGAACTCGGCCGTGCGGATGCTCGTTCCAAAGGCCATGAGCCACTGCCGGAAGACCAGTATCGTGACATCACGATCTACGGCAAAAAGAACGCCCGCTTCACGATCGCTGGTCCCTGGCTGGTCATGACCAACAAGGACGAACTCGGCAAGAAGATGCTCGATACCCTGCTCGACGGTTCCCGGACGTCGATCAAGGACAATGCCACATTTACCGCAGCACGTAAATCCATGAAGGGTGAGCCTGCGATCTGGAGCTGGGTCGACCTGGGCACGCTCCGTGACGCCGGCCTGGCGAAGGGGCTGGAGAAAAATCAGACGCCGAATCCGCTGGCAGAACTTCTTGTCGGCGGAATCCTGACCAACCTGCGAAAGACACCTTACGCGACGGCATCGCTGTACGTCACCGGTGAATCATCGCAACTGACGTTCGCCGCTCCGCACGAAAACGAATGGGTCGAGGATTTTCGCGAATACTGGTTCGGACCTGATGGCCACGGAGCCGCCGACCCGCCGCTGGTAACGGATTCAACGATCCTCTCGCTCAGCACCTATCGCAAAGTCTCCGACATGTGGCTGCGTGCGGGTGACCTGTTTGATGAGCGGATGAACGACGAACTGGCCAAAGCAGATGCCAACCTCACGACATTCTTCGCTGGCAAAGATTTCGGTGAAGACGTACTGAGCACTTTTGGCCCCACTCTGCAGATCCTCATCAGCCGGCAGAATTTCGAGAACGTGCTGCCGAAACCAGCACTGCGACTGCCGTCGTTCGCACTGGCTGGTCATCTCGAAAATGCCGAAGAAACGCAAACCGAACTGCGACGGACTTTCCAAAGTCTGGTCGGATTCCTGAACGTCATTGGAGCCATGCAGGGCAATCCTCAACTCGATCAGGACATCGACATTTACCGCGACAACAAAATCTACACGGCGTCATTTATCCCTGAGCCTGACGAAAAGGAATCTGAACGAGCCCGAATTCAGTTCAACTTCTCGCCGTCACTGGCCTTTGCCAACGATCGATTTTTCATCACCAGCACCAGACAGCAGGCGAAGGATCTCATCGACGCCGCACAGAACCAGCCGACGACTCGTGGAGAAGCCTCCAACACGGCCATCAGACTCAACACGAAGACGCTGGGCGAGGCTCTCAACGACAACCGCGAACAGCTCATCGCTCAGAACATGATCAAGAAAGGCCAGAGCCGCGACGAATCGGCCAACCAGATCGGCCTGCTGCTCGAAGCGCTCGCGCTGTTCCAGGAAGTTTCCTTCGACGTGAAGACAACCGGCGGCGAGTTGAAACTGGAACTGTCCATTCAAACGAAGAATTAAGAGCGAGACATGGCGCACGATCACGATCTCGGAGCCATCGATCCGGACTGGGCCTGGGCACCGTTCGAGCCATCCGCAAAACAGCCGTGGAATCGGCGGCTGGCAGCGCACCTCTGTCGTCGGGCTGGGTTCGGAGCGACTTCGGAAGAGCTGGACGCTCTGACTCAACAGCTTCCTTCAGAAGTCGCGCATCGTTTCATCGAGAACGCCAAAGCAGCTTCGCAGCGTGATCCGGAAGCCGATGCTCTGGCCACGGCGATGCTGGCCACCGGGAACTCACGAAACCTGGCAGCGTGGTGGCTGTATCGAATGCTGAATTCGTCATGGACCGCAGATGATGCCACCGCGACAAGTCCACTGCTCGAAAAGTTGACGCTGTTCTGGCACGGCCACTTCGCCACCGGTGCCGACAAAGTCGACGATGCCGAGATGATGTTTGCTCAGAACGGGCTGCTGCGTCGACATGCGCTCGGCGACTTCGGAGCGATGACTCAGGAGATCTCGCGCGACCCGGCGATGTTGATTTACCTCGACTCGACAACCAACCGCAAAGCTCATCCCAACGAAAACTACGCCCGTGAAATCATGGAGCTGTTCTGTCTGGGTGAAGGCAACTACACAGAACGCGACATCCAGGACCTGGCTCGCTGCTTCACCGGCTGGGAAGTCCGCCGCAAAAAATTCCGCTTCAATCAATATCAGCACGACACTGGAACCAAAACGATCCTCGGCGAAACCGGTGCATTCACCGGCAACGAAGGCGTTGACATTGTCCTGAGGCAGAACTCGCTGCCACGCTTCATCGTTCGGAAACTGATTCGTTTCTTCGTCTTTGACGAACCCAACGCTCCCGAACATCTGGTCGAGCCGCTCGCCCAGCTGTTGCGACAATCCCACCTTCAAATCGGTCCAGTCGTTGAGCGAATTTTCGCCAGTAACATTTTCTATTCTCCATTATCCGTCGGTCGCAAAGTCCGCTCACCCGTCGAGCTGGGCATCGGAATGCTGCGGTGCCTGAATGGCTCGTCGAATCTCGATCGCGTTGCGCAGCAGCTGGATGAAATCGGTCAGGCCGTCTTTTACCCGCCAAACGTCAAAGGCTGGGACGGAGGCCGGACCTGGATCAACACCTCAACACTGCTCGGGCGTTCGAATCTGGTCGGAGAACTTTTGCGTCACGAGACGACCCGCTTCGACGGGCAGAGTCTGGAAACATACATGAAGAGACACGGCCTTGACTCGGCGGCCCGCATGATCGAATGGCTCGACGAACTTCTACTCGCAACACCGCTGGGTGATCCGGCGAGGAATGAACTTCTCGCCTTCGCCAAAGAGACAACCGGCAACCAATCTCGCCGCATCGCCGCATTGATTCAGACATTGAGCACTATCCCGCAGTTCCACCTCGCCTAGACAAGGAAAAATCATTTCACAGAGCAGGACGGACCGCACTCACTCTGCAACGCTGATGCTTTCACATTCTGGCGTCCATCTGCGGCGCTATCTCTTTGGTTCAAAAAATTCATTCCGCCACGTTTCAGAATCGCCGATGTTTGAGTCGAAATCACTCGACCTGAAAGTTCTCGTCATGACCACACGCCGCAACTTTCTCAAAACATCATTCGCATCGTCGGCTGTCGTCTCGATTGGAGCGGCGGCTCCGCAGTTTCTGTTGCGGGCTGGTGCTGCCGATTCGAAATCGCAGGACGATTCAATTCTCGTCATGGTTCAGCTTTCGGGCGGCAACGACGGTCTGAACACGATCGCCCCGTTCAACGACGAAGCCTATCGCCAGGCTCGTCCGACGCTGGCTGTCAAAGCAGACGAGGCGTTGAAGATCGACAATGCTTACGGGTTTCATCCGGCAGCAAAGGGACTGGCGAACCTGCTGGAGAACAGCCGACTGGCAATCGTGCAGGGAGTTGGATACGCCAACCCCAACCGGTCTCACTTCGAATCAATGGACATCTGGCATACCTGCCGACGCAAGACAGCGGTGAGAAACGACGGCTGGCTCGGTCGATTTCTTGATCAAACGCAAAAGGCATCGCCGCAGAATCTGCCGGCCATTCACTTCGGCCACGAGAAGCAACCATTCGCTTTGTATTCCGAAAATATCCGCGTGCCGTCGGTGACATCGCTCGATCGGTTTCGACTGAGCGAGGGCAACGAGCAGCTCCGCAAAACCGTCTCCCGGATTGGGCAGACAACGACCGCCAGCAATGACCTGTTGGGATTTGTTGAGTCGAGTACCGGCTCCGCTCTCTCAGCCAGCCAGCAGATCGAAGCCGCGGGCAGCAATTACAAGTCGGGCATCACTTATCCCGATAGTGGACTGGCTCAGAAGTTGAAGACCGTCGCGCAGCTGATCGATTCCGGACTTCAGACTCGCATCTACTACGTCACGCTCGACGGCTTTGATACGCACTCACGTCAGGCTCCCGCTCACGCTGCCCTGCTGCGGGAACTGAGCGGAGCACTCGACGCCTTCGTGCGGGATCTCGATGAACACGGCCACGGCGATCGCGTTCTGACGATGTCATTCAGCGAGTTCGGTCGTCGGCTGCAGGAGAACGCCAGCGAAGGCACCGACCACGGAGCCGCCGCGCCAATTTTCCTGGCCGGCAACCGAGTCAAACCCGGCCTGATCGGCCAACACCCCAGCCTGACCGATCTCCAGGACGGCGACGTGAAATTCCACACGGACTTCCGCCAGGTTTACGCGACCGTGCTGGAGCAATGGCTCGGCATTGAAAGTGCCCCAATTCTCGGCGAAAAATTGGCGCCGGTCGCGGCTCTGCAAAGCTGACAGCGAAACCACCGTTCGTAGAACGGCGTCAAGCGCCTTCGCGTCTCAACCGGTAGGGCCGGTTCCCACCGGCCAACGAGCCACATTTTCTCGGCCGGTAGGAACCGGCCCTACTTCACTCGGCGAAATATTTGCGCCGGTCGTGGCTCTGCAAAGCTGACCGCGAAACCGCCGTCGAATGCCCAGCTCTCTCTTGATCGGTGCAAACGTAGGGCCGGTTCCAACCGGCCACTGAGTTGCCTCCGCTCGGCCGGTAGGAACCGGCCCTACGTCACTGGATATTCAGTGAAGTAGGGTGGGCTCTGCCCACCAAATGAGCCAGCGTTGGTTTGCAAAGGATCGGTGGGCAAAGCCCACCCTACTCAACTGAGTTGCCTCCGCTCGGCCGGTAGGAACCGGCCCTACGTCACTGAGCCAATGCGGTTTGCAAAGGATCGGCGAGCAAAGTCCACCCTACCCTACTTCACTGGTGTTATGCCGCGATGTGTGCGAGATATTAGATGGAGTGAAACCAGTTTGCGTCCACTTGAACCTGTTCAACCAATTGAGTTTCGATTCCAAGGTTTAACTCTTTGAGTTTATCTGCAAGTTGATCGCCATCAATCAAATCGAGGGGCGGCGCACCATCACGAGTTGATTCACGAATAGCATCGCGCGTAAACGTTCCAGTGGTGATGAACAGTCCCTTATCAGCGCGACCAACCATTGCACCGCGGAAGTCGCGAATATGAGATGCGGATACGGAACCCTGATACCGCTTGCATTGAAAATGGACGTGAAAGCTGAGCATGCCGTTAATGCGAGCGATGCCCTTGCCGTCGATCCCGCCATCGCCAGATCGACCAGTCACTTCAACATGGATAAATCCTGATTCCCGGAGTAGTCGCTGAACAAGACGCTCGAACGCGGCAGGGTCAATTTCGGTGGTCAAGACTTGATGGAGAGTTTGACGCCACGCATCCGTTTCGGCAGGTGCATCGTCAGCATCGTTCATATCATCAACTTGATTGCGTTCAGCACGTTCTTGTTTGTGTAGTTCGCGAACGTGTCGAACAATCTCGGCAGGATCGAACGTTGGCACATCGCGTTTGTCAGGCGAGATGACCCATACGCCCCGGCTTGAATTCTCAATCAGCCCTGCCTTCTTGAGGTATGTCCGAGCCCATGCCAGTCGGTATTGGAATTCGGTCTGATTGCTCTTTTCCGCATTGTGGGGAAGATCGAGCAATTCGACAGACAAGCCAGAATGTTCGCCAACGTATTCATCGATCTCCGCGATTGACGCTGACCCGCCCAACTCCTTGAGAGCGGTGAATAGCGGGAGCATCAGTTGGTCGTAGGGCGGGATTTCCATGCAGCGAATCCATTGGGCGTGTGGGATATCGGCGAAACGAATTGCATTCGCGACGAAACTGAATATTCAGCTTGTATCAGGATTACCAGGTGAGAACTATTGTTTCAAGGGGCGTGCCGCTATTCGCGAGGATAATGCGATGAACCATGTGCTGAGTTCACTGCCAGTCGACCGGCACAGCCACCGGAAGCGAAAAGCCGTTACAGACACGCTCACCAAGTGGATGCAGTCTTTCGACGCGCCGGGTTCGTGAGCGTAGACTTCGTTCTTTGAGATTCTCCGAAATCAAGGGAGCGAACATTGG
>JABMPE010000334.1 GCA_013203845.1 Rhodopirellula sp. | reverse complement strand
GGCGGCGACGGCGATGACACACTGGACGGCGAGGGCGGGGAAGACGTGCTTGATGGCGGTGCCGGTATTGATGCTCTGGTCTGGGCGGGCGACGGATCGGGCAACGACACTCTTTCCAATACGTCGGGTTTTGACACCGTCGTTATCCAGGGTGACGTCACCGATGACACATTCAACGTTACCGGAGCCGGCGGAAATGTTTTGATCAACGAAGGAGCGTCGACTGTCACGATCGACAGTTCGATTTCACGCATCGACCTCAATGCGGGCGACGGTGCAGACACCATCACGATCGCCACGCTGAGTGGTTCTGGATTCGCCAGTTTCTACATTCGAGGCGAAGCCGGCAACGACACCATTACGGCTTCAGGGGCGTCCATCAGTGGCTATCAGCTGCTCCTTGAAGGCGGAGCGGACAACGACACCATCACCGGCGGTATGTCTCGTGATGTCATTGACGGAGGTGATGGCGATGACAACATCAATGGAGAATCCGGAGATGATATTCTGCTCGGCGGCGCAGGCAACGACACGATTCTTGGCCTGAACGGCAACGACAGAATCTTTGGCGGTGACGGCGACGACATGATCATGGGCGGCAATCAGAATGACACCATCGACGGTGGCGACGGTGCTGACAATATCTACGGGAACGCCGGTCGTGACAGCCTGCTTGGCGGTGGAGGGGCAGACAGGCTCAATGGCCAGTCAGATAATGACACGCTGGATGGTGGTATTGGCAGCGACACACTCTTTGGTGGCTCCGGCCAGGACGTCCTGCGAGGCGGCACCGGGAATGACTCGATCAAAGGGAACTCGGGCCGTGACTTCATCATTGGTGACGATGGGTCAGACACGCTCAAGGGAAGTGCGGGTGACGACACCATCGTCGCTGGAGAAGGCGATGATATCGTGAAAGGTGAAGGCGGCAACGATCTGATCAGCGGCGGCGACGGCAACGACATCCTCAATGGCAACGACGGTAACGATACAATCATCGGCGGCGATGGCGACGACTCCATCTTTGGCGGAAGTGGTAACGATATCGTGCTCGGCGAAGAGGGGGACGACGCCGTTCAGGGCAACGGCGGCACAGACACGGTCGCTGGTGGCGCCGGCGCGAACGTGCTTTTTGCTGACGCAGGTGAAATCGACGAAGCGTTCATACTGAGTACGTCCGTGCTGAGTCAGTTGACGTCGCCCATCTGATCGCGAGCGAAGGCCTGACTTCACTCGCCGATAGGAAAAACGGAAAAACGTCGATCGGATATGTCGATCTTTCGGCAACCGGACCGTCAGTATCGTCATGATCGACTGGCTTAAGTGCGACCAGTCTGCCGGTTCCTGACCGATCTCGCCTGACCGGTTGATCCGACATTGCCAGGAGGCCACAATAACGACGCCCCGCCGTTGCAATGTTCCCCTGATGGATCAGGCAACCAGATCCGACGGAATCGGGCTTCGTAAGTCCGTCGAGATCATTCGCTGCTCACACAGAGTCGGCCCCACCCCACCGCCATTCAAGCACGCCTGCCGCCCGGTAAGGAGTCTCCGCATGTCAAAAGGCATCGACCCGAAGACGATCGATATTCCATTCTCGGTTCCCTTCATCCACCGTCTTCGATTTACCGACGACGTACTGGACGTCGATCAGGATGTCCTTCTGGACGTGCTGGAACGATCCGGCAATCAGCTTCCGCGAGTTCAGTTCTGGCTGGACGAGTGTGTCGCCGACGCGGTACCGGACCTGCGTACCCGTGTCGAATCTTTCTGTCGGAACCATGCCGACCGCTTTCTGACTCCGGGCAACATTCAGACGGTGCCTGGTGGAGAAGTTGTCAAGAACGACATCCACATTCTCGAACGCATGCTCAAGTGCATCAACCACGCCGACCTCGACCGCCGCAGCTATGTGGTCGCCATTGGTGGTGGGGCAGTTCTGGACGCGGTCGGTTTTGCAGCAGCGATCGCTCACCGCGGAATTCGACTCGTGCGTCTGCCAACGACGACGCTTGCTCAGGCGGACTCCGGCGTCGGCGTGAAGAACGCCGTCAACCTTTTCCAGAAGAAGAACTGGGTAGGCTCGTTCGCGGTTCCATGGGCCGTGATCAACGACGCGAAACTTCTCACGACACTCCCCGATCGGGATTATGTTTGTGGCTTTTCCGAAGCTGTCAAAGTCGCCCTGCTGAAAGAGCCGGCACTGTTTGCCGATCTTTGTCGGAACGCCTCACAAATCAGAAACCGTGATGCGGAGATCACCGAATCATTCATTCGCCGTTCGGCGGTCCACCATCTCAACCACATCACAAAGGGCGGCGATCCCTTCGAAGCACTTGAAGCCCGACCGCTGGATTATGGTCACTGGTCGGCGCACAAACTCGAAGTCATGACCGACTTCGGCCTGCGACATGGAGAAGCGGTTGGGATCGGCGTTGCGGTCGACACGGTTTATTCGTCGCTCGTGCATGGCCTGCCTGAGTCGGATGCTGATCGAGTGCTGAAGTGTCTCGCGGAAATGGGATTGCCGCTTGATCATCCGGCTTTGCACGAAACCGACGAACTGTTCGCAGGCTTGGAAGAATTTCGTCAACACCTGGGCGGACGCCTGACGATCACCATGCTCGAAGCTGTTGGCAGGCCAATCGATGTTCACCAAATTGATGAAGCCAAGATGCGACGAGCCATCGAAATTGTCGCTGACTTTGCCAGCACCCATTGTCGTTCGGTCGTTAACGACGCTTCCGCAAACGCACCGGCCACCAAAGAATAGCTGACGCGTTTTCTGACAGAATCAAAGGGAGCAGGAGTCTATGAATCCGCAACGGATGCTGCGGCAGAAGCTGGAAGACCTCCAGCGTGCAGGAGTGACCCAGGTTCCTCGCGAACTCGCAAATCTCGTGACAGGCCTTTCTCAGAAAGCAGCTTCCGAGCAGCCACAATCACCTGTGTCGTCCGGCAATCGGGTTCTGGCGGTTTCGTCGTCATCGAAAGAATCTGTTGCGGCGAAGTCGGCAGCGTCACCCACGGTCGTGTCTCCTGTCGCCGCAGCGCCACCAATCCGTCCTGAGCGGGCGTCTGCGATGTCCACCGCGAATCCGCCACCAGCCTCCGCAGCGACCTCGACGCCACGCCAGTTCCTGCCGTCTTCAAACGGCTCGCTGCCACAGGAATTTTCAGCCGCCATGTCTGGCAGTAAACGTCCCTGTTCAGCACTCGTTCGCGACGATCGGGTTGCAGGTCTGTCCAGAGTGGCCGCTCAGGTGGCAGCCTGCACGCGTTGCCAGGAACTGGCTGATACTCGAACGCAAACCGTTTTCGGAGTCGGCAATCCGGAAGCCACGATTATGTACATTGGCGAAGCACCGGGAGCGGATGAGGACAGGCAGGGCGAGCCGTTCGTCGGTCGAGCCGGGCAGCTTCTCGATAAGATCACAGAAGCCTGCAAGCTGACCCGCGAAGAGATCTATATCTGTAACATCCTGCGCTGCCGTCCGCCGGGAAACCGCAACCCGACTCCCGACGAAGCCACGAACTGCCGGGAGTATCTGGACGCTCAGATCGAACTCGTTGATCCCGAATACATCGTCTGCTGGGGATCCGTCGCCGCCCACAATCTGCTCGACACGAAAGCCGCCATCGGCAAAATGCGAGGCAAATTCTTCGACTACAAAGGCATCAAAGTCCTATGCACGTATCACCCGTCCTACCTGCTGCGATCACCAGGTGCGAAGAAGGACGTCTGGGCCGACATGAAATTCTTCCGAGCCGATATGGGCGTCATCCTGGATTAGTCGCACAAGGCTCGAAATGGTATGCCTGCGCTGCGTTTGTCATACCCTACGGAGAATTCAATCGAGGTAACGTTCTTTCGGCCAGTCCTTTGCCAGAGCACAGAATTTGTCGAGGTACTCGCGTTTCGGACTGCACGCGACGATGCCGGGCAGCCGCAGCATGTCGGCACGATCGTCCATCCACATCTCGTCGAAGTTGACCGGCTTCCCGTTGTGAACCCACACGGCGTCTCCTCCAAGTATGCGTGCCAAGTGCATGGAAACCGGGAAATCGTAGATGTTGGGTGAGTGAATCAGCGACCCGCCAAACTGGCCCGTCGCGAGCAACGGATAGATGCTGCCGGGCATGTCGTCCGGAGCGACTCCGTTGAGTCCCAGGGCCGTTACTTCGCCGGCTCGTTCCACGTCGCGATCCTGAAAACCGATCAGGTAGATACTCGACGAACCGTTCCAGTTCTCGACGTCAACCGGCGTCATTGAGTCGAGAACTTCGCGAGCGGGCCGGTTCGAATCATCAGGTCCACAGAGAATGCGATCACCGCAGGCTTCCAGCCACGTGCCGTGCTCGCCATCTTCAGGCACGTAAACCAGCGAGTAATGAACGGTCTC
>JABMPE010000333.1 GCA_013203845.1 Rhodopirellula sp. | reverse complement strand
GCGGCGGAATCAAAGGCGGAACAACCTACGGCGAGACCGACCCCTACGGGTACAACGTGGTCGAGAATCCCGTCCACATTCACGACCTGCACGCGACGATTCTGCGTCTGATGGGCATCGATCATGAACGGCTCACGTTCCGCTACCAGGGCCGTCGATTCCGCCTGACCGACGTGCATGGCGAGGTCGTTTCTGAAGTGCTGGCGTAAGCTGATCGAACTGGTTGAAGGGAAAGCACGTCCTGATATTGCGAGAGCTGGCGGCTACATCGATTTCAAATACTCAACCAGTGCCCAGCGTTCTTCTTTGGTGATCTTCGTGCCGTATTCGTGGCCGACATTCGAAAAACCTTTCAGAGTTGTATCGAACGTGTAGCCGCCGCCATCGGTCCTGTAACCGACTTTGCTGGCGTCGTATTCACGATTGCCCAAAGTAAAGGACTTCGGTCGCTGATCAGCGGGCAGCAGCAGGTCGTACAGTGTTGGCACCGAGGCGTTGTGCAGGTACGGAGCGCTCGCCCAGACGCCGGCCAACGGAGCCGCCTTGTAAACCAGCAGGCTTTGCACGAGAGCGTTCAGTTCCGCTTCGGTCTTTGGCAGCGTCGGCATGTCGCGATAGCCGAGCCAGTAAGGAATCTCGTCTTCCGCAACACCCATCGCTTTGATTTCGGACATCGTGATACCGGCCAGGGTTCCGAGGAACAAAACGGCAGCCGGCATGTTTTCGGCTTTCTCAAAAGGAGTGCCTTTAAAAGCTGGAAGCATGATCCCTGGCTTCGCCGTTCGCTGCACAAAGTACATCGCATAGTCTGGATCGGTCCCGACCTGTGCGATTGAGGTTGGGTAGACTTTGATGAATTCCTTGCCCCACTGGTTTGGCTTCGTCATTGGATAAGGCGGCTTGTTGGCGTGGCATGCCGCACAGCCTTCCCGCTCGTAGATCTTCGCTCCCAGTTCCAGCTTCTTTGCATCAAGAATCCCCATGACGTCTTCCGGCCAGCGCGGCGGCTCCAGTTCTCCAACAGCGTCGTAAATCTTCTGAAGACCAGGGAGATCAGCGCTGGACGTCATGTGCAGTCCCTGATCAGTCGCCGTCACCTTAGCGTTCCCAAACACGATGACGACTTCACCGATTTCTCGCAGAGTCAGATTGTGAACCGAAGCGTTCCACAGAATTCGATCCATCTCGTTGGACTGCCAGATGGACGGAAAGCTGACGGGTACTTGTGGAGTTCGGTTATTTGCCGGTTCATTGAGAGCGTCAGCGTTGATCTTGTTCATCAGGATGTTGACAGCGTCCCAGTTCCCGAATCCAGTAGCGTTTGCCGGACGACTGTGAGCGGCCCAGTCAGCGAGCCCGGCAAGCCCCTCTTTCAGTTCCGTGCGAAGTTCGACGAATTGCTCAACCGTTGCGGTCGGCCCAAGAACTCTCCAGCCGAATCGGCAGAATTTCTCGTCCTGTCGAAGCGTCGCACTGACGGCGTCGACGAGAGCACGCTGAAAGGCGATCATGTCGGCCAGCGTCGTGCCGCCATCAACTCGAACAGTTTTTCCGCCAAATTCAAGCTGCGTTGTGTGACAGGCCGCACAGGTCATTCCCAGCCAGCGATCTTTGGCCTGACGATCTTCCCCGACGAATCCGACGGGCAAGCCATCGGGGTTGTACTTGTTCGGCGCGTTCGGCAGAAACTTGAAACTGGCGAGGTAATCATTGTCTCGAAACAGGCAGGCGCAGTCAGGCTGTTCGAGAGCCATGAACCAGCTGTAGCGAATCAGTTCTGACCCTTGCGGCGTGTAGTAGAACTGCTGCCGTGTATCGTCATCCCAGCCCTGATCGAGATATGTCAGCGTTTGAGCCTGCACTGGAATCAGCGATGTACAAAGCGTGATGGCCAGGGCAAAACACAACCGGGTGACAGGATGCTGAATGTGAGGCTTCGTCATCGATGGCTCCGCATAGAACATGACAAACAGTAAGGTCGAACTTTCAGGTTAAACGTTCATTTGAGTTTGAACAGCTCGAAGGGCGGTTCGCCGCCGATTTCATGAGGGACATTCCTCCGTCGGCACCGAAAGATTGCCGGAACTGCGTGAGCTGCAAAATGCAAAAAGTCTGAGCGGATTTACTGCTTCGCGTTACTCTTCAAAATGGATTCCGGCGTGTCGTCGGGGCGAGGTTCGACCATTGGTACGCCACGAGTTTCGTGACGCAACAGTGAACTCTTTTCGTAGGCCACTTTACGGGAGCGATTGAGTCCGCCAAGTGGTCGATGTTCGGGCAGAGAGTGCCACGGGTTAAACGACAGGTTTTCACCAAACGTATTCTGAGCGGCGGTGTTAAATTCGTGGGCAGGAATCGTGAGTTCCGCGATCCGAGTAAACGGCGTTTTCCACTCAACCGACGCGTCTTCTACGGGCTCATCTTCCGGACACGTCTGTCGCTGGACATGAAAATCCAGGATGAATGGACTGGCACATGATGAAAGGCTCTCGGTGAGCGACTCTCCTGCGTAGTCCTGCGAACAGACTGACAGGTCTACTGGTGCGGCACGTTCTACAAAGCCTCGCGGCTGTACCATGTACTTGACTGCCTGATCGCCGAGAAGATACGGCACGCAGCTCCAGTATCGAGCGCAGATCGGCGGAGCAGGAGCAGGACTGACGGTTTTGAGAAACCGAGCGACCTCAGCAGGGAAATCGACGCTGAGCGCCTTCATCTGATCTGGCGGGCTCATTCCCTGCACAGTGAACTGCACCTTCTGAAGCATGAATCGCCACAGCCGCTCGACGTCAGCAGCGAAGAAGTACGGTGAGTCGATCAGCAGGAAGTCCTGTGTCTGTTTCTCGGCCCCCAGTTTCTGGCCGGGTACGCCCATCAACTTGATTGCCATTCCGTGAAAGTCCGGAGCGCGGTCGTCCTGACTGAAGCCGTTTGAGAATCGAATCCAGACAGGGTAGCAGCATGGTTTCGCAAAGATGCCGACAGCATCCGCAGTGTCGAGACAATCCAAAACTCGAAACTCGCCTCGAACGCAGCCATGCATTTTGGGGTGCTGGCCGCGGTAAGAGGGATCTGTCTGCTTCATCAGATTGATTTGAAAGTCGACAATCGCGTCGATCATTTCCTGGTCGTTTGCGGGGGGATTTTCAAGTGTGCTCATCCGACGAGTGCTCCCAGAAGCGACCTGGCTTCAACCAGATCAGGTGTATCGAACCCTTCAGTAAATTTTGAGAAGGCCGTGTTTAAAAGATCGTGAGCCTGTGAACTCTGACCATCTGCCTGCAAGACCTGAGCGAGACTGATCGCCGCACGAAGTTCCCATGACGTTGCCTTCTGTCGGCGAGCAATTTCCAGAGCCTGTTCGAACTCGACAATCGCTTCGGTTCGGTTGCCGGGCGACGCCACGAGCAGAAGTTCGCCCTTCAGGCGGTGCAGGTTGGATTCGTGGAACCGCTCGCTGCAGCGTTCGACCAGTGCCAGACCGTCTTCGACCGTCTGACGGGCATCATCGATTCGGTCAGTCGCCATGTAAGCTTCAGCCAGCACCGTGTGGTAGTGCGTGAGCGACAGTTCTGCGCCGGTTCCGCGATAGATGTCGAAGCCCTGTTTCACGAGTTCAACGCCACGACCGACTCGTTGGCCTTCCAGAACCATTCCGGATCCTCGGCAAAGCGTCCCTAATGCCAGCCAGATTCCAAAGCCCTGCTCCCTGCCAATGGCGATCGCGACTTCGCCACACTCTCGCGCCTGTGTGCCCATCAGACAATGTTGATAAACGCAGCCCAGATGATAAGCCGTAAATGCTTTATCGAATGGAGTATTGAGATCGTTTGCGAGTTGAACTGCTTTCTTCCCGGTCTCAATTGCTTTCTCAGGAAACCCGGACAGCCACAGGCACCACGCCCAATGAACGAGGATCGTGCAACCGGCGTTCTGCCCGGTTACTGCGGCGTGGAAGCGGCACCTCTCTTCGTCGTAAAGTGCCATGCCTCGTTCGCAGAATTCGAGGCACCGATCCAGTTCACCTCGAAACAACGCCGTGACCTCTTTCGCGAAATACCCTTCCATCAGGTAACCATCATCGCGACCGTCGGCGAGTGACAGCACGTCGTCCGCCAGCGTGTGAGCGATTTCGAGTTCGCTGCGGAGCAACCGCCATGCCCACATGCCCCACGTGACGTGAAAGATCGGCGAGCCCTCACCCAGTCGTTCGCAGAGTTCGCGCGCACGCAGATGAACCTGCTCGACGGCAGGATTCGCCCAGCCACCAGCCATTGTCATGACCGTACCCAGTGGAATCTGAAACGCCAGTTCCTGCTGGTCTCGCTCGGGAGACTCGTCGAGCGTTGCCACCAGCCTGAGCCCGTTTTCAAACTGATCCCGTGCTTCAATGTTGGCAAAGCTGGCCTGCGATCGCTTGCCGGCAATCTCCCAGTATTTGATCGCCTTGTCAGTGACGCCCGCGGCCGTGAAGTGATGAGCGAGCAGCGCCGGCTGCGATTCGACGATGTGAGGAAACTGCTTCTCGAAACACTCACCAATCGTCCGGTGATTCTCCTGCAGCTTTTTTCGAAGGAGCGACGAATAAGCCGCGTCCTGAATCAACGCGTGTTTGAACGTGTAGATCGCCTGTGGAGGCAACCCCTGCTGGAAGATGACTTCCGCCTGGACGAGTCGTTCGAGTTCTTCCTGCAGCGTATTCGCATCCAGGCCGAGCACTGCCAGAATCAGTTCGTAACTGAATTCGCGACCGAGCGTCGCTGCCATCTGGACGACTTCAGTGCGACTGCCGAGACGGTCGAGTCGAGAAACCAGCAGATCCTGCAGCGTAGCCGGAATGTCGTCGATGTCGAATTCGGCGGTAATCATCGTCACGCCGTCGACCGTTTCAATGGCTCCGGATTCGGCGATCATCGTCGAGAACTCTTCGATAAACAGCGGCACGCCTTCGGTGCGCTCTGTTATTCGAGCCAACACCGCTGCGGGAACATCGTCGACCTTCAGCCGCGACTGGACCATCTGCTCGATCTGCTGCCGAGTCAGTCGGTTCAGTGCCAGCTGAGTCTGATTACTGCGACTGCCCCAGGGCGTTTCGAATTCTGGCCGAAACGTCAGCAGTGACAGCAGGCGGTCGTTCAGCCCCTGATCAAGCAACATCCCAATCAGTTCCAGCGACGTCGCGTCAACCCAGTGCAGGTCTTCCACGATGAACAGAACTGAATTCTGCTCGGCATTCGCGCGAATCCAATTCAGCAGCACTTCGAGTCTTCGTTCTTTCTGCCGCATCGGGCTCAGGACGAGAGCAGGAACGTGTCCTTCGGTGGGGACACCGAGCAACGTTGAGATCAGCCAGACAGTTTCGTCATCTCCCAGCCCGAGCTCATCCAGGTGCGAGCTGAGAATCTCAAAGCGACGAGCCGGCGAAGCTTCCCGACTGAAACCCAGCAGCCTTCCGAAACATTCGATGGCCGGATTCAGTCCCGTGTTCTGAAAGAACGGCGAGCAGCGCCACTCAATAACGGGTGTTCGCGCGTCGGCATCCCCTGAACCAGCTGCGTCGATGACATACTCGCTGAGTTCGCGAACGAGGCGGGATTTGCCAAGTCCTGCTTCACCAAGAACGCACACGACCTGACCGAGGCCTTCGTCGGCCTGTTCCCAAAGATCCTTGAGAATCTCCAGTTCGGTTTCCCGACCAATCAGCGGCGTGAGCGTCGCGGGCTCGACGAGGTCGAGCCGTGTGCGTGCTTCACTCTCACCTTCAACCAGAAACACCTCAACCTTTTCGGACGCGCCTTTGATCTTTGCCCGGCCCTGGCTTTCACAGATGAAATATCCCTGTACCAGTCGATGAGTGGAATCCGTAATGACGACGGCGTTTTCCTCGGCGACTCGATCGAGATTCGAAGCCACCGTCCCGGCTCCACCCGTCAACGAGAGATCGCCTTTGGTGTCTTCCTGCAGGACCGCCGGACCGGTATGCACTCCTGCCCAGGCGGTAAACCTGATGTCGTGCTCTTGCTTGAGACGCGATTGCATCTCACTAATTCGAGCGATTAATTCCAGGCCGGTTCGCACGGCTCGCTGCGCCGCATCTTCGTAAGCAGTCGGATAACCAAAGCACACCAGCAGTTCTGCTCCGGATGCTTTGATCATCGAGCCGTCATACTTTTCGACAACGCTTCGACACAGTTCCTGGTAATCCTGGAGCAGGTCGTGCTGTTCTTCCGGATCGAGGTCTTCCAGAAACTCAGACGACTCGAAGAGTTCACATTCGCAGTTGAGAACAGTGACCTGTCTTTTGACAGCAGCACCCCGATGCCGGGACTTTGTATCCGCAGACGTTGCCTGTTTCTGCTGAACCTGATCATCCTGCAGAATCTGCCGAAGATCGTCGGCCAGGTCAGCCGCCGTCGTGTAACGATCGACGATATCCCGAGCCATTGCCTTCAGGCAGATTCGTTCGAGGGTACGCGGTAGAGATCGATTCAGCTGTCGAGGCGGACGAGGATCTTCGTCAATGATCTGAGTCAGCAGGAGCGAAAGGTTCGATCCGGAAAATGGAAGCTCGCCAGACACTAAGCGGTAAAGAATGACACCCAGAGCGTAGATGTCAGTACGGCCATCAATGCGATGACCTTCGCCGCGTGCCTGTTCGGGCGACATGTAATTCGGCGTGCCGGCAATGATTCCCAGTTGAGAGCCCACGACCTGCCCTTCCGACAGTGCCAGACCGAAGTCGACGAGGACAGGACGGATCGAACCGGCCTGTTGCGTCAGAATGATGTTTCCGGGTTTGAGGTCGCGATGCACCGTGCTTTGCGAATGGGCATACGCCAGCGCGTCGGCAATTTGAGCTGTGAGTCGAGCGGCATCCTGCCAAGAAAGCGTGTTCTCCTGCAGCCATTCGTTGAGATCGGGACCTTCCAGAAACTCCGAAACGATATAGCAGACGCCCTCGTCAACGCTGACGTCGTGTACGGTGACAATGCCCGTGTGATTGAGCTTTGCCAGGTTGCGGGCTTCCTGCTGAAACTCCTGCAGCAGACTGTCACCGTGAGGCTTCCCGCCCTTCGTGACCGGCACTTTGATCGCCACTTCACGATCCAGCTGAGGGTCGTATCCGCGGTAGACTTTTCCGAAGGCTCCTTTTCCGAGAAGGCCTCGAATTCTGTACTTTCCAATCTGCTCGACCGGTTCGTCAGACGCTTCGGCAGGCTCGGAATCGCTGTTACCTGACCGGCTTCCGTCGCTGCATTCTGACAGCGCGGCTCCGTCCGTGGTTTTCGGACGTGTGACGATCGTTTCGCCAAAAGAGTTGATGGAAGTTGCCACTGGTTGTGGAAAGTCGATCGTCACCTCGTGCGCGGCGCTGGCTGGCCGTCTGGCGGAGTCAGTGCCGTTCGGCGTTTCTTCCGACTGGTTTTTATTCTCAAACTGGTCCATCGACTGTGACTCCTGCGAACCTATTGCCCTGCATCTCGAAACAAATCGCTCGCCGGATTTGCCGCATCGGCTTCTATGTATAACGGAATGCCATCCGTCCGTTTCAGGACTTCCTCAACCAGTTCATCAGAGACGTCGGTACGTCCTGACGCTGCTTCAATCAGCGTTTTTGCGTGACGCCTGGTCAGCCGACTTAGCGCAACTTGCGTCTGGTGAGCCCGGCTTCCCCAAGGTGTTTCAAAGTCGGAACGGAAAGTCAGCAACGTCATGATTCGGTCACTGAAGCCACCTTCAATCAGCAGCGTCAGAAAATTAAGTGTCGCGGGATCGACCCACTGCAGATCTTCAATAACCAGCAACAGAGGCGATTTCCTGGCCTGTCCTTTCAGCCAGTCGATCAGGATCTGACACGACTGTGCGAGCCGCTGTGTCGCACTCAGGCTCGTTCGCAAGCCATACGAACTGTTACGCACTCCCAGTTCGGAACCGAGGACACTGCCGGGTTCAGAAACAGACGTGTCAGCACTTTTCAACAGTTCCTCGATACGAGCATTGATCGTTGTGTTGTCATCATCATCGTCGAAATCTTCGTGACTGTGCCGCAGCCAGTTGAGCAACGGATGCAGGCTTTGCCCCTGCTGAAACGGTCGGCAGTTCCAGACAATGGCACGGGCATTATCCACGTCGGCATTTTCGGGAGTTGCCACATGCGTGACAAGTTCCCACACCATACGAGTCTTGCCCATCCCTTCGTCGCCGATCAGCAGGACGATCTGGCCCATTCCTTCGCACGCCTGATGCCAGCGGGATTTCAGAATAGCAAATTGCGAATTTCTTCCGGAAAGTGGAAGCTGATTTCGAAAGCGGGAGGCGTACACTTTCAATGTGCCGCCGTCTCTGTCGGCAATGCGAAACTGACCGATACCAGGAGATTCAGTGTCGAACTTCGATTCGTCACAAGGCAGACTTCGCATCAGCAACTCGTAACCTCGATGGCAGATTTCGACAGCACCCTGCGCGATCGTGGCTTCCAGCTGCAGAACCTGCCGATCCATTGAATCCGGGCTTACAGGCTGCTGGTCAGGATCCGGTCGCGAGTGAAGCCGCACCGAAAACGCGCGCAGCGTGACGGCAGGAGCCTCAACATCCGATGGCGTCCCGCTCGCCCTTTGCTCCTTCGCCACCGCACGGAGGCAACGCAGAACGCGGTCACTGAAGGGAACTGTCCAGTCCGAGTTCGGATTTGAAGACGGAAGTGAAAACAGCAGCCCATCGCCTGACCAGGGTTCCGGCGGAACTCCAACTTGATCAAGAGCCGCCGCCAGCGTGTCGAGTAACAGTCCATCCCGCGGTTCTACACAAATTAACATCGCTCGACGAATCGCAGCCGGACGTCTGGACGTCAGGCGTTGTGACGAATTCAGCGACAGGCTGTCAGTGGAAGATTTTTCCGCCGCTTTCTCATAGTTGACGATCAGGCGATTAAACGTGGTCGATAATTCATGGGCGGACGCCGGTCGATCGGCGGGATTCTTCGCCAGGCATTTCAGACACAACTGCTCCAGTTCACTGGGGATATCAGGAGCAAGTTGCCGAGGCGGCTGAGGTGCATCTTCACGAATCTGCCGTTGAACTTCGCTTCGAATTTCAGAGCGAAACGGATAGCGGCCACAGATCAGTCGATAGAGCACGACACCAATGCCGTACACGTCCATCTGAGGCGTCAACGGGAATTGCGCATTGTCGACGTTTTCCGGAGCGACGCACGCCAACGAGGCATGGTCGGTCAGTACCGTCTGACCGGAGACCAGACACAAGGCGAAGTCGGCCAGTTTGGTGAGCTGCAGATTCCGCAGAAAAATTCGCGAGGGGTGCAGATTCCCGTGGGCAAGTTTCTCTTTGTGAACAGGTATCAGAGCTTCGGTCACGTGAGCGATAATCCGCAACGATTCCAGCCAGGACGGTCGACGCGTTTTCAGAAGTTGCTCCAGCGTGACGCCCGAAACAGGTTCCATTACGACTCGGCAACCGTCTTCGAGTTCATCGACTGACTGAATCTTGAGAATTCCCGGCGCGTCGATGTCTTGCAGCTGACAGGCAATCTGCTGCAGCCGTTCGATTCCCGTCAGCGGAACGATCCCTCGGTCAGATCGAAACGTTACATGACGAGGTTCGTTCGAACTTCCGGCTGACTGGGAAAACGAACTGCCGTCCGCGTCCGCTCCGTCGATCACAACGTCAATCCCGCTTGACGCGATTCCAGACACCTCTTCTTCTCCACGAAGCCGGGCAACCGTTTCGCTGCCAACAGCCGAAGTTCCAGCCGGCGCGACGTGGTTAGCGTCGAGCTTCTCACGGGACGCGGAATTGCTGTTGTCAGAAGAGGCGTTACTCACGGTAGCCTGCAAATCATGTCGCTGGATGCGACGGCACTGAAAATTCAGATCAGGTTCGTTACTTAAGGACCCGTCCCGAAATAACTTCCCGAAGGTTTTGAGAACGCGAATGACGAGATTGGAATATCCGGAATTGATTTCAGGGCAGATCCTGCCTTCGGTCCACAGCCGACGCCTGGCTATCACTGACAACATCATGCATCAAATCATGAAGACGACAACCACACGAGACCTCCTTACCAGGCACAATTCCAGATTTAATGGCAGGAATCCGCCAACAATACAAGCAGTTCCAGCAGATTCAAACGGGGCGGGATTGCTTGCGCAGCGTCCGTCGTATTTAATGAATCAACATTCTCATATGTGACGGTGACTGATTTGGTTCCTGGATTCGTCTCACTCCCCCGCCCCCGCAGCAATCCCCACGTTCCCGCCTCTTAGTTTTCATTCACTGGTTATGCCTGGTTCGCATTTCCAAGCCGAGAATCTTCTCGTGCCGTGGTAGTTCCGGTCCTGCCCAGAGAGCCTCGATCATGCGATATGTACTGTTCCTGATTGCAGTTGGCCTCACTGGTGCCTTTGGGTGGCATCTTTATGGCGACTCGCTGGCGTCCGTCAAATCTGAGCCGAAAGAGAAACAGGCAGACGTGGCTGCCGTCGACGTGGTGCGCGTTTCGCGTCGTCCAATCGCCGAGCGAATTGAGCTTGTCGGAAGTCTTGAACCCGTCAGTGAAGTCGAGATTCGTTCGCGTCTGAGCGGTTATCTCGAAAGTGTTCCGTTTGATGTCGGCGACAGCGTCAAAGAGGGCCAGACGGTTATCGAACTTGACGATGCGTCGACTCGCGAACTCGTCACCCGAGCAGCAGCCGCTGAACAGGTTGCCGAGGCACAGTTGAAAGCTCAAGTGGCACGCGAGGGTCAGGCGCTGCGGGAAGTTGAACGGCTGCGAGAGCTGGCCATTTCAGGCGTCAGTACGACGCAGCAGATTGAAGAAGCTGAGTCCGCACTGCTGGTCTCGAAAGCCGAATCCGAACTCGAACGCGCCCGCCTCGCGGAAGCAAAGGCCGATCTGGAACGCAGCCGACTTGCTCTGAACGAGATGCAGATTTCAACGCCCATCAGCGGATTCGTGGCCGAGCGAAACGTGGACGTCGGCGACCTGGCTCGTGGCGAAGACATCCTGATGAGAATCGTCGATCTCAGCACGATCCGTACGGTCGTCAACGTAGTTGAACGTGACTACGGAAAAATAAGGCTCGGAGAGTCAGCCACCATCACTGTGGATGGCATTGCGAATCGACAGTTTACCGGGCGCATCGTCAGACAGGCACCAGTGCTCGACCCAACCACTCGCACCGCTCGGGTAATGATCGAAATCGCCAACGAGGATTCCCTGCTTAAACCGGGAATGCACGGTCGCGTCGTCATCACCGTCTCGCGGCTGAAGGACGCTCTTGCCGTTCCGGCATCCGCTGTTTTCGGACCGACCGGCGGACAGTTTCTCTACACCGTCGACGAGGCCACCAGCGTCGCGTTAAAGCAACCCGTGTCTGTGGGATTTCGTGATGGAGAGCTGATCCAGGTTCTGACAGGCCTGAAAGAGAATTCACTCGTAGTGACCCTCGGCGGACGTCTGATCAGCGACGGTGCTGCGGTTGACTTCGGAGAACTGCCGAAGGTACGGCCTGCGTTCGAAATCTCTGCAAATCGCCAAGTACAGGCGGCATCTGTCGGTGAGTAACGCACGAAGAATTCGTTGAGTCCGGAACTCAGCGAGTCCGGAACTCAGCGTGAATTCCAACGTCCGATGGCTATACTTCGTTGACTCACTGTTCAGCGCGTTCCTGGCGTAAGTATTGCTGTTACGACGATCAAGGCCCGATTGCTGTTACAACGATCAAGGCCCGGTCGACCATCACGTCGGTCGCAGGTTAATTCAAAGATCATTCGATCGAAGTCGTACAGACGTCAGGTCCGTCACCGCTGCCGCGCCGTTTTCCCTCGCAGACTTCTTCGCCACTGGAGCAGACACGTGTCGCGAATTCTTTTGATGTCGACCATCGCCGCTGGACTGCTGAGTGGCCTGTTTTCAGCCGATGCTCTGGATTCAGCGTTCGCTCAGAAGCGGAAAGCTCCCGAAAAAAAGGCGCCACCCATTCGCCTTCCAACTCAAGCGGAAACCACGGAAGTGGAAGTCGCTCCTGTGTCTCCGCGTTTGCAGACTTCGGCCATCCGATCAGCCAACCGAATAGACGATCTGGTCGAAGCGGACCTGAAGAAGTTCAAGATCGAGTCCAACGCGCCAACGACAGATGAAGAGTTTCTGCGGCGGATTTATCTCGACTCGACGGGGACAATTCCGACGGCAAAGCAGGCGCAGCATTTTCTTCGATCGCGATCGGCCTCAAAGCGTACGGCGCTGATCGATCGACTGCTTGGACAGCCTGGCTACGGAAGCCAGATGTATAACTGGCTCGCCGACATCATGAGGCTTGTCGACAAGGCCGACAACAATACTTATCTCAGACCGTACAGTGACTGGGTGAAGCAGAGCCAGCGGGACAATATTCCGTGGGACAAATTCGTCAACGATCTGCTTTCAGCCGAAGGCAAGGTCTGGGAAAATCCAGCCGTCGGTTTTGTCCTCCGCGATCCCGGCATGCCCCTCGACAATCTGAACAACGCGGTTCGTATCTTCATGGGAACTCGAATCGGCTGCGCGCAGTGTCACGATCACCCGTTCGACCGCTGGACGCAGAAAGAGTTCTACCAGCTGGCGGCCTTCACGGGCGGAACGGAGTACCGAGTTGCTCGAAACGACATGTCGAAGCTCAATAATGGGACCATCGACAAGGCGGCTCCTGGCGGAGATCAATCAGTTGAGGCGCGTCTGGGTCGCAGCATTGTTCGACTCAACCGGGCCGCGATCTGGAACAACGAGAAGAAGCAACTCACATTCCCCCATGACTACAAGTATGGCGACGCCAAGCCGGGCCAACTGACAACTCCGACATTTCTGTTTGACACGAAGAAGGCCGCTTACACGCTTCCAGAGCGTCGGCAGGTTTTCGCGGACTGGGTCACTTCAGAAAAGAACGATCGATTCGCGCTGACGATTGCCAACCGGTTGTGGAAAAAAGCGTTGGGCATCGGTCTGATCGAACCGGTCGATGACATGATGGATGACACGGTCGCCTCGAACCCGGCGCTGGTGGAATTTCTGACAAGCGAGATCAAGCGTCTCAACTACGATCTGAAGGAATTTCAGAGAATCATCTACTACTCGAAAACGTACCAGAGGCAGGTCACGTACGGAGACCTCGATCCGAAAGAGGAGTACCGTTTCCCCGGTCCAGTTCTGCGACGCATGACCGCAGAGCAGGTCTGGGATTCGCTACTGACACTGACGCTTGAAAACCCGGACAACATTCTGCGACCGGACGATTCCGAGTACACGTCAATCATCGATATCGATGCGACGACGACAGCTCAGCAGGTCATTGAAAAGGCGAAACAGCTCGACGCTTATAACAAAGCTCAGGGCAAAGCTCGCAGCAAACGCCTCTACAAAGGGCAGGAACTGGTGCGGGCTTCTGAATTGCCACAGCCGTTGCCAGAAGGTCACTTCGTCCGACAGTTCGGCCAGAGCGACCGGGACATCATCAGCGACAGCCACACCGAAGGAACGGTCCCACAACTGCTGACGATGTTCAATGGACCGGTCACTCACATGATGCTGGAACGTGGCTCGGTCATCTACAACGAAGTGACGGACCTGAAAGTAATCAACGATCAGCTCGACGTGATCTTTCTGAGCCTGCTGAGTCGAACTCCCACCGACAACGAAGTGGCTTCCGCCAAACGGGAAATCAGATCAGCGGGACCAGCAGGTTACGGCAACGTGATCTGGGCTCTACTCAACACACGCGAGTTCCTCTTCATTCAATAGTTTCCGGTTCGGTTCGAGACGGGCGACCTCGTTGCGCTTCGCACGCCAACTCCAACCAACCAGTCAGCGAACAAAACAAACAGCGATCAAAGGACGTTTCATGTTCCCACACAATACGTTGCGGCTGGATGCTCTTTCCCGCCGCCAGCTGATGTCGGATGTCGCTCGCTACGCACTGGGAGTCAGTCTGCTTCCCGTCGGCATGGAATCGGTTCTGAATGCGGCCGGCACATCGAAGACCAGCAGTACGCTTCGAGCGGGTGGCAAGGCGAAGAAGGTGATCTACCTTTATATGTCCGGAGCAATGAGCCATCTCGACACGTTCGATCCAAAGCCAAAAAGCGATGTCCAGGGAGCGACCGGCGTCATCAAAACAAAGATTCCCGGCGTGCAATTGAGCGAGCACATGACTCAGCTGGCTCAACTCTCCGACAAGCTGGCAATTGTCCGCTCGATGACGACGTCGACCGGTGCGCACGGCCCCGCCAAATATCTGTTGCGAACAAGTTACCGCCCACTGGCCACCACCAAGCATCCTGGGATCGGCTCGTGGATGCACAAGATGCTGGGACGTCTTCACAAAGAATTACCAGCCAGCGTGCAGATCGGTGAGGGGCACGGCCCGGGATACCTCGGAGCCGAATTCGCACCAGTTCCACTGGGCGACCCGGCTCAAGGCCTGCAGAACACCAAATCGCCCAGTTATCTGACCAATGACTCGTTCGACAAACGCATGAAGCTGTCAAACGTTTTCGACGCTGGCTTCCGCAAAAAAGCCAACGCCAGCAGTCAGGTCACCGGATACGACGATCTCTATTCAGAAGCGATCGGTCTGCTCAGAAGCGATGACCTTCAAGCCTTCGATCTGACAAAGGAATCGAAGGAAGCCAAAGCTGCCTACGGCGGAACACGTTTCGGAAACGCCGCGCTGCTGGCTCGCCGTCTGGTCGAAAGTGGCGTTCGCTTTGTGGAGATTTCATTCGGCAGCTGGGACCACCATTATCAGCTTTTCGATAACCTTCCAGCAAAGGCACAGGAGCTCGACAAGGTAGTGGGAACCCTGCTGAAGGATCTCGAAAGCCGTGGTCTGCTCGACGAAACGCTGGTGGTCATCGGAACGGAATTTGGCCGCAAGCCGCAGCCCAACCAGAACAGCGGTCGAGACCATCACCCGGCAGCGTTCTCAACAATGCTTGCTGGAGGTGGAATCAAGGGCGGCCAGGTTTACGGACGGACCGACGAGAACGCCTTCCACGTTGAGGACGATGCTGTCTCGATTGAAGACTTTAACTCGACGATCGCACACGCCGTCGGAATTCCTCACAACAAGGAAATCCATTCTCCGGACGGTCGCCCGTTCACGCTCGGCAACGGCGGAAGCCCGATCGAAAAGCTCTTTTAAGAGTCGCCGATTTCAAGAGCTGCGTAATTCGCCAACCATGAAAACGAAAACGAGCCGGTGAGAAAATTCTCAACCGGCTCGTTTGCCTTGCGAAAGCCTGCTCTGCCAACAGCAAACACACCGTCCGGTCTGTGACTGGTGCGTTCTTCGCTGACAAGCAACCCTCCACACGCGGCAGCAGCGTTGGCCCGCTCCGCCTGATCGCTCCATTTGAAACTTGTTTTCAAGCAAGCAATGGTGGCTGTGCTGGACCGATTATTCAACAACATTCACAACAGAAGTTGAATTTTCTCAATGAAGTTGCCGATCCAGTGCCGCGGCCACTTTTCGACATTGAGCGATCGCATCTGCAAAGACCTGCGGAGTCAGCGACTGTGCCCCGTCGCTGAGTGCTTTCGACGGATTCGGATGAACCTCGATGATCAAGCCGTCGCACCCGACCGCAACAGCCGCCGCACACATGGGCGGGACCAGACTGGCGTGCCCGGTACCGTGGCTGGGATCGATGATGACCGGCAAGTGAGTCCTCTGGTGCAGGTACGGCACGGTCGCCAGAGGCAGTGTGAATCGCGTGTGAGTCTCAAACGTTCGAATTCCCCGTTCGCATAGCATGACCTGCGTGTTGCCCTGATCGAGAATGTACTCGGCTGCGAGCAGGAACTCATCGATTGTCGCGGCTGGACCTCGCTTCAGCAGAACGGCTTTCCGAGTTTCGCCGACAGCCGCCAGCAGATTGTAGTTCTGCATGTTTCTTGCACCGATCTGCAGGACGTCGGCATAGCTGGCGACCAGATCGACCTGATCCGGCGACATGACTTCGGTGACAACCGCAAGCCCCGTTTCCTCACGAGCCGCTGCCAGCAGTTTCAGTCCTTCTTCTTTCATACCCTGGAAGGCGTACGGACTGGTCCGTGGCTTGAATGCTCCGCCTCGCAGTGCTGTCGCTCCGGCAGCGAGAACCTGCCGGGCAGAGTCCATCAGCTGCTCTTCACTTTCAACCGAGCAGGGTCCGGCAATGATGCCGATGTTCGGGCCGCCTGCCGCAAATTTACCGATCTCGACAATCGTCGGCTCGGGCTTGGCTTCCAGACTGGCGACTTTGTACGGAGCCAGAATCGGAACAATCTGCTCGACCTCGTCGCAGGCTTCGAGCATTTGTTTTTCATCGTCGCGTTTGTCACCGATGGCCGCAATGACGGTGCGTTCGGTTCCGACGATGATGTGAGCTTTCAGGCCGAGGCCTTCCACTCGCTGCACCATGTTCTGAATCATGGCTTCCGTGGCGTTTGGCTTCATGACAACGATCATCTGAGTCTCTCCCGTTGGGCAAACGTGTGTAAGAGAAATCGCTGAAGGCTTCGTCGGGCACAAAAAAAGCCCTGAAGTCCTTGAGGGATTTCAGGGCAATTGAAAACTGTTTTCCGCAACCAGTAACCGGTCACTCCCCGAATTCCCTCATGGGAAAGCCAAAATAAAAGAACCATCGAGTTCCGAAACTCGGAACCGACAGCACGGCTTTCTGAATTGAGAAATTCGAAGGTCGCATCAACTCATCCGGAAACAACTGGCTGCGTAAGACTGAAGGGAACATCGTAAGCCGGTGCAAGCCGACAGGTCAACACTCAGCTTTTCGCCGCCGAGACATTTCTGATGACGTGAAGGTTCGGAATTCTGCCGCCTGGTTATTGAGGCTTCGAAACCCAGTCGACAGGCTGAGCGATCTGCTCACCCGCAAAGGCGATTTTCCCGTTCGGGTGCCAGTCGCCACCGAAAATCTTCCAGTCGAGAGGCTGACCCGGCAATTGTTGCGGCGGTCCGGGCTTCGTCCGATCGACTGTGTAGAGTCTCGGTTTGTTTTCGGCGGGATCGTTCATCGCAAACAGGACGCGCCGATTGTCCGGGCTGAAGGTGAAATCGGGATGTACGCCTTTTGATGATTCGAGCAGCACCTGAAAACTGCCCGGCGAGCCAACTTCAGCAACAACGATGTCCTCGCCGCCGGTTCGTCGGTTGCGAGCTTTGAACGCCACGAAGCGGCTGTCATGTGACCAGCCAGGATTCCAGTAGGTGTAACTGAACATCGCCGCCTGCTCTCCCGTCAGCAGCGGCGTACGTTCTTTGGTTTCGAGATCCATGATGATGATGTTGCCACTTTGTCCCCACGCCAGTGATTTGCCATCGGGTGACCACTGAGCACTCCAGCCGTTCCGGTCAACTTCTTCACGGTTGGTGCCGTCAGCATTCATCAT
This sequence comes from Rhodopirellula sp., assembly GCA_013203845.1. GTDB lineage: Bacteria > Planctomycetota > Planctomycetia > Planctomycetales > Planctomycetaceae > JABMPE01. The sequence continues at coordinate 15,768 of JABMPE010000333.1, read as the reverse complement.
CAGGATTCCGCGACCGCTCTGAGTAAAGACGATGCGTTTTCCATCAGGGGACAGGCCGGGCATACATCCCAGACCGCAGTCGAACACTTTCAGATCGTCAACATTCACGACGCGGCAATGAGAATCACTCAGACTGGCCTGATACGTGTCGAACGAAATCTGTTTTCCATCAGTTGACCACTCCGGTGATCCGAGGCTGCGGTTTCCTTGTGGTCGATCAGCGACGGAACGCAGGTTGGAACCATCTTCATCCATGACAAGCAGCTTCCACTGACGATTTGCATCGGGCGGCGGGTACCACGTCATACGCTCGGCTCGCAGACTGATGTCTTTCCACGTCACGCTCGTTTGTCCCCGCTGAAAACTCATCGTGCGGATCATTAATCCATCAGGAACCGTATCGGCGTCGGAGCTGTCGACTGTGTCCACCAGTCGGAAAACGGACGAGTCATTTTCCGCGAACAGGTAATAAATTTTCGTACCACGCCGCGCCAACCGCAGCCGACCCGAGAAGGCTTCGCAGCTGACGGTTTGCGACGCCTGATAACTGCGACTTCCGTCTTTCTGAAGTATTGACTGAGAGGCATGTACTCGTTGCCTGCCGTTCTCCTCGTTCATTCGCATTGCACGGAGCAGCGATCGCTGGACGTCGCCAAGTTCGACAGTCAGTAACAATCCGGCCTGCCCGTTTTCTGTTGGCAGCATGTTTTCGAAAGCAACTTCGATATCGAAATCGCCCTTCAACGAAAACTGCGGTGAAAAGCTGGCGTGAGTCCACGTCGCTGCGGAGGTGATGCTGGCTGACAGTCCGGCAGAACCCGACGTGATCCGTCCGAGTGTCGAACTGGACGATTTGAAATAACTGTCAGGAAGTTCTGTGGGGAGTCCAGCCTGCACAAAGCTGTGTGAAAACGATGCGGGCAGCGCGTCCCGGCTGTTGTCCAGCGTGATGACCTGCTGATCGATCAGTTCCTGCTTGTCTGGTTCCGGCACAACTCGGGGCCACTCGCCACGCAGTGACACGTTACGAACCCGCAGCTCTGCTTGATCTGAATAATGAAACAGGCCGAGGGTTCTCTGGTTCGTGACAGACAACCTGTGTTCGTAGATCAACTCGTCGTTCAGTACGAGTTGAACGGTGTCTCCTTTCAACGCAAGTCGCATTCGATTCCAGTTGTCCGACACCAGTGGCAATCGCTCCGGCCCACGTCGAGCTGCCTCGTCCACAAGACTGTTTGCCGGATCGTGATGGAAGCGGTCGTGCTCGCGATCCGTGATCCAGTGCAATCGCACGCCGTCTGGTTCAAGCAGAAACGCAAGTCGGTCCAGCGCGGGATGAGCAATCACTTCACCGGGCACATAATAGAATCCGTACTCGACGACGCCGTTCTCCAGCAGCGGGCGATGGTAGCACAGCAGGCTTTCTTTGAATGATCCGGCGACCTGGGGCTGATGAGTTCCCACGATGCCGCCACCGGGCGTGTGATCCAGATGAGTCCATGCGCCGGGTGTGTCCGGCGAGCCTGGTTGTTCGCCGTAATAACCATACCAGCCTGGCAACCCCGGCTCGGCGGACAGCAGGACCTGCTCGGGAACGATTGGCTTTCCGCTGATGCAGATGTTTCTGACAGCACTGTACTGTCGACCGCGACTGTGAATGGCCAGCCAGGGAATGTGGTGAGCAGACAACTGACGCTGATCAATCTTCAGGCCGTTGTACCAGGTGGTGCAGAGGCCATCCCGAACCGACATCCTCATGCGAGCCCACACATCGTAGTGAGAGAACGGGGGATCGACGGTTTGCTCTCCGATCGTCCACAGGTCTCCTCGCTCAACAGCTGACGGCACCAGAAAAGCATGATGCACTCCGGCAAACATCAATCCGGTGTTATGAGGAGCTCCGCAGGCAACCTCGCATTCCACCTCAAAATCGCCGGTCAGTGGCAGCTGATAGAACAGCAGGTCTCGATCATGTGGAGCGAGTTTCTCAACATACTGGGTGCCAGCCACCCATTCACTCTGCGGCATCCCGGCTCCGCGAGTCAGCGCCGTATACAGGCTGGCGGGAAACCAGCGAGCCAGTGATCGATCTGTTCCGCGTTCACCTGAAACAGTGCTTCCAGACTGAGCCCCATACAGACCATGCAGTGCCGCAAGATGATGATCCAGCGCAGAATCACCAGTGGACTTTCCTTCCAGAATGCGAGTCAGCAGTCGTGACGCGATTTCAGCAACAATCGATCGCGTTGTGGGATCGGGCAACCCTCGATACAGAATCAGCATCTCCGGCCAGGGCAGACTCGATGGCTGTCCGGGAACCACCGCCGGCAAGGTGAGTAGTTCCTCACACGCGTCTGCTGCTGCCTGAAGGTCGCCAACGGTCAGAGCCATTAACGCCAGCAACGCAGTCTGCGCCCGCTGCTGCGAAACACCTTTCGGCTTCAGTTTGCGGACTTGATCCTGCAGTTCTGTCAGACGATTCAGTGACGCAGCTGTGGCAACCAGCTCGTACGTTGCGGACAGCAGTCGACCGCCACTTTGAACTCGACGCTCACCCGATCTTTCAGCCTGCTCAGTTTGCAGACTGTCTTCCGGCAGCCAGTCGTTTTCAGCTGGTGCGAGGTGTGTCGTCGTCAGCAGCCCACCAACGCGAATGCTGTTATGTGTGGCTGACGGGAGTACCCATTCACGCAGGTATTCAAAACGTGTCTGTAGATCGAGCTGCCTCGCTCGCTGAATGACGGTCATTTCATTTAACTGCAAAGACGATTCGCCCATCAGGGAATTGATTGTCTGGCTGGTTGAGGTTTCCAGCTCACCGCTGTCTGGCAACAGCAGCTCTGACAGGATTTCCGGCGAAAGCGTTTCCGGCCAGTCTCCCTTCAGAACGATGTTTCGTACGGAAACGGCAACGGGATGCTGAGTTCGATCATGCAGCAGGCCGAATTCACTCGAACTGCCAGGTTCGAGTTCACGCCGGTAGACCAGTTCACCGTTCAGCGAAAGTTCCACGCGGCTTTGGACCAGAGTCAGTTTGAGCGTGTTCCATTCACCGGGGCGAAGAACAGTCGCTAAAGAAGCACGGCGATTGAGCGGCTCGATGATCGAGTTATCCGCTTCCAGGCTCGTCCATCCACCGTTGGCATCGCTCAGCCAGCGAACGCGAATCCCATTTGAATCCAGGAGAAACGCCAGACGGCCCAGGACCGGATGAACTTCGAAGACACCCGGCTGGTACATGAATTCGCAGGAGACAGACTCACCAGGCTGCATCGGTCGGTGACAGGACAATACGTTCTGTTCGCCACTGCCGGGATCGCCGGACGGCGAGTTCAGCACGCCGTCGGTAACGGACCAACGGGATTGACTCCGACCCGATGGTACGGCTGCTGCTTCAGCAATCGGCGAAGAGACGCGAGCCGTTCGGGCCGGCGGAGTGGTAGGCCAGCCAGGAGACCAACTCTGCCAACCACGCATCCCGGATTTTGATAGCAGCTCCACCTGACGTGGAACGTTTACCGATCCAGTCAATGTCAGGTTTCGAAACAGCGGTCTGTGGTCGCCGTTTGCCTGCAATCCCAGCCAGGGACTCGAACCCGCCGGTGACGCTTCTTTCCACACAGGATGGCCATTGACCGAGAAGACGATCTCCGCCCCGTCGGATCGGATCGACAATCGATGAAAAACCGGTTCCGTCGAAACGCGTATGAAGGGGCAGGACCGGGTCTCGATTTTCAGTTGGGCTGTATCGCGAATGGCCACGAGACGGCCAGCACTTTGCGGAGTGAAAACCATTCCGCCAAATGTCAGGCCGCCGTCGGTTGGCGACTGGCCTCCCAGTTGGGCATCGCACATGAATTCAAATTCGCCAGTAATCGGATAGCGAAAAAACAGTGTGTCGCGGCTGCTGCCAGCGACACGTAAGACATGCCCTTCCTGAGCGAGCCAGATGGGTGAGGCACCTTCAACGTTAGTCGAGCCATCCAGATCCGACGTCGCTGCTACCCAGTGCGGGAATGTCGTCGATGCCAGCAATGTCTCGGAAGTGACGCCGTTCAGAGCGGCCACTCCCTGGCTGTGAGCACGAGCAACGAGAGATCGCAGCGGCGCTGAAATGCTCTGGGCAGTCTGTTCCTGCAGCGCGGTCAACAGTTCAGCAGCGTGAGGCCGCAGAACATCGACTTTGCTGCAGGCGGCGGCCGTCATCAGGTCGTTCAAGAGTCCTGAGTCGGAGGGAGTCAGCGAGGCCGTTAGAGAATCATAGGAGCGGATCTCATTCCTGCGGGTCGCGAGCAACAGTTTGACAGGCCAGGAGAAGTGGTCCCACGACGGGTCGTCGATGATGTCGACGACAAAGTCGACCGTGTCCCACGCACGAACGGGGATGCGGGTTGCAGATGTCGAAACGCTGCCATGATGAATGGTCCACTCGCCAGCGATCTCGCTGCGTCTGATCACGACTCGACCACGGACTCCGTCGCCCTGAGTGTACTGATGCGAAAGTTGTCCGCTGATCGTTAATAAGCCATCGACCGGAGACACCCATCTTCGGATCGCCTGAAAATGCTGATCGGTGTGGCCTCCCGTGGCATCCATTTTCAGCCAGCCCAGTTTGTCGTCGGGAAACCGACCGCTGCCCTGCCACGCGTTGCCGGACCAGAATGGTAACGGCCTGAAGTTCAGCGATTTTACATCTGCCGCTGTCGCCGCATATCCGAACTGCCAAATGACATTTCCCGGCACCATCCCTCGCCCTGGCATTCGTACCGGTTGTTCGCGACGCACTTCGGCCACTCGCCGCTTCAGCCAAGCCTGCAATTCCGCATCATCTTTGCCTCCCGTCAGCCACACCAGCCGCAACAATTCGTCTGCGTTTGCAACCCCCTGTTTCGATAAACCGATCAGCTCATCCGTCAGACGTCGCAACTGTCCGGCTTCTTTGGCAGATTCCGCCAGCAACCATCCGCTGCTGAAGACACCGGGAAGACCGCCAGTCGAGCTGACAGGAAACGAATTCCGCCGAGGTCGTTCTCCAACGGCGCGTGCAAATTCACCGGGAGGAGCGGTCTGCGGAATCAGCGTGATGAAATGCCGAACCGCCGACCGCGAGGCATCAGGCATCGACCACTTGTAGAGCCGATCGAATCGTTCGTAGCTGTCGACCTGCTGCAGACGTCGATTCAACGCCGCTCCGACCACCGCAAACCTGACCGCGTCTTCGCCCTTCGTCGCCGTCACGCTATCGATCGCCAGCCCCAGTGTTTCCAACCCGGCTTCGAGCCGGCTGGTGTGAAATTCCTCCAGGGTCTGTCGAATCAGGGCGTCCGTCGTTGGCCCTGCTGAATCCTGCGCTGTGGCGATTCCAGACGCTGCCACAAGGCTCATGCAGACGCCAATTGTTGCTGCCAGCAGCCGTCGGCGCAACTGAGTATCCGGTGTCGTCAACGATCTTTTCTTCATGGATTCATGTCTGCTTGAGGCCAGGTCAGTCAAGTATCAAACCAGTCAGGTATCACGTCAGCGACTGGCAATGCGACAGTCAGTCCAGAGGATTTCCTGCCAGCTTGCCGTCGCTGCCGATCAGGAATGCCCCGCGACCGTTGGCGAGTGCCCATTCAGGATCAAGACGCAACTGGCCGGGACCGGCATACAAAGTGTGGTCGGATAGTTTCAACGATGCGGCTTCGCGGCGAGCCTGATCGAGATTCCAGTCGAGGCTGATCAGTTCAATCGACGTGTTGTTTTCCTCGGCCCAGGTTCGAGCCTTTTCGAGAAGAACTTTGGACGCCGGGTGCCACAACGCGCAGAAGACGAGCAGTCGATTGCCCTCCGCTGTGGGCTGCCATCTGGTCTGCTCCCCATCGAGAGTCAATGCATCGAACGGCAGCACTTCGCTGCCAACAGTCATGCCACTCACCGTCACTTCAAAGTTGCCGAGTCCTTGTCCCAGCGTGATCTTGTGAGCCTTCTCGATATCTGGCGACGTTAGCCGAATGGCTCCATAGACGCTGCCTGACATTGCCCATAGCTGCAAACTGCCGACTGAAGCGACACCGGTCAGTTTGAACGTTCCGTCCGCAGCGGTGGTCGCCGTCGAGCCGCCTTGCGATGACACGGTCGCTCCGGCCACTGCCTTTCCGGACTGATCGACAACCAGTCCTCTCAGAGTCACGGCGGGGACAACTTTGAACTCAAGCGGTTCCGGATCCTCATCAGCGGCAACCATGACAGTCTGTGGCGAACTGGCTTGAGCCGCAAATAGTTCGTTGCCGACGGCCACCACGTAGTACGTTCCGGGAAAACAAGGTACTGAGAATTTGCCATTCGGATCAGACATGGCGGTAAGTATTTCGCCATTGTGCATCTGCAATCGAACGATCACGTCGGCAACAGGCTTGTCGTCAGTTGCCATCACAATCTTTCCAGAGACGACGCGCGGACTCTTCACGTCAAACACCAGCTTCTGATGAGCTGAAGGCGATTTCACCGTTTCGGTCCGAGTGTTGATTCCGTTTCCAGAGATGGTCACTTCGAGTCGACCGTCTTCAGTCAGCTGCGGATATCGCCACATGATCTGCCGAGCGATGCCATTCACCGAGTAGCGGTCTTCGCGAACCATTTTCCCATCGGTGCCAAAAGCCTTCAGCCCAACAGTTGCTCCGTAAACTCCCCGCGTACTTCCGTCTGATGACAGAGTGATTGCCAGACGAGAAGATTTCCCGGCGAGAGGCTCGCTGCTGACCTGTTGCGACAATGCTCGATCAATCGTTGCTGTTAACTGGTTAGCTGGAGTTTGCTCAGCGGCAAAGAGGCCTTCGCGACCAATCACGAAACATCCAGTCTGCCCGGTGACGCCGAAGACAGACATCAGTTGACCGGGCAGGTAAGGAACCGTTGTGATCACAGGGAATTCGATGTCGACCTTGTTTTGTTTTTCGAAAGCGCGAAGCTGTTGTTCGTCCTGCGCGAACACGGTGACAAACTCGACATCCGGATCATCTTTGAAGTTTGCATAGACACTGGCGATGGCGGTGGCGTCATCTGACCACGACGTCCAGAAACAGACAACAACAACCTTGCCAGCCTGGTCGCTGAGCGTGAACGGCTTATCGGCTCCAAGTGGAGTCACCGTAAAGTCGGGTGAAAGCGTTTTTGTGATCGGTGTCGCGACCGGTTGTACGGGAGCCTGCTGATTGACTGGAGCCAGACGGATTGTGACATCACGATTTGCCGCCACCATTTCGACAGTCGCCGTGCCTCTCTGATCCGGCTGGTAGTACCCCTGTTCGGCACGCCCGTAGTGCTCAGCACTGACGTCGTACGTACCTGGACCCAGGTGTTCAATTTCGAATTGACCATCAGTTGCGGAAGTCGTTGCGGCAAGCTGACGACTGTTGTCGCCGCTGGCCGTCACTTTGATCATGGCACCGCTGACTGGTTTGCCGTCTGCATCGCGAGCAACTCCAGACAAACGCGCGCCCGCCGATGTCGAGAGATCATGTATGAGAGACTGGCCTGGCAGTAACGTCAAATTCTCGGTGCCGATGTACGTCGACATGCTGCTACCCTGACCCAGAGAGAAGCTGACTACCCGACTGATCTGATATCTGCCCGGCCCGACATTCTCGTAACGGAACACACCGTTGGCATCCGTTGTCACTTGTCCGCCGAACCCGAACGATTGATTTCCACGGTTCGCAGTGCCGTCGTAGCCCATCCATGACAAATGTACTTTGGTATTGGCCAGCGGTTTGTCAGCAACTGTCACACGGCCTTCGATCGAGCCCTGTTTCGGAAACGGCAAGTCCAGCACGTCATCGCTGAGCTTCGAGGAAGTCAACACGGCATTGAGATCGTTGACCAGGTGAAAGCCGCCCTCTTTCGACAACAGAGCGATACCCGGATTTGAGCTGCCGGCAGGCGGCGACAGGCGAAACTCGCCAGCCGCGTCGGTCATGGTGTGCTGCCCCGTAAACCGGTTCATCCCCAGATACCGCCACGGCGTTGTGAAGTCTACATGATGATCGGGACGCATCTGATCTTCAGCACTGACAATCGCCACGGCGATGCCGGGCAGCGGCTTACCGCTGGCGGCATCCACAACGCGGCCTGAAAACACGCTTGCCGGTTTCAGAGTGACCTTGAACTCTTTGCCAACCGATACATTGTCCGGGATGTTGACGATTTCCTCTTTGAAACCGGTCGCCCGAAATCGATAAGCAATGTGTCCATTGAACGGCTCGTCCATTTCGATCTTCATGACGCCCTTCAGCTTGTCGTAATACCGCGTGGTTTCGTAGTCATCAGACCTCCAGTTCCAGGTCGGGTTACCCTCCCACAAGTAACCTTTGGTGATCTGAAGTTGCGGGACAATCTTTCCATCGGCGTCGCGAACGATAATCGTGTGCTTGACTGTCGGCATCATCGTCAGGTCGACGATGTCACCACCACGCATCCTGAACCTTCGATTGCTGATGAAACCGCTTTTCAGAATGTCGACCTCGGCAACAATTTCGGGCATGTGGGCCAGTGTGAACCTGCCGTTTTCATCGGTTCGATCTTCCCGGATGAACATTCGGGCGCCGTTCCACGTGTCGGTCACCAGCCATACTCCAGCCAGAGGCTTGCCATCAGGATCCGTGACCGTACCCGTGACAGGTTTTCCTTCGTTCAACGTGAAGTCGGCTTTGGTTTCGGTACCGATGCTGGTCGAGACCGTTTTCATCGCTGGTGCGTAATTATCACTGAAAGCATGCAGCAGAATCTGGCCTTCATTCACGCCGATCAAGCGGTAACGACCGTTCGTATCTGTCTTCGCCTTCGGCGTCTTGTCATTGCTGCCGAAACGGTCGTTCCCAACGATTACCTTGATTCCTGAGATCGGCTCACCGGTTTCCTGATGGACAACCTGCCCGACGATGGTTGTTCCTGGAGCCAGCTCCCACTTGACCAACATCTCGTCACTCGTCAGTTGGAAACCGAACCGCCCTTTCGTGACGAAGCCCGGAGCTTCGATGACCGGGTAAAGTGTCTGCTGGTCCTTCGGCAGCCCGTAAATTTCAAACTCGCCTTTTTCATTGGTAACCGCAGAGGGTGCATAGCCGGATAATCCTGACGTAACCGTCGCACCGGGCAGAGGCTCGCCGGTGGTAGAGACAACAGTTCCCGTCAGCGTTCTGCCACCTTCGATCAGTTCGACTCGTTGCATCGCTCCACGAGGCCATTTCAGGTAGACGGTGGCAGCTTCGTAACCCTTCGCCACGACGTACAGCCGATCGGACATCGAACTGACATCCGGAAGGATAACCCTGCCATCAGCACCGGTGGTCGGCTCGGCCATGTCCTTGCCGGACCAGACCTGCGCCCCTTTAATCGGCTTCCGAGTCAGCTTGTCGACGACCAGCAGCGAAGCTGGCTTTCTCGACAAGAGCCTGGAGAAAACGTTGCCCGTACCGGCACGTTCCCACGATGCGATCGTGTCGACTTCCTGAAAGTACGGCTGCCGAACCATCAGTTTTACGAACGAGGGCACCGGATCCGGCATCGGTGCGTAGAGTGCGTAGTAGCCTGGATTTCCCGGATACGCTTCTCGCGAGCCGCTGCACTGATACTCGGAGATCACCTGCCTCTTTTGATCCAGAAGTTGAACGTCGACAACTGGAAGTCTGGTATTGTTGCTGGCTGGCGACGCTTTGAAGGTGAACAGCGGCTTCTTCAAGCCAGCCGGAAAGAATCGAACGGCGGCATCCCATTTCGTTCGTCCATTGCTGACTCGCAACAGCAGCGTGTTGACACCCGCTTTCAGGTCGACGTCGACGACTTCCTGATCCAGCGAGGATGCCCAGTTGTCGGTACCTCGGGCGACTTCTTTGCCGTTGACCCATCCGATGAAGGCGTCGTCATAAGCAACGCCCATCTGAACCTTCTGAGCGACGGGACTTAAGAACTGCGTCCATGCGTAAGCAACTTTGTTCTCGCCTTTTGTCCCGTTGGCACCGAGCCCCGCTCGGAAATCAATCACTCGATCTGAAAATGGTTTCCAGGCGTAGAGCTGGTTCCTGTAAAAGCTGACCTGCCCAGCCGAGAGTGTTGCTTCGTTCGGGACGTACTGCGTCGCCAAACCCGTTTCGTCATCGGCTTCCTTTGGAAACGGGCCCAGCAAGTGCCAGTCGGAAAGGAACACGTTCCATTGAAATTCCTGTGGAGTGGCATCTTCCGCGCGAAGTTCTGTCGCGAGAAGCGACGCAACAGCAACAGCTATCAAAGTGAGAAATCGCATCGTAAATCGCCCTGCGGGAGAGTTTTGAATTCTTACGAGCCGGCATTACGCAATCGTCTGTCAGCAACATCCAAAATCGAAAACCTGGTTCCTCATTACTGGCTCGAAGCGGACATTCTGACTTCGAGCGACTTCCACAGGACTTCACCACTTTGGCCGCCGATCTCTAACTGAACGCCACCTTTCGCCACCGACGCCGACTCGAAATCTGCCTGTCCCAGCAGGCGCGACAGTCCGCCTTCGGAATACACAAACAGAATGGTCTTCTGGATCCGTATCAGGCGAAGTGAGTCAATGGACTTCACCGATTCAGTAGCGACTGTTTCAGCCTGCGGGTTACTGAGGCCACCACGTTGCACAGAAGCAGTGACATCGAACGCGTTTTTCCCAACACGGCGAATAAGAAGCGTTGCCTGCTCATTCTGGCTTTTGACGGAGATCGACGCCGTGCCGCCGAATGAATCCGATGCTGTCAGGCCATCGGCGTTTAACGTTGTGCAGAGATCAAAATCTCCTTCCAGACTCTGATCAGAAGTCAGCGTCGAACTACCCGTCGTTTGGTCGTTACCCGCACGAACATGCAAGCCGCCGTCGCTTTTTATCGGCTCCAGTTCACCGGCGACAGCGAAGCCTTCTGCACCACTCGCGGCAAACCGGTGACGATATGTCTTTGGCAGCAACGACGTGAACTGGTTCAGTGATGTGATGCGCGGGTCAATCTGCTTTTCAAACTCCGTCGTGTTGGATCGAACCATCAGTTCTTTCAAAACAACATCACACGAGCTGCTTTTGCTCAGACTCGTCACACTCGACAGGAGTATGGCGGATGCCGCCGACGGCAGTTCGTGACTTCCGACGTAACGGAAATTCGACGAGTCACCGTGAGCAATCAGCGAATGAACGGTCGCGCCACGGCGCACCAGGCGAAAAGTTCCCTCACCCGCCTCGTCTGACAACTTCGTCGGAAAGTAGCGTCGGGTGCCATCGGGAAGCGGGATGGTCATGACGGCAGAAACATCGCTTCTGTCGTCGCCAGTCAAAGATCTCGCACAACGCAGCCCGACTCCTGATTCGTCGGTCGCCAACAGCATCTGTTCGCTGGCGGCGTTGGGGCCACAATTCATCTTCAGATCGGCAAAACGCAGCGTTGCATCAAAATTACCGTAGATAGGCTTCAGATAATTGACTCTGATACCCGTCCACTGCTCTCGAACAGGGGGGACGATCTGAAGTCCCTTCGGATGTCGACGGATTGAGTCACTCGCAATCGTGCCGACAATCTGAAGTGCTGTTTCCGGCAATTCATCCGTAAAGGAATGAGTAAAAACTTCCTTCAACGACTCCAGTCCGTCGAGACAGGGATGATCGGGAACGAAAAGTTCCTGCTCGCGCAACGGTGAAACCTGCTTTGGCCAGTCACCTCGCCACACGATGTTACGAACGCGAACTTCTGTTTGATCTGCGTAGTGAAATAGCCCGAACGTTCGCTGATTCGTCGCTTCCAGCTTTCGTTCGTAGATGGATTCTCCATTCAGATAGAGAAACACTGTGTCATCGCGCAGAGTCAGTCGCAGTCTGTTCCAGTCCTGAATCTTCAGCGGTAGAGGTCCAGAGCCTCGGCGGTTCTTCGGTTCCGACAATCGATTGTCGGGACTCAAGTCAGTGCGGTCGTAGACTCCATCTGTCGCCCAGTGAATATCAACGCCAGCGGGTTCGAGCAGAAACGTAAGTCGGTCCATTGCCGGATGAACATGTGACTTTCCTGGCTCATAGAAGAACTCGTACTCGATCGTGCCGTCTTCCAGCATTGGGCGCTGGTATTGCAGCAGACTTTCACAAAAGCTTCCCGCCAGTTCAGGATCACGACGGCCAACAATCCCGAAGTTGCCATCCTCGTCTTCCTGGTGCCATTCACGATCATCACTAACCGCCTCTGGATAATAGGGAGCCCAACTGAGCAATGCCTTTTTCGCTGCCAGATTGATGAATTCAGGAACAACGGGATTGCCGGTAACTCTGAGACTTCGAACACCCCCCAGTGACCGCGACTCGCTGCGAATGGCGATCCACGGCTCAAATGTGTCGCCGACCGGTTCTTCATGAAGTTTTCTACCGTTGAAGAACATTGAATAGAAACCGTCGCGAATAACAACGCGGTAACGTGACCAGCCGTCGAAACGTGACATCGGTGGCACGAGCTCCACCTTCGGGCGTCGAGTTCGAATACTGCCAATGTTAAAAGAAACTCTGTTCCAGTTGGGGCCGATCCAACGACCGGCAACCAGCAATTCTGTTTCACGCCAGGCTGTCGAAGAGACTTCACATTCGATTTCAAAATTGCCCTGCAGCGGGCTCCGCAACAACAGATAGTCCTGACCATGCCCGGAAATATGGCTGACCTGCTGGCCATCCCAGCTCCAGTACGACGGTGGAAGACCCTGGCCGCGAGTGCGTGCGGTGAAGTGGCTTACCGAAGCCCAGTGCTTTAATGCGAGGGGTTTTGTCTGGTCGTTGGCGGCGGCACCATCAGACTCCCGCAGACGAAGCGTTCCCAAAAGAGAAAAGAAATGATGATCCCAAACTTCATCGCCATGTCTGCGCCAGCCATGCACATCGTTTGTGAACTTCTCATAGTTTAGATAGAGCAGCTCGCTTACGATTTTCAGCGGCGGCGTTTTCTGGAGTCCTCGGGTCATGGCCAGCGTTTCGGGCCACCGTTCCTCAACACTTGAGTGGTTACTTTCGAGAAAGACGTCAAAGAGCTGCGTCAGTGACGCCGTTGCCGCCGCATCGTCAATGCGAGCCAGATGGATCAGAAACAGCAGCGACAGCCGAGCCCGCTGGTCCGCGACGTTGTCGGTTTCTAGCGACTCTAGTTGATTTCGAAGATCGTCCAGCCGCCCAAGCTTCGCGGCGACATCAACCAGATCAAACGCCGGTGCCACCAGGTTTCCGCCAATCTGCACTCGCGTAGCGCGATGACTGGCCGCTGCTGCCAACTGCTCGTTCGCCCTGGGATCCTCGTCCGTAGAAGCGAAAGCTGGATTCAGCGGAGTGAAGACGCCCTCAAGACGAAAGTGCAGATGCGTGCGACCAGGCAAGACCCAATCGAAAAGGAGCTTGAACTTTTCGTCGTCCGAAAGAACCGCAAGCCGCTTGCGAAAAGCCACCACGTCTTCACCAATTACCGAGTCGCCAACGAGTTCGTTGAGAACCTGCTGATCCGAAGCACACACTACTCTTTCGGTCAAAAGGCATCCCAACAGAACCACACACAAGACTGCCAGACATCTCCATCGCGTCGCAGATTTCACACACTGCAGTACGGAAGCAGAATCTGTCTGTAATCCGCCACACTCGAAGTCGTTCATGGTTCTCGTCAATCGGTGAAGTCGTTCAATCATCAACGCTGTGTTCGTCAACGCTGATAGATCGGCAGCAGCTGAAGCGCGGGCGTCAAAGCCAACACCGCCAGTGACGTCGAGTAGGTGGATCCAAAATCGCGTTCACGTCCGGTGCCCAGCGGCCACTCGCCGCCTTCAGCCTGCTCTTCAAGAAGGTTGGCAGCGATCTGCGGGAAGAGCTGATTCCACGTCTCGCCGCCAACCTGTGCCATCGCCTGACTGCTGTAGTAGCTGCCGAGGTAGAAATAACCGTACTGCCAGGGTTTGGGGTAATCACGCGAACGGAACCAGCGAACTCCGTCAGCAAGTCCGGGGTGTTCCAATCGCCCGCCGAGAATCAGCGTCAGCATCGCCGAAGCCGTATTGGCCAGCGAGATCTGGGGATTCTCAGTCGGAGCAGAAATGAGCGGCCTGTAGCGGAAGACGCCTTTTTCATGCAGCGTCGTGTCGGCCTCGTGACAACGTTCGACAAAGTCCAGGCCTTCGTCAAAGAATTGCTTCGGCACTTCGAACTCGGCATTCCTGGCCGACCGCAGAAACATCAACGCCCAACCGGTCACCGACATGTCTGATGAGGCGTTGGGGCTTTCTGGATACCCGTATCGCCAGCCGCCAATGTCACCCTTGGCCTGCTTGACGCGAGTCTGAACCTCTCGGTGAAAAACAAGTGCTTTCCTGATGGCGTCTTCGATTCGTTTGGAGCGTTCACCCGAAGTCATGCCATAGACTTCGCCCAGCATCAGACCCGCAATGGAATGATTATATGTGACCGTTTGCGACGGACTCATGTGCTGAGCAGGAGGCGTCACAGGCAACAGCGAGAAGTATCCTCGGCGTCGCTGAGTCGACAGAACAAAGTCGATGGCGTGCGAAAGCTGCTTGCCATACTTCCCCTGGTCCGGCAAATGGCCGCGAGACAGGAACGCCATGATCGCCATTGACGTAACGGCCGGTTGAGCGGCTTCGGCACTCGGAAACCGACCATCTTCGGCCTGTTGAGCAGCCAGCCATTCCAACCCCTTATCGACCGACGCTTCAACGCGCGCCCATTCGCCAGGCGGCAGTGCTGAACTGAGATTCGACGTCTTGGCCACAACTGTCCGGCTGCTTTCCTGAGCGACGCCAGTAGAAAACAGACAAACGACACTCGCCAGCGCGACACACGCCGCGTTTCCGGGTCGGAATCCGTGGAACGTTTGAAACATGATTCACCTGCAGAACAATCACCGCGACGGAACGCGACATTGATGGCTTCATTGGCGTTTGACGCGGCTTACTCGGCTCCCGACCCGACTGTGCTCATCAGTTGTCGAATCCGTTCCTGATAACGCTCGATGGCCTTTCGGTAGTCTTCTGGCGGAGTGCGACCTCCGACTTGCCAGACGCCGTCATCGAGAGTCGACAGCAACTTGTTCCACTGGCTGTCCGGAATTTTCTGGCCACTGGCCAGTGCCTTTAACATTTCCCTGGCCTTTTCCGATTCGACAATTTTCTCCCATTCGCTGGTTGAGTCAGGGTTGCCATTCGTCTGGTCGAGCACACGTTTCATTTGCTTCGCCATTTCTTTCAGTTGGCGACGCTGTTCTTCGGTTGTTTGAGGGTCTTCAATTTTTTCCTTGATCGATGCCAGAGATTTCTCCAGCTTCTGCTGCACCTCTTTGGCCTTCTCCCGTTCCCGGCGTTCCTCATCCGTCATTTCGTTCTCGGGTTTCTCGGGCTCTTCTTTTTTTCTCCCAGCCGTTGTTTGAGCATCGACCATCTCCATGGCTTTCCTGGCTCGTTGCCGCGCGGCTTCACGAGCATCGCTCAGCAGGTCACTGCCGCCGCTCTGCTCTCCGGTCATCGCCTGGGCGAGAACTCGCAAATTCCTCGGGCGATTCGGAATTCCCAGTTGAGCTTCGATATTTGGCTCGCGTTCGAGCCTCGCCAGAAATTCATCCAGGGTCGGATCCCGCAGGTCCGCAATATTAGGATCGTCAACGTCGTATTGATCCAGTGCCGCGATCACCGCTCTCCGAATCTGGTCGAACAGTTTTTCCGCCTTGCTGAAGCCGTCCAACGCTTTGATTTCCTGAATCTCTGCAT
>JABMPE010000332.1 GCA_013203845.1 Rhodopirellula sp. | reverse complement strand
GACTTCGTGTATCCCGTGCAGGCGATTCGCTTCGGAGACGACGTGACACTGATCGCACTCGGGACAGAAGTCGTCGTGGACTACTCACTGCGACTGAAGTCCGAGTTGTCGCGTCCCGATGGTCCGGCCATCTGGGTCGCGGGTTATTCCAACGTCTACAGCGGTTACATCCCCAGCCGTCGCGTACTGCTGGAGGGTGGCTACGAGGCCCAAAGCCGACCGTGGCATCCGGACCTTGAAGAACGCATCGTGCAGAAGGTGCAAGATATTCTGCGGCAAACCACGAAACGCGACTGACTCGTATGGTCAAAGAACTGGAATGACACGCAAGCCGTCTAAACATCGGATCTTGAGTGTGTCGTCGGACGCGATTGTCGACTGAAGTTAATGAGCAGTTGACGTGCCGGCGATACGCAGAGTCGCGAATCGGCAGACCGGCGCGGAGTTGAAGCGTTCGGGTGCCAGCGCAGGATCGTGTCAGGCGTGAACAGCGTGCCGACTTGTTCCAGTCGCTTGCGTCCCATGATCATGCCCTTCGCCGCCAGATGACGTCGCTGGTCGTCATCCAGCAGGATGCGTTTCTTGCCGAGTTTCTCTTTCAGAACCTGGTTCTCCGTCCGCAGATAATCGATCCATATTGGGCGTGCTCGCCTTGTGTGGCCAAAACGCCTTGCGGACAGATACGCTACGCCAATGCAGAGCAGCACTGCGGGGATTTGGAAGTAAGATGATTCATTGTTCGTTCAAGATTGAATCAATTGCGGGCCATCGCAGTTTTTGACAGCTACCATCACGGGGGGCTCAAAATGCCCTTGTCGGAATTCAACACCAAGGCAATTGGATTGATTCAGTTTGAGTAAGTCAGGAGACATTCGATCAGAGATAGTCCGAAAATCAAGTCAATGATCTTCCAGAGAACAATCCATCGATCGCTGTTTGCGTTCGTGCTCTTGTGCGCGAGTGGCGTCATTCACAATATCGCCTTGGGTAAAGAAAAGATCACGTCGCAGCAATTGCAGTTCTTTGAAAAACAAGTTCGGCCATTGTTGATTGGGCAATGCTATAAATGTCACTCGGGGGAAGCGTCCAAAGGTGGTCTACGAGTCGATTCACTCAGCTCGCTGTTGTTGGGTGGCGAATCCGGATCGGCCATCGAACCGGGAGATCCCGATACCAGTATGCTAATGAAGGCGGTGCGCTATGAGTCCTTCGAGATGCCACCATTGAAGAAGATGAGCGACGAGCAGATCGCCATTCTCGGTAAATGGATTGAGATGGGAGCACCGTGGCCGGGTGACGACGGAGACGTCGTTCAGCGTTCCGAAGGCAAGATGTTCACCCAGAAGGAACTCGACTGGTGGGCCTTTCAGCCGGTTGCGGATCCAACTCCGCCGACACAACTCGCCCAGCCCGATTGGTGCCGTAACGAAATTGACCAGTTTATCGCTGCAGAACTGGATCGCCAGCAACTTGTCCCTGCACCGGAGGTCGATCGAGCGACATTATTGCGGCGACTGTATTTTGATCTCATCGGCCTACCTCCAACACCTGAGCAAGTGCAGGCATACGAACAGGATGCCGACCCGCAGGCTTATGAGAAAGTGGTCGACGAACTGCTGGATCGTCCGGAGTACGGCGAACGATGGGCTCGGCACTGGCTGGACCTGGTGCGATACGCAGAGTCTGACGGCTACCGCGCGGACATTTACCGCCCCCAGGCATGGCGGTATCGAGACTACGTGATTGAGTCGTTCAACGAAGACAAACCGTACGACCGGTTTGTCCTGGAACAGCTAGCTGGTGACGAACTTTTTCCCGACGATCCTGCTGCTCTCATCGCCACTGGATTTCTGCGACATGGGATCTTCGAATACAACGTTCCCGATATTCGTGGCCAATGCGACAATATTTTGAATGAAGTCACTGACGTGACGGGGGATGTCTTTTTCGGAATGAGTTTTCAGTGTGCCCGCTGTCACAATCATAAGTTTGATCCATTGCTGCAGGTGGATTATTTCCGCTTGCGGGCCTTCTTTGAAGCCACGCTCCCGCGCGACGATGTCATTGCGGCAACCTCGGAAGAAAAAGCACGGTATGCGGCGGAAGAGGCGGTGTATCAGGAGAAAACTCGTGAGCTTCGCGAGCAGTTAGACAAACTGCTTGAAAAACCGCTGGAGAGTGTCTTTGAGGCGACCATCAAACGGTATCCCGATGATTTGAAGGAAGTCATTCGTAAGGATCCGGATGATCTTACTCCGTACGAAAAGCAGCTTTTCCAGTTCGCTGATCGCTTGATTCGTCACGAACAGGCCCGCGTCGATTCTCGTGCGAAAGCGGAGACGAAGAATCAGATCCTGGCGCTGCGACGTGAACTGGCGAAGTTCGATTCTATAAAGCCGAAAGTGTTACCACGGCCAATGACGATCACGGATGTTGATCGTGTCGCACCGCCAACTATCATCCCTAAGAAAATGACGGAGGTGGCTCCTGGTTTTCCAACGATCCTGGAGCCTGGCGCTCCGACGATCACACCTCCCAAAAACATCGCCAACACAACCGGGCGGCGCTCAGCTTTGGCTCAATGGTTGACTCGATCCGATAATCCGCTGACGACCCGCCTGATCGTCAATCGCATGTGGCAGTATCACTTTGGTCGCGGATTGGTTGCAAACAGTAGTGACTTTGGCCAACTGGGCGGTACACCCACGCACCCCGACTTATTCGATTGGCTCACCAGTCGTTTTTTGGAAAACGGTTGGCGAATGAAAAGTCTTCACCGCCTGATTGTTTCTTCGGCGACCTATCGTCAAGCGGCTTCACATCCTCAGCTTGCAGAGTTCCAACGGAAAGACCCTTCCAATCATTGGTACTGGCGAGGCGAGGTTCGTCGCTTGGATGCCGAACAGATTCGGGATTCGATCTTCGCGGTCTCGGGGCAACTCCAATCGACTCGCGGTGGCCCCAGCGTTCTGGCCGATCGTCCCCGTCGATCAATCTACACGCGTGTGATGCGGAACAGCCACGATCCGTTGATGCAAGTGTTTGACCTGCCTCCATTCATTGTCAGTAACTCAAACCGCGATGCAACGACTACTCCGGTGCAATCACTGCTGCTGATAAACAGTCAGGTGATGCTGGCTCACGCCGCTGACCTGGCCGAGCGAGTTTACTCGCAATCTGCCGACGACGATGCTGCTCAGGCACGGGTTGAGCGACTGTGGTTGGTTGTCTTTGGCCGTCAACCAACCTCGGGTGAACTCAATCAAGCGATGTCGTTTCTCCAAGCCCAGGAACGACGGCGCACAAGCGATCGTCAGGAAGACGGAGTCCCGTCCAATGTCACCACCGGTCAGGTTCCCTACCGAGATGGCCAGGCTGTGCTTTTTGAGGACCAGCCACAACAGGAACGTTTTCGCGTTCCCCCCGACAATCGTCTGGACGTGGATGACTTCACGTTCGAAGCCATTTTCCAATTGCGGTCAGTGTATGAGTCAGGAGCGGTGCGAACGCTGGGAGCCAAGATGGCTCGACTCGATTCCCGATCAGGCTGGCTGTTTGGGATCTCCGGAAAGGGATCACGCCGTAAGCCGCAAACCCTGGTGTTGCAGGTCTTCGGAACAAACTCGGATGGCCGGCCGCAGGAAGTCGTCCTGTTCTCTGATCATCATCTGGAACTCAACAAGCCCTTCTACGCCGCTGTGAGCGTGCAGATGAAAACGCCGGAAACGTCAGGCGTCATTAAGTTCCACCTGAAGGATCTGTCCAACGACGAAGAGCCACTGTCTACAGTGGAGTTCCCAAACCCGCTGGTCTCCATGACTCCCAACCGCGATCCACTGACCTTGGGATCGGGGCGAAATGAGGACCGGTTTGATGGCCTGATTGACGATGTGCGTCTTTCGAAAGAGGCCCTCTCGAAATCCGAGTTGCTGCTTGCTTCGGAGAGTGTTACTCCGGCAGCCATCGGCTATTGGCAGTTTGAGCCGAAGCCGGGACTGCTGCAGGATAGCGTCCCGGACGGATTGCCGATTGAACTCGGAGGACGCGGACCGAAGTTTACCCCAACCTATGCTGCTTTTGTCGATCTGTGCCACGTGTTGTTGAACTCAAACGAGTTTCTGTATGTCCGCTAAAGAGCGATTGATGAACCAGCATACATCCCGTCCACGATCCCGCCGTGAATTTCTGACCCAAAGTGGTGCCGGATTCGGAGCACTCGTGTTGGCTGCCATGCAGGCGGAGACAAACATTCTGGCTGCGAATTCGAATGAAGCAACGACTCCAGTGCCGCATCTCCCACAGACTGCCAGAAATGTAATCTTTCTATTCATGGAAGGCGGACCCAGTCATCTTGACACTTTTGATCCCAAGCCCGAGTTGAACCGTCTCGCCGGTCAGCATCTTCCGGAGAGCTTTGGTACCGTGCTCACTGCAATGGGAGAGTTCCATGCGCCTCTGCTTGAATCCAGGCGAACGTGGAAACAATACGGCGAAAGCGGTATCTGGGTCTCTGACTGGCTGCCACGCACGGCGCAGTGCATCGATGACATTGCGGTGATTCGCTCGTGCTGGACCGATGGCAATAGCCACTCCGCTGGCGTGTGCCAAATGAACACCTGCTCGATGCTCGGCGGGCGTCCATCGCTCGGGAGCTGGGTAACATACGGACTGGGTACGGAGAATCAGAACTTGCCCGCCTTTGTCGTGATGCAGGATGGTCGCGGCTCCATCGTGAACGGACCACGCAACTGGAGCGCTGGATTCATGCCCGCAACTTTCCAAGGGATTCATCTCTCAGAAGGCTCGCAACCTATTCCCAACCTCAACACCCCGCAGGGCATCGGTCCGGGAATTCAGAAAGGCAAGCTTTCACTGCTGAATTCGTTGAACCAAGCGTTTGCCGACGGCTACCCACAACAAACCGAACTTGAGGCGAGAATCCGCAGTTACGAACTCGCCTTCCGGATGCAGGCAGCCGCGCCGGAAGCGGTGGACCTGAGCCAGGAGACGGAATTCACCCAAGCGTTGTACGGCATGGATCAAGAGGAAACCGCCGCCTATGGACGTCAGTGCCTGCTCGCTCGGCGACTCGTCGAACGTGGTGTTCGTTTTGTTCAACTCTACCACGGAGCCGGCAGCCGCTGGGATGCACACAGCGGTATTGAGTCCAACCATGCCCAATTGTGCAAGGCCATGGACAAGCCCGTCGCGGGTCTACTAAACGATCTAAAGCAACGTGGGTTGCTCGATCAGACGCTCGTCGTGTGGGGTGGAGAGTTTGGTCGAACACCGATGTCCGAACAAGGCAATGGACGTGACCATAACCCCACCGGATTCTCGATGTGGATGGCCGGAGGCGGCGTCAAGGGAGGACAAGTCATTGGCTCAACCGACGAACTCGGCTTGCGAGCCGTCGAAGACCGGCTGCACGTCCACGATCTGCACGCCAGCATCCTGCACCTGCTTGGTCTGGACAACATGCAACTCACCTACCACTACAATGGACGCCCAGAACGCCCCACCATCAATGAGGGAGCCTTCTTCAAGAAGTTGACGACGGGCTGAGAGATTCCCGAAAGCTTCGCGACAAGAAGCCTTACATGTCGTTCCAGCTCTTTGACCACACGCCCTGTCGCCAACGACGTGGAGGGCCGTCGATGATCAAGTTGCTTTGTCGACCGTGTTGTGAGCGATGCGGATGAGCCGTACGCCGTCATCGCGTCGTTCCAGCGTGTCGATCCAGTTTGCCTCTTGCCAGCGATAACGGATCTGCACTCGGGGAACGTCGCCCGACAACAGCGCATCCTGCGCCATGCGGAGCTGCTCTTCCGTTGTGACCTTTGATGCGGCTGCTCGCTGAGAACGTGCCGACCGCTGCATCAGCAGGATATCGGAGGCGAGTGATTCGATGTCGGAGAACAACTGGCGGACCTGATCCTCTGATAAGAGCGCTTCGCGCATCGGGGGCAACTCGGCAAGGTCCATGCCGTCGTGATTAACTGGATGAGCAATTGCCTGCAGACCGTTTGGCACTTCTCCCATTGAATGTTTGGGGCCGTCTACCGTTTTGGCCGACTCTGTGCCATTTAGTTCTGTGCAATTTGGCTCTGTGGGGCGCGGGCGCAGTCGGAACCATTCCCGTCGTGACATTTTGTGGTCGTCTGCCATGAGTGCCTTATTCTTTGATCTCTGGGCCGGGAAGAAACTGAGGTTCGGCAGCCAACAGGGTTTGATCCATCGAAGCTGATGGGGCGTGGCATTGCTGACAGTTCTTTCTCCACGGATGCCTGGTGCGAATCCCTTGTCGCCCTGCATAGCCGTGGCAGCTCACACAGTCGGACCGCATCCAGGTCGAATGAGGTATTTGCGGCGGAGCCCCGTTGAATGCTCGCGGGCCTGCGGTTGGAGCATCCAGTCCTGCGAAGTCGTTCTCGCGAAATGCGAATGCCGTCATGTGTCGCGGGTTGTTCTCAACATGGCACTGAGTGCAGTTTGCCAGGAACGCGTGGGACATGCGTGGGATTCGTAGTGACGCCGTTATCGCTCCCGCACGGTGGCAGGCAACACAGGCGATGTCCGATCGTTGCTCGATCGGGTGCGGAATCGTTGGCGGAGCGCCATTGAAGGCTCGGTTCTGCTCGCGTTGATGAAGCGCTGCGGGCTTGTCTCCGGGTGCAATGGTGACTTCCGCCAGCGGCTCAATCGTTGACTTGAGATTCGCCAGCCGAGTCTGCACACGTCGTGCACTCGTCGCGTCAGGCATTTCCCTGTAGGGGGTTGCTGGGATCACGCCGACTTCCAATTCGACCGTTGGCTTCATTTCGCGCAGGCCGACTGGTCGGGGTGAGGTGGACGTTGACGCGATCATCGGCGCCTGCAGCCCTGTGAAATATCCGGCGACGGCGAATGAGATCAGAACAAACGCGATGAGCGGCGTGGCGCGTGCCTTCTTTGAGTTGCTCATCGTTAGTCCTTTCTGATCCGCACGGCCGACTTCTTGTAGTCCGGCTGTTTCGAGAAAGGGTCGAGAGCATCCAGTGTCAGGTCATTGACCAGCAATGTTTCGTCAAAGAACGGAATGAAGACCGTCCCGCGTGGCGGTTGACCGCGACCATCGATCCAAACCGGAATTACCAGTGAGCCGCGGCGAGATTCGATCTCCACTTTGTCACCGTTACGAAGGTCGTGAGCTGCGGCATCTTCGGCGTGAATTTCAAGATATCCGCCGGGCATGGCCCTGCTGAGTTCCGGAATGCGGCGAGTCATCGAGCCGGAATGCCAGTGTTCAAGGACTCGTCCAGTACACAACATGAACGGGTAGTCGCTGTCTGGAACCTCCGCTGGTGCGATCCATGGATGGAACCAGATTTGCGCTCGGTCATCGTGTGTGGACGAATGATAAAACTGAATTTCTTTGCCTGGTTCAACGTACGGATCGAAGCCCTCGGAAAATCGAAAATGTGTCTCTCGCCATTGCCCGTCGATCTCGACCACCGGCCAGCGGAGGCCGCGTGCTTTGACATACTCGCTGTACGGCGCGAGGTCTTTGTGTTTGAGTCGACTGAACTGCCGGTACTCCTCAAACAAGTGCTCATCCACATTGACGTCGTAGTAATGTTCCCAGTCCCAGACGGGCACCGACCTGGCATTTTTGTCTTTGACGTCAAACAGGAACTGGCCGTCTCGATCCTTCATCCCAGCCATGCCGCGATTGAACAACTCGTGAGCAACCGCGATCGTCTGCCAACAGTCGTCGCGAGCATCCCCCGGTGGATCAACCATCTTGAACCATTGCTGGGTGCGGCGTTCTGAGTTGCCGACCACTCCATTCTTTTCCACCCACATCGCTGACGGCAGAATCAAATCGGCCAACCGAGTTGTTGCTGTGGGATAAACGTCACTGACAATGAGGAACTTGTCTTCCAGTCCGGCTTTGTTGTCACCTTTGGGATTGAACAGCTTATTC
>JABMPE010000331.1 GCA_013203845.1 Rhodopirellula sp. | reverse complement strand
TCACCGAGGCCGGTCCGCCGGTGGCCAGAGAAAAGCGTCAGTCCGACAAGCGACGCATCGTCCGCATGGACTTCCGCACATTCTGTCAGAGCCTGATCCAGATTCCCGCGCAGATTCTCAGCAGTGGCCGGCGACTGATCTATCGACTGCTGACGTGGACACCCTCGGTGGAAACCCTGTTCCGAGTCCACGAATGTGTCTCGCGTCCGCTACGGCACTGACTCGCGATTCAAACGAAGCCGAAGTCCGGATGCTTCGGTACCGCCGCCACGCCACGTCCAGAAAACACACACTGTCATGCCGCCAGACAAAACCCGAACGTTCCCCGGCCACCCAGCCACGCGGTCGCCGCTGCGCGTCCGCATACCACGATTCAGCAATCAATCATCGCTTGTTTAAGGACTAGCAGCATTGGCTCCTGATACTTGGCCACTTTAGACGCAACTCTCGGCTGTGCGAGCTTAAAGAATCTGAGGGGCAAGTCTCTTTTACATTCTCCCCTGACTTGCTGACCGAGTTTAAAGACGGAACGATAGACCGATGCCCCGTGACATCACCATGAAACTGCTTCGAATGGTTACCGCTGTCTGCGCAATCAGTCTTTCCATAGCGCAGGTGAAAGCCGAGGACCAGTTTCTCGTTGATGAAGGAAAGGCCTACGCCGAAATTGGCATCAGCGAATCTCCGACGCGTTCGGCGCGGTTGGCGGCGGCTGAGCTGCAAAGCTACGTGGCGAAGATCTCCGGCGAGTGGCTTCCCATCGCTGCCGAGGCGGAAGACGGCACGCTTTTCATCATCCACGACCAGCAGCGTTACATGCCGAAGGGCGAGGTGCTGATGGCGACTTTCAAAGAAGAAACCGTAGGGCCGGTTCCTACCGGCCGATTGATCCAGCCCCTGCGAATCATCTTGGCGCTGCAATCGCGAATGCTTTCTCTGGAGCTTTGAGAGTGTTCCGAGTGAGACACGCGGCCGGTGGGAACCGGCCCTACTCGCTGAAGTGCGTTTGAGTCACTTCGAACTCTCTGGCATCGCAATCTCGTGAGACGATTCTTCTACATCTTTCTGGAATCCACCAGTCACACGCTGCCGCACCATTCTGTCGGCCTGAACCGGAAGCCCCTTCGGTTGTCTCGGTGGAACCAGTCTGGTCGACCTGACTTCGATGTTTTGGTCAGACAATTACAGTGCTGACTTGTGCGCACACGATCCACATGGATACTGGATGTGTGGGATAATAGTTTGTGGTTTCGCCGGACCAATCCAAACCTGCCCGCCGCTTGTTGTTTCACCATCGTGAGCAGGGACCACGTCATGGCTAAGAAGAAAGCAGCTCGAGTGCGGCAAGTGCCGCCTGTTGTTGAGACCGCACCCGCGCCGATGAAAGACTGGGCCGTCCTGTTTTACATCTGCGCAGACATTCCGATTGATGCGGATCAAGCAGCTAATGGCCGCAGCGAACTGGAGCCGGTGGAGAAGCAGCTGGAGACTCTGGCCGAAAAGCTCAACAAGTTCGTCATCGATCGCTGTCACGTGTTTCTGCAGATCGATACGACAAACTCCGGAGCGACGCGTTGGGAACTCGTACGTGGTCAGGACGATATCCAGTTCATGCGGATGGATCGACGACCAGACGACTCAATTCCATGGAGAATTGATACGGGTGACGCGAGCGAAGCAACTGGCTTCCTGAACTGGGCGCTCGATATCGCGCCGGCTCGGCAGGTCGCTGTGGTCTTCAGTGGGTTCGGCATCAGTCGCGATCATGTCCAGTTGCTGACGAGCGGGACTCAATCCGCAGCGGGTGACGCTCTGGAAAGGCAGATTCATCAGGAGAACCTGTTCTCGATCTGCCATGACGCGTCACACCATAACGCTCTGGAAGCGCAGGAGCTGTCGTTAATCTTTGAAACGATCTCCAGACGTCTGGGACGACCAGTCGACGTTCTTGTGCTGGATGCCGGCCTGACGGCGTTCATTGAACTGGCGTATCAACTCCGCGGTGGTGTCCAGAGCCTGGTCGCGGCACAATCGATCCTGCCCGACAAAGGCTGGCCCTGGCGCACGGTTGAGACCGTGCTGCAGACGTTGGCAAAGGAGCAATCGGGAAGCGGTCGTGTGGACGCTGCAGCACAGGCAGGTCGGCGACTGGCGGAAGCGCTGAGTATCGGATACCGGCGAGCCGCATCCAGAGCGGATCGAGCTCTGCTGGCTCAACGACCGATGACCGCCATCGATCTCCGTGCGATTGGTCGTGCTGTCCAGCATCTTGACTATCTGACATCCACGCTACTCCAGAACCTGGGTGACTGGCACGTACTGGCTGCGTTGCTTCGCGTCTGGGACTGGAAGGCCGATCTGGTGGCAGCCGGTCAACGGGAGTCAATTAAGAAGGGGACAACTCCGGTCGAACGCGCCAATCTGTTTGAACTGCTGCTACTGGCCGAAGCGTCGCTGACCAGCCAGATTGCAAGCGCTCCTGCCGACATGGGCCAGCGCGACCGACTGCGACACGTTGTCTGTGTCATGCAGGCTGTACGCCATGCCGTGATTCCGCCCTGGTGGGGATGCCACTTCGCTCGCCATCTGGAAACGCTCCTTCGTGTCGACCAGTCGGACAGGGATTCGCTCCATGAGTTGCAGACCTGGCTGTCGGGACTGCTGCCTCTGGACCAGGCGGAGTCGTTCACGGCTGGTGAAGATGAGTGGTACTGGTCCGATCGGCCAGAGAACGCGATCACCACTGTTACCACAGATCACGTTGAGTCTGACGACGCATCAGTGCTGTTGCTGGCCAGGCCACAACTCGACGATGTCGGGGATTCGGTCCCGACCAGTCTGATGATCCTGGCGCCTCCGAAACTTACGTTTAATCAGGATCCACCCGAAAACCCGCTGCAACATCCGACCTATGTGGGTCTGGACTTCTCACGCGATGCGAGCTGGTCGCTGCTGATTTCAGCGATCCAGCTCATCACGTGGAAGCCGCATGCCTTGTGGAGGCTGGTCGCGTCCATGCTGTTCAGTCGCAGTGGTTCGTCCCGCGATGTCATTCTGAGTCGGTTGTTGAGTGAACAGTCGGTGCTGAGCAGCATGACCGAGCAGTTTCGTGCCTTCCGTTCCGACCAGGCGTTGCGGCTGCAGGTCCGGATCGAGGACAACTGTGATTGCGGGGAACCAGGTTCCGCGAACATGAAGCCACTTGATGCCGATTGTGAGACCGAGTTGTGTTACGGCACGGGAGACCGCGAAACGTTTCGGTTGCAGCTGGAGCCACCGTCCGGGAATGCAGTCATCTCAGAGAATCTCAGCCCGGTTTATCGGTCGACGTTTCGCGAAGCCGTCAAGTCGTTTGAGCGGATTATCAACAGCGATCAGCCAGTCGACGATGCAGTGGTCATTCTGCGACGGCTGGGATGCGCACTGGGTGAAGATGTTATTCAGGATTTGCGGGACCATCTGGATACACAGCGCAGTGACCTGGCCAGACACACGACCGATGCGCCGCACCTGCGACTGCAGTTGTCCACGGAACTGATGGCCTATCCCTGGGAACTGGTCTCGGACGGCCACGGCATGCTGTTTGAACGGTTTGCGATGGGACGGCAGTTCTTTATGCCGCCGATGAGACATTTCCCGCGTCGATCCGGTGGTCCGTTACGCGTCCTCGTTCTGGGTGATCCGAGATTTACCGATCGTTTCCACCAGCAGTTCGGTGCCGGAGTTCAGCAACTTTCGGGAGCCGAACAGGAAGCGCATGCGGTTGTGGAACTGTTTCGCGATCTGCGTGAGGAACTGCGTGGCATCGTCGATGTCTGGATCGAGTCCCACATCGGCGAGGAACTCAGCGTCAGTCATGTCCGGGAACTGTTGCGAAGCGGTTGCTACGACATCCTGCACTACGCTGGACACGCCTGCTTCAACACGAACGATCCGGAAGGCAGCGGCTGGCTGCTGAGTGACGGCCTGCTGCATGCGCGAGAGATTCGCAACACGCTGGAGTGGGCCAGGTCGCCGCCGTGGCTGGTGTATGCGAACGCCTGCGAAGCCGGTATGGAACGGCCTCAGCATGCGGGACGGGGACGCTGGCAGAGTGACGTGTTCGGGCTTGGTTCGGCATTTACTGCGCATGGAGTAAGTGGATATCTCGCGCCACTCTGGCCGATCAACGATGATGTCGCTGTGCTGATGGCGACCGAGTTCTATTCACGACTGCTGCTCGAACGTGAAAGTCTGGGCGAGGCATTGTTTCATGCCAGGCAGACAGCAAAGACGTTGCTGATCGGACCTCATGGCGAATCGCAGGGGTCACGCATGCCGGCACGAACGGCACTCAGCTGGGCCGGTCTGGTGTTGTACGGCGATCCGGCTCAACGGCTGTTCGATTCGTTGTGGGGCGGTGCCGCGTCGGCGAGTCACGGTGAAGCGTACGATGTCAACGGGCCAGGTCCGGATGATTCTGCTGGCTGGAGTTCTTCGAGATTTCCTCAATCGCCGTCTGCGGGAGGCGGCTCGTTCGAAGTCAAATCCGTTCCGTCGCGGCCTGTGCGACCTCGCCTGAGTCAATCGTCGACCATGCCCAGATTGCGGCAGGCGCCAACACGTCAGCTTCTGGACATGATCAGCAGTCCGAGCACCGTGCCGCTTGACAGCACCCGCAGCCTGAATGCTGTATCGAGCGAATTCGGCAAAGTGCTCGAACTGGTTGAGATTGACGGAGTCCGGTTGTGGCGAGTATCCGATCCCACAACGGGAAAGTCAGAGCCTCTGGTGGATTCCGGGCTTGAAGCGCTGGTCAGTCATCCCGCCATCCGCGAACGGTTTGGAGTCAACCGCAGTCTTACGCGATCCGGTGAGAGAGGCCTCAAAGAATATGGCATTACACTTGGTCGCTGGGCGCTGAGAACGTTTACGTTTCAGAACGAGAAATCGGCGATGCACGAATTCGCCAGAGCATTCGACCAGGCAACCGTCGAAAAGCCTGGGTTGCTTGAGTATCGACCCGAAACGGGACTGGCTCGCATTAACCCGAATACCTGGAAGCCGCTGGCCGAAGACGAACGGATCCTGCTCGTCATTCATGGCACGTTCAGCAAGACCGAATCGCCAATCAATGGTTTCGGTCAGGAGTTCTGGCAGACGATTGCTCCCGCCGACTCAGGGCAGAGCGAAAACTCGAAAGCACGGCACCGTTACCGCATTCTCGGTTACAGCCACTGGACGCTGGCACAAAGTCCTGAAGAGAACGCGAACGAACTCTGCGGTGCCCTTCAGGAATTAACCGTGAAGGACTCCGGTCCGCTGCTGTCAGCATTGCTGGCTGAAGCAGGCCGAGCCGAGGCGAATGGGAATCCGCCTGTTGACATCATTGTTCACAGCCGTGGCGGTCTTGTGGCACGCGCGTTTGTGGAACTGACAACGGTGTCTGTTCCCGGCAAGCCCAGGCCGTTACCGGTATCCAGCATCGTGCGGAATGTGTTCTTCCTCGGGACTCCCAATGCCGGAACGCAACTGGCTCATCCGAAAAACTGGGGTCGAATGGCCAACTATCTGGTCAACATGGTGCATCACGATCGGTTCGGTCTGCTGGGGCGATTGAGCGGGTTTCTGGCGGAAGCCTATGTCCGCTGGCGGATGCCCGAGATTCCCGGACTGTACGCACAGAATCCCGAAACATTGCGTACCAGCGGCAGTCTTCTGAATCGACTGCACTTCGGAGCAACGTCTCTGTTTGACGCTCAGTCTCAGACATTCCGCAGCGGCCCGTCTTCCCGACCGCAGTACCTGTGCGTCGCCGCGAACTTCGAGCCTGGACCATTCAACACGGGATTCGATGTCAGCTCGTTGCCCAAGTTCCTGAGTTCAGCGACGGACGCATCACTCCAGGTCGCCGGTAAAGCAACCGGAGCCGTGATTGACACAGCACTCGACCCGTTCTTCAGCGCTGAAAACGATCTGGTCGTGGACACTCGCAGCATCTGGTCCCTGCGGGGAGGACTGGCCAAAGACAACAGCCTGCCGCAGCCGGTTTTGCCTGAGCAGGTTCTGTTGTTCAATCCCGATGAAGACTTCGCAAGCCCAGGCGGAATCCAGTTGTGGGACGAGGCCTGGATCCATCACTGCAATCTGTTCAGTCAGCGAGAAACTCAGCAATTCATCTGTGACTGGCTGGGCGTGAATCGCAGCACACGCCGTAACTGATACACAACCGAGCCACCGCTGAGACGCTCGAGACGCTGCTGGATGACGTCATCGCGGGCAAAATCATGACCCGGTATTTCCGTCGTGCAACCGAGCACATCAACGGCCAACAACTCGACACGAACATCCAGACGCTCCTGAATCCATTCGCGACGATCGTCGTAGAAGTTTCCAATTGGTGAATCGGTGCAATTCTCGGCTTTGAGCTCTGAATGCACAGAGGGGGCGCGAAGTTTCACCGCTGAATTTGCAGTACTTCGGCGAGGAACTGATCGTTCCATCCGGCGCTTTGCCTCTTTCCTTTCAGGCTGTCTGTGGAGGGATGGTGCTTTAAGAGGCTGATGGCGACCCGCCGCATCCACGAAAGATTGTTGGTCAGGGTTCGCTCGCGAACGCGACTGGCGTCTTCGTGGAACAGCACGTCCAGTTGCCAGTGGCAGTTGTTTTCAATCGACCAGTGTTGCCGCCAGGGCGATTGCGCCACGCTGGGTAATCTGCGAGACTGAGGCAGCGACCTGTTACATGGAGTGACGGGACAGGTTTTACGGATTTGGGCATCGGAATCATGCCGACGTTTTCGACTGATGGAAAACGGCTCGCGTTTACGTGGGCAGGTAAAGGTATGGCAACGATGAACCTGTATGGGGAAAATCGTGAAGTTGTCACACGCGAGGGCTGGGCGGCTCAATGGTCACCCAACGGGAAATGGATCTCCTACCAGTCGGGGGTGCGAGTCAAAGGCAGCTACTCGGCCAATATCACAACGATCGATTTGAAGTCGAAAGAGAAACGGGTTCTACTGGAAGGCGACCAGGCCAGCAGGTACTCACGAATCTTCTGGAACTACGCCTGGTCGGCCGACAGTCGGCAGGTTGCCTTCAAAGGAATACTCAAAGACGGGCAGTCGGAAGTGGCCATCACATCTGCTGATGGTTCGTCAAAAGGCTTTCGTATGGTGACGAATGAAACGACCGAACCCGACTTAGCGTGGCATCCGGACGGCAACAGCATTCTGCTCGCGATGATATCGAAGCCTCATGGAGGAAATCGTCTTTTCGTCTTCAACCTGACAACGTCCGAGTTGTCGCTACTGGAGACTCAGCCGATGGATCAAATCAATTTCCACGGGGCTTGGTCACCCGACGGCAATCGTCTCGTTTTCAGCAGCCGAAGGGTTCCGGGACCGATTCTGTGGAAGCCAGTCCGTCCAAGTGAGTAACTCACTCCAGGCAGTAGATGATCTCTGCGCTTTAATCCTCTCGCATTAGGGCGGACACAGGCCAGAATTTGGGGCCAGGTTTGTTGGACGCAGCCGTTGTCGAATTACCTGGTACGTGACCTAATTCGGATAACGGCACCCAGAAACCGATGTGTACATATTGTTTGCGTTTACACGTAACCATCAACAATGACCTCTGAAATTGAGTGTCGTGAGGGTCGCCAGTTCGCTGGTGTGTGTGTTGGGAAATTTCATCGAGCGTCTGTTCGATAGCGGCTCTGAAGTCGGCGAACGTGGAGTGGTAGCGACCGTAGAGCGCTCGACGTTTGGTGAAGTTTCACTGCCGCTCAATCAGGTTCAGGTTCGGCGAGTATGACGGCAGGAACAGCAGGGTGATGCCCAGTTACTCGGCGAGTCCCATCACCGCGACATTTCGCTGGTAGCGGGCGTTGTCGAGGACCAGCGTGATCGGACCGGTCGGCTTCAGTGCCGCAATCTTCTGCAACAGTTCGCACATCGTAAATTGATCGGCGCACTGCATCATTGACGACGCTTTTCAGACGCGAGCGACACTTCCGACAATATCATGCTGGACCGTCGGCTCTGAGGGGACATAGCCTTTCCGCCGACACGTCGATGGGCGACACTGTCCTTACGTCGCATTTGCAGCACGCTCATCCTTAACGACCGAAACGTAACCATCCGCGATGCAGAACCTTCAAAATGTCATGGGCGTCATCGTCCTCGCCTCTCTCTCGGTGTTCAGTCTCGCGAACGCTGATGACCAGCCGAATGCGAAGGCGACACCGAACTACGAAGAACACATTAAGCCGATTCTGCGACAACACTGTCTGAAATGTCACGGCGATGACAAGCAGGAAGCGGATATCAATCTGCAGGTTTATGGTTCACTGTTGAAGGGTGGTGGCGGAGGCAGAATCGTCGAGGCCGGGCGGTCGAGTCAGAGCATCCTGTTCCAGGCAATTACCAACTCCGATGCTGACGCGCGAATGCCGCCAAACAGTCCGCCGTTGTCGCCAGAGAAGATCGAACTGATTCGTCGCTGGATTGATTCCGGTTTGCTTGAAACGGCGACCGGAAAATCGCAAGTCATGTCTCGTGATCTGACATTCACTCCGTCGTCCAGTGCGGATGGAAAACCGGATGGTCCGCCAGCAATGCCAGAAGGGCTGCCGGCCATCGAGGTTCCAGAAACTGTCCATTCGCTGCCGGTCCTGGCGATGGATGCCAGTCCGTGGGCTCCGTTGTTGGCAGTGGCCGGGTACGAGCACGTCCGGTTGATTCACTCAGAGACGGAAAAGGTAATCGGTCGCCTCGCGTTTCCAGAAGGGGAGCCCCACGTTATTCAGTTCAGCCGTGACGGAAGCGTCCTCATGGTTGCCGGTGGACGGCCCGTCGAATCAGGACGAGTGGTGCTTTTCGACGTGCGTACCGGCAAGCGACTGGCGGAGATCGGCGATGAAGTGGATGCCGTTCTCGCTGCGGCTTTGAGTCCGGATCAGCGACAGGTGGCGCTCGGAGGCTCAGGTCGCGTTGTGAAGGTCTATTCCACCCTTGATGGAAAGTTGCAGTACAAACTGACTCGACATACTGATTGGATCACCGCCGTCGCGTTCAGCCCGGACGGCACGAAGCTGGCTTCGGCTGACCGGACCGGGAGCATTCATCTGTGGGATGCGAAAGGCGGCGGAATTCAACTGAACCTGGCCGAGCACAAAGCCGCGGTACGAGCACTCGACTGGCGCGGCGACAGCAGAATGCTGGCTTCAGCGAGTGAAGATGGAAAGATTATCTGGTGGGATGTCTCCGACGGTTTTCCGGCGATCAACAAGCCCAACGCGCACCCGCCGCGACGACCGGTTGGTTCATACGGAACGGTTCCCAACGGAGTGCTGGCCGCAAGATTTGACCGCGAAGGAAATCTCATCACCTGCGGACGTGACCGCATGATGCGGTTATGGGCTGCAGATGGTACTCAACTGAAGACGTTTCCCATTGAAGCCGGCATTCCGATCAGCACCAGTATTTCGTACGACGGACGCTTCATCGTCACTGGCGATTCATCCGGCGCAGTCCGTTTTTGGAAATCGAAGTGACCTCTGATTTTTTGACGATCGATCCGAGTATGATTCGATCACACAAAGTCGATCTGCAGAGTCGCTTTTCGCCGCCACCACGACAGCAAGGTCAGTCACCAAGAGAGTGTCCAACCAGCAGCAAGGTAAAAAGATGAAACAGAGTTCGACCAACAGTCGTGGGTGTGCAGGATTCCGCTCGCTGTCTCGGCGCAACGCCATTCAGGCCGGCGTCTTTGGCGCTCTTGGTTTATCGATGGGTGAGATGTTCCGACTGGAAGCCGCCGACAATCAGGCGTTCAGCCAGACGGCGGGACAGAAGAAAGAGGCGAAAGCACTCAGCGTTATTCAGCTTCATCTGGGCGGTGGATTTCAGCAGCAGGAATCGCTGGATCCCAAGCCGGAAGCTCCTGTGGATATTCGCGGCCAGTTCGGCGTCACGAAGACAAAGAACGGGGATATTCTGAGCGACAACTTTCCTCGCACTTCGGCCATCTCCGACAAGCTGACAGTCATTCGCAGTCTGGTCGGCAAGATCCCGGATCACGGCCAGGCGACGTATCACCTCTTCACCGGCTACACACCAACAGCCGTCATCGACTTTCCGCAAATGGGGTCGATCGTTTCGCACGAACTCGGCAAACGCGGCGAACTGCCACCGTACATCGCCATTCCAAACAAGAATGGCTACTCCGGCGGCACGGGCTTTCTGAGCAGCACCTATGGTCCGTTCGAAACCAACGCGGACCCTGGACAGGCAAACTACAAAGTGAAGGACTTCTCGATTCCCAACGGCGTCTCGCTGGAGCGTTTCGATCGTCGCCAGACGGCTCGGCAGATCATCGAAAAACGGATCCGCAAGCTCGAAGCCGACCCGATCACTCTCGAAACCATGGACGACTTCTACAAACAGGCTTATACGGTGCTGACTTCGGAAAAGGCGCAGGCGGCCTTTTCCATGGACACCGAGACTGAAGAGACGAAGAAGCTCTACGGAAGCGACGTCGTTGGTCTGAAAGGCCCGGACAACCGCTATCACCCCAAGGGGCTGGCAGAGCGGTTGATCGTGGCTCGGCGGCTGGTGGAATCCGGCGTGCGTTTTGTAACGGTGACTTATGGATCATGGGATTGTCACGTCGACGTGAAGAGCAACACGCTCGATCAGATGCCGGCTCTCGACGCGGCTATCGCCGGGCTGGTGACGGATCTTGAACAACGCGGCCTGCTCGACACAACCATCTTCTGGGTAACATCGGAGTTCGGTCGCACTCCCAAAGTCAACGGTGACGGCGGACGTGATCACTGGGCGAGGTGCTACTCAAACCTGATTGCCGGCGGCGGATTTACCAAAGGACAAATCTACGGAGCCAGCGATGCCACCGGCGCGGAACCGTCTCGCGACGCAGTTCCGTTGGAAGATTTGTTGCATACGATTTACCACCAGCTGGGAATCGACGCGAACAAAGAACTGCTGGCGTTTGGGACTCGACCGATCGAGATCATCAAAGGCGGGAAGTTGGTTGAGAGACTGCTTGGTTAGCTGGATAGCAAAGAACGACGAGTAGCAGTTCAGCTTTATCAGGAATACGACGAGATGATCAGCATGCTGGTCGGAATGATCCGCAACGCCTTCAGATGGATACTGACATGATGAACAAACGCGTGAAATCGAAGCCCGAGTCGACCCTGCTGTTTCGCCTCACCGCTTGCGTTCCGCTGGTCCTCACCGTTCTCCTCTTTACCACTCTTTTCTCTGGGACAGCCAGCGCCAGCCAGACGAAAAACGTTGAAGGCGTCTCTCCGCGAATCGGTCAGCGTGGCACGACGGTCGAGGTAACGATTGTCGGTGTTTCGATTCACGACCCGCGCGAGATCGTTTTCTTCAAGCCCGGCATTCGCGCGTTCCATGTCAGAACGCCGGAGACGCCGCCGCCTCGGCGTGGTCTCGCTCACGGCGGACGCATTGAGGAAGCCGTCGTATGCGAGTTCGAAATCGCCAACGATTGTCCCCTCGGCGAGCATCCCTTTCGCCTGCTCACCGCGACTGAGCTGACCTGCATCGGCACGTTCCACGTTTCACCTTTTCCCGTCGAGGATGAGAACGAGGAAGGACGTTACACAAACGATACATTGAAAACGGCCAGGCCGGTCGTGCCGAACGTCACTGTCCGCGGGAAACTCGGAAACGGCAACCGAGGCGATGTCGATGTTTACCGTGTTCAAGGCAAAGCCGGCCAGCAGCTTTCCGTGGAAGTCGATTGTGCCAGGCTTGCCGACGTTCATTACGGCGGTTCGGAATTCGATCTCGCGGTGCGAGTGCTTGATGAAAACGGACGAGTCCTCGCGTCGAACGATGACAATCCTCAGCATCTTCAGGACCCGATGCTTTCCGTGATTCTGTCTCAAGATGGAATGGCCTTCGTTGAAGTCAAGCGGTCAGTGTTCACGCCTCGGCAAACCGATTACTGCGTCCATATCGGGACAAATCGTCGACCGTTGATCGCCTTTCCTGCAGGCGGTCAGGCGGGAATCGAGCAGAAGTTGACGATGATCGGCGACCCGTTGGGGCCGTTCGACGTGCTGCTGGCTGTTCCGCCGCAGGATGGTTCGTTCGAGTATTTCGGCGATGCTCCGTCTCCGGTGCTACTGCGGTCGAGCCACTTTCCAAACGTACTGGAAGACGCGTCCGCTGCGGAGACTAGGGTTCAGAATCTGCCAGTCGCACTGAACGGTGTCATCGACAGCCGAGCCGACACTGACAGCTTCCGACTCTCGGTGAAGAAAGGCGAGCCGCTTCACGTCCGACTGTTTTCCGCCGCATTGGGTTCGCCGCTCGATCCTCGAATCCGAATTTCTCCGATCGCTGATGACGGGAAAGCCGGCCCTGCGGAACTTGAAGTAGATGACGTGCCGCTGACGGATCGCGATGTTTTTGGTACGTCATACCGCTCTGGTGGCGGGCGAAAGGATGTACTGGATCCTTCCGTGATCTGGGAACCGAAGGTCGACGGCGATTACGTTCTGGAGATTTCCGACAGCAGTGGCTCTGGCGGTCCGGACGGAGTCTATCGCATCGAAATTGAATTGCCTCGAACGGTCGTCCAAACGGTGCTGGCAAGCCGCACCAATGACTGGGTTGAAAGCACACGCGTTTCGGGGCTGGCCGTTCCGCAGGGCAATCGCTGGACTGTGAATCTCTCTCTGCCCAGAGGCCAATGGACACCGGTAAAAGGCGAGTTTGATCTCGTCGCGCATGGCCTGCCCGCTGGCGTGCGTCTGGTCGCTCCTCGTGTCAAAGCTGGCGTCGGAAGCTGGCCGGTGCAACTGGTGGCCGAACCGACTGCACAACCAGGCGGGGCGGTGATTACATTCGAAGCAAAGCCAGTGAACGTGTCTCAGAAAGTCGAAACACGGTCGCAGCAGAACGTGCCGTTCATCAATCATCCCGGCGGCGACGCATGGCATGCGGTGCAGGTTGATCGTTACATCATGGCCGTGACGGATCCTTCACCGTTCACTCTGGACATCGAACAGCCGCCGGTCGCGCTGGTTCGTGGTGGCGAGCTTTCTGTTCCGGTCAGGATAACTCGACGTCAGGGCTTTGAAGGCCCGATCGAATTCTCCGTGGGCTTTATCGACCGGTCGATCGACACACAGCCTGCCACCACGATCCCCGCGGGAGAATCCGAAGGCATCCTGAGACTTTCAGCACGCTCGTCCGCGCCTCTGGGAACGTTACCGCTCGTCGTGATCGGGTCCACGATGAATGAGACCATCAGCCCTTACCTCGGTGCTGGCCACATCCGGGTTTCATCAGAGATCGTCGACCTCACGGTCAGCGAACCGTACGTCGAACTTGCCGCTCAGGCACAGAGCGTGCGACGCGGGGAGCGAAAGAAATTCGTCTGGACTGTTCAGCACAAAAGCCCCTTCGAAGGCAAAGCGGCTGTCACGCTTCTGGGACTCCCTAAAGGAGTCACCGCGGTTGAGCCGTTGCCGGTGCTGACACGGGAATCAACAGAGATTGCGTTCGAACTCCAGGCGACCGACGAAGCGTTGTTAGGCCAGGTGCCCGGACTCAGTTGCGAAGTCACCGTTCCCGTAGCGGGGCAGGAGATTCGGCAACGGACGGGAAAAGGCAGCTTGCGAATTGATCCGGCGTTGCAGGTGAAGTGAGACGTGAACGGTGAAGAAGAAGCGACGCGAAGTAACTATTGAAGCGGTGATTATCGAAAGAATTCAGTCATGACGCAGCGCCGACCCAATACGCTAACAACGTCTCTTCTGGCTACGTCTGTTTTTGTCTCGTCTTTTTTTTCCTCTCAGATCGTCGCTGCCGACTCGGAGGTTCCCAGCTTCCGCAAAGACGTGATGCCGATCCTGTTCCGTGCGGGCTGCAACGCCGGAACGTGTCATGGTTCCGCGCGAGGGAAAGACGGATTCATGCTCTCCCTGTTTGGCTACGACGCAAAAGGCGACTATTACCGAATCGTTAACGAAATGGTCGGGCGGCGTTTGAACATGGCCGTCCCCGAGCAAAGCCTGCTGCTGAAAAAGTCCACCGGCTCGGTTCCGCACACGGGCGGTAAGCGTTTTGACAGAAGCAGCGAATATTACGAAACACTACGCCGCTGGATTGCCGCGGGCGCGCCGGATGACGAGGCCGCCGTCGCCGAAGCCGTCGGTCTGGAGCTTTCAACAGACGCATTTGTATTCGACAAATCCGGTGACGAAGGTTCCGTGAAGGTCACTGCAATCTTCAACGACGGGACCAGACGTGACGTGACCACGCTGGCTCGCTTTCACAGCAACAATGCCAGCGTGGCCGACATCGACGAAGACGGCAGAATCACCGCCGCCAGTCCCGGTGATACGAATGTCTTTGCGACGTACAGTCGCTTTACGATCGGGGCAGAAGTGATCGTCCTGCCAACGTCAGGCAATTTTTTCTGGCCGAATCCTCAACCCGTCAATTACATCGACAAGCTGGTTTTCGATCGGCTGCAGAAGCTCCGCATTGCGCCGTCCGAGCTATGCGATGACGAGACTTTTCTACGTCGCGTCTCACTCGATCTCGCCGCCCGTCCGCCGTCACCGGAAGAATTTCACGCCTTCATCGCGGATACTCGGTCAGACAAACGCGCTCGGAAGATTGACGAGTTACTCAGTCATGATGACTTTGCCGATCTCTGGACGGCTTTATGGAGTGAGCAGTTGCGAATCATTGGTGGCAACTACGCGCCAGTCGCGACTCATGTGAAAGCCGCGTCGGCGTTTCACGAGTGGATTCGCCAGCAGATGCGATCCGGTCGCCCACTCAACGAATTCGTGGCCGAAATGGTGCCGGCTTCGGGCAGTAATCTTTCCAACGGTCCAGCGAACCTTTACACGATGCTCGTCCACAAGCCGAGGTTCGAGCCGAAATCATTCGCTGCGGATTTTTCGCAGGTCTTCCTGGGCATTCAGATTCAATGTGCCGAGTGCCACAACCACCCGTTCGACCGCTGGACTCAGGACGACTATTACGGTTTCGTCAGTTTCTTTACCGGCATCCGACGCAAGCCGGGTGTCGAGCCTCGCGAACGTCGCATCTTTTATGACGCGTCCGCTCCACCGGCCAGACATAAAGTCGATCAACGCCCGATGCCCGCAAAGACGCTGGGAGCCGTCCAGCCGGTCGAGCACAATGGTGCCCCCCGGCAAGCGCTCGCCGACTGGCTGACCTCTCCGGATAACGAGATGTTCAGCCGCAATCTGGCCAATCGAATCTGGGCGCAGTTATTCGGTCGCGGCGTCATCGAACCTGTGGACGATATTAGAGTGAGCAATCCGCCGGTCAATGGCCCGCTGCTCTATGCGCTGTCACAGCACCTTGTCGACTCGAAATTCGATCTACGCAGTCTCGTGCGGGATATGTGCAACTCGCGAGTGTATCAGTTGAGTGCTCAACCGAACGCCGCGAACAAACTGGACACGCGGCAGTTTTCTCATGCTCATCTGCGACGGCTGCGTGCTGATGTGCTTCTGGATTCGATCGTGGCTGTTACCGGTGTACCAGTCAATCTGCCTGGTTTTCCGGAAGGCACGCGCGGAATTGATTTTTACCCGCGTACCAGCGGCAGTACGGAAGGGCCGAGTTTCGGTCACCCGTTCATGGAGACCTTCGGACGTTCCAGTCGAGCCACCATCTGCGCGTGCGAAACGAAGAAAGAACCGACGCTCTCGCAAACACTCCACCTGACCGTCGGCGATACGGTGCAGTCGCGACTTGCCGTGGGCGGGAAGTTGAAACAGCTCGTTGACGGCAGCCAGACACCGGAAGCTGCGCTGGAACAACTCTTCATTCTTGCTTTGAGCCGCACTCCGACAACGGAAGAGACGACCGAACTGCGGGCGGTGATTGGCGACAACCCGCAAGACGCCGCCGTCTACGAGGACATCTTCTGGAGTCTGTTGAACTCGACAGAGTTTGCCTTTAATCATTGACAGAGCGACTGAATCCTGGCTGGTTGCATTGTGACCTGATGACGTGCTGAGCCGCGTCACACACCGACACACCTGAGCGAAAGCAACAATGATGATGCTCGACCAGAACAAAACAACGCTGACTGTTGATCATCGCCGATTATCAAAGAACATCGTGTGCCTGATATTGTTTTCGCTGACGACCGTGCTTCTGCAGACATCAGGCAGTCCCGTGTCTGCTGCGGAATCGAAGTCGAGGCCGAATGTCCTGTTCATCCTCGCTGACGATCTCGGGTGGCGGGATCTGAGTATCGAAGGCAGCACGTTTTACGAGAGCCCAAACATCGACCGCATCGCGAAGTCCGGCATGAGGTTTACGCAGGGCTATGCCGGGTGTCAGGTCTGCAGTCCTTCGCGGGCGACCATCATGCTGGGGAAGACTCCGGCTCGGCATGGTATCACTGACTGGATTGGCGCCGCGGAAGGCACTGGCTGGAAACGAAACACCAAACTGCTTCCTGCAAAATATGTGCATGAGCTACCGGCCGCAGATACGTCGCTGGCCGAGTCCTTCAAAGAAGCCGGATACCGCACGTTCTTCGCAGGGAAGTGGCATCTCGGCGACAAGGGTTCTTTCCCGGAAGATCACGGATTTGAAATCAACGTCGGAGGTCACCATCGAGGTTCGCCTCCGGGCGGTTACTTCGCTCCGTACAACAATCCCAAAATGACGGACGGACCTGCCGGCGAGTCTCTGCCTCTACGATTGGGACGTGAGACGGCGAAGTTCATCGATGATCATGCCAAAGAACCTTTCTTTGCCTACCTGTCGTTTTACTCGGTTCACGGACCAATTCAGTCAACGAAACCGCTGTGGGCAAAGTATCGCGAGAAGGCCGCGAAGTTGCCGGCTCGTGAGCATCGTTTCATCGTTGACCGCACCAGTCCGGTTCGGCAGGTGCAGGACCACCCGGTTTATGCAGGCATGATTGAGGCGATGGATGATGCGGTGGGCATCGCGCTGGCTGCGCTCGATCGTCACGGTTTAACGAAGAATACCATCATCGTGTTCACGTCGGACAACGGCGGCGTGTCGGCGGGAGATGGCAAAGCCACGTCGAACCTGCCGCTGCGAGGTGGCAAGGGACGACAGTGGGAAGGCGGAATTCGTGAGCCGTATTACATCGCCGGCCCCGGCGTGAAATCTGCTGGTTCAACCTGCGATGTGCCTGTCATCGGTGCCGACTTTTATCCGACGCTGCTGGAATTATCTGGCCAGAAACTTCGGCCTCAACAACACGTCGACGGCGTGAGTCTGGTGCCGCTTCTGCAGGGAATGAAGACGATCGCCAGCCGACCGCTGTTCTGGCATTACCCTCACTACGGAAACCAGGGCGGCGAACCGAGCGGCATCATTCGTGACGGCGATTGGAAACTGATCCACTATTACGAAGATGGTCGCGATGAGTTGTACAACCTCGCCAATGATCCTGGTGAGCAAACCAATGTGGCTGCCGCAAACGCTGACAAAGCGGCAAGTCTTCGCGATCGTTTGAACGCGTGGCTGATCGAAACCAGCGCACGAATGCCGGCTCCGAATCCCAACTTCAGCGAGCGAGCCTGGCAGGAAGAGATCGTTCGCACCCGGGAGAAGACTTTGCCTGGCCTGGAAGCTGAATCCGCCGGATTTCTGCGACCGGACTACTCACCAAAAGGCTGGTGGGGCTCTGAGAATTAGATTCAAACGCCAGTCGCTGCGGCCAGTTGTTCAGTTGTCGTTGTTTTGACTCGTCATGCTGATTCTTCAGGTATGACACGCCGCAACGTCTTGCTCCGCTCGGTCAAAACTCAGTCAAATCCGACTTTCGTGACACACTGAAAGATGGCTGTCAGTGTTTGATTCGGCACGAAACAACAGATCGGCCCGTTCTTGTTTTGTGATCCAGGCTTTCCAGGTGGCATGGACAATCCAGCAGACACCTCGAAAGGCAACAGCATGGCAAAAGGCAAAGATTCGAAGAAACGACGAAAGCATAAGAAGACCCCGTCAACGAATAAGTGTAAACATTGCAGCTCCGGGCCGGAGTCATTCCGGTTCATGGGAAACATCTTCAATTTCGATGTCGATCTGGCGCGAGAGATCGTCGGTGATGGTCGCGAGCCGATTGAACTCGACCACGACGATGTCGTGTACAGTGTCGATATCTGCCGGATTTACCCGGAACACGTCGACCACGTGAATCCGAAGTATCCGGGAATCATCGCTCATATCTGGTATCCGGAACCTGACGGAAACGTGCTGCATGGGCATGTCGTCATTGACGGGCATCATCGCGCTGCACGCTGTCTGCGAGACGAGCTGCCTTACCACGTTCACATTCTTTCCGAAGAGGAAAGCCGACTTGTCACCAAATCAGGACCGGATATCGACACGATTCTGTCTGATCTCAATGCCGGCCGAACTGGCGTCGAGCAACGGGAAACCGTCGAAGCTGGCTGCTGATCCGACGGACATGATGGCTACCAACCGAGTAGGAACGTCGTGACTCAGACCGTGACACTTCCGGCTCGCCGGGACGATCTGGTTATCCGGCAGATTTCCGATGACGAAGTCGTCATTAAGGTTCCTGCGCGCCGTGAGTATTTCAGTGTCGGCCCGGCGGAGAATTTTCTGCTGCGACAACTGGATGGCTCAACCACGGCCGACGATCTGTGCCGCGCATTTGAAACCGAGTTTGGCGAGTCGCTCACTGATCAGGACATCGATGAGTTTCTGGAAATCGTGCGTTCGCGTGGCCTGCTCGAAGACACCGATGGTAAGTCGCCGTCGCGTTCTAAAAGCAAACACAAGTCCGGGTCATCGAGCAAATCGCGAGCATCCAGCACGTCCAGGTCGTCTGGGAAATCGCGAGCATCTTCTAGCACTGACGAGGAAGATGACGACGACGAACTCTCCGGCCAGAAGCAGAGCGTGCTTTTCTACCGGGTGCCGCTGTTCGATCCACACCGACTGTTCTGCTGGCTGGAACCGAAGATTCGATGGGTCTGGACGAAGTCGTTTCTGGCGGTCTCGGCGCTGACGTTACTGTTCGCGTTCTCGATCGTCTGCCTGAACGGAAACGCCTTCGCCTCTTCGTTCTCTCAGGCGATGCGGTGGGAAACGATCGCCGTCGTGTGGGGAACGAGCATCTTCGCGACCGTGCTGCACGAGTTTGCGCACGGGCTGACCTGTCGGCATTTCGGAGGCGAAGTCCACGACACCGGCGTGCTCTTCATGTTTTTCATCCCGTGTCTGTACTGCAACGTGTCGGACGCGTGGCTGATTCCCGAGCGTCGTCGCCGCTTACTGATTACGGCAGCGGGCGGCTACTGCGACCTTTGTCTGTGGGCGTTGTCAGTCTTTGTCTGGCGGGTCACGGTACAGGACTGTTTCCTGAATCATCTGGCGTTTGTCACTCAGGC
Organism: Rhodopirellula sp.; assembly: GCA_013203845.1. Classification (GTDB taxonomy): domain Bacteria; phylum Planctomycetota; class Planctomycetia; order Planctomycetales; family Planctomycetaceae; genus JABMPE01. The sequence continues at coordinate 4,076 of JABMPE010000331.1, read as the reverse complement.
CGTGTGCGGCGGGCGAGGGCTGCTCAACTTCAACCCACTCCTGCGACTTGACGGGTACTACATCGTCAGCGACTGGCTGACGATCCCGAATCTGCGGAAGCGTGCTCACAACTACTGGATGGAGCATCTGCGCTGGCTCCTCTGGGGAGCACCAAAGCCGCTGGGGCAGCAACATTCGCGAGCCCTGCTCATCTATGGAATCATGAGCTGGTGCTTCGCCATCTTTTTTCTGGACATGATCTTCGTGCGACTGCTGGCGTACGTCGGCAAAGAATTCGGGCTGGTTGGTTCAGCGTTTCTGCTGCTGCTGATGGCGTTCGCGCTGCGACGCATCTTCAAAGGACTTTTCAAAAGCGAGTGTGCGACCATGATCAAAGCGCGAAAGACCCGAACGATGATCTGGGTAGCCAGCGTGGCTGCTGTCCTGCTGGTGCCGTTCGTGATTCCTGTACCGCATTACGCGACTGGTAACTTCGAAGTCCGCCCGGCAATACGTTTCGAAGTTCCGGCCCCTGTCACGGGATTCATCGCCAGGATTCACGTGGACGAAGGTGCCGAAGTGTCTGCTGGCGATATTCTTGTCGAACTGGCATCACCGGATCTGACGGCAAATCTTGCGACGAAACAGTCTGAACTGCGTGAATCAGAAGCCAGCCTGACACAACTTACGCTGGGTACACGGCCGGAAGAGATCGTCGAACAACGGAAACGGATCGAGCGGCTGACGGCCTGGTGCGAACAGGGACGAATCGACGTGGGGCACGCCCGGCGTGAACTGCAACAGCAGATCGTTGTTGACAACGCACGCGTGACGCAGGCGCAGCTTCAAATAGACGCCGCCAGAAAATCACTGAAGCGTTCCGAGTGGCTGCATGGACAAGGTGCGCTGGCAGGATCGCAATTGCAGGCGCAAAAAACAAACCTGCAACTTCTGCAGGGACAACTGCTGCAGGCTCAGGCAGAGCTGCAGGCTCGACAACTCAATGGCACACGAGTCACAGAAGACGAACTCGCTCGCCGCGAACAATCTCTGGCCGAAGCTCAGTCGGCCTTAAGTCTGCAACTGGCAGGGACACGCCCGGAAGTGATCGCTGCCGAAGAGGCTCGGCGAGAACGCATTCTTAAAGAACTGGCCTATCTGAAAGCTCAGGAAGAGCAGTTGATCGTGCGGGCTCCGGCAAGTGGCGTGATCGCCACTCCTCGATTTCGAGAGAAAATTGGCCTGCTGGCTGTTCAGGGAATCCCGATCTGCGCTATCGAAGATGGCTCACTGACGCGCGTTGAGCTGGCAGTTGACGAACACCTTGCGGTGGGCATTGTTCCCGGCCAGTCTGTCATTCTCAAAGCTCGTGCTCTGCCGATGGAAACCATTCGAGCATCGGTCGAGCGAGTTGCTCCGGCAACAGTCAGACTGCCGGAGTCATTGAACAATGTTCTGATTGTTCACTGCCAGCTCGAAAACGGGCAGCAGCAGCTTAGTTCCGGTATGACAGGCTTTGGCCGTGTGGTGCGTGGTTCCAGAACGCTTGGAAAATCAGTGGGAGCCACGATGATGGGTTATATTCGCACCGAATTCTGGTGGTGAGAATCCGACATAAGATGCGGATACGAACCTTACCACTGCAGGAGTGAATCAACGAACTCGCTGGTTCCCGGAACCATGTCCAGCGACTGGAGAGGCGCGTAACCGGGCTGGATTGAGAAAGCGGGCAATTGTCTGCCTGCTGCTGGGATCAGTTCGTCTGTCGCTGGTTCAGACGCCGTCAGTACCGAACCAGCCTCGGCTGAAACAGATGTGATCGAGCCCGTTGGCCGCATCGCGATGGGTACTATGGACGCGTAGCCTGGCATACTGAACTGCCCGATTTCCGGTGATTCGACACCGTTACCGTTGAGTCGAATTTTCCAACGGTCCAGGTTGATTCCCTGTTGCTCATCCAGTCTGGCGAGCAGGATGTTGTATTGAGCGAGCGAACGTCCAGCCTGTGTGACTGCTCGAACATGGGCGTCAATGGCCGACTGATAATCACGCAGCGCGAGCAGCAGCCAGTCCTGTCGTTCACCGGCGTCGGGTGGATTCGCATACCGAACGCGGGCGACGCGGAGCCATTGTGCGGTCATCACGAGCTGCCGATGGGCGCTTTCATACTGACGCCAGGTACTGCTGACTTCTGAGACAACGATTGCCAGCTCAAAGACAACCTGCTTCTCGTAGGCCGACAACAAAGCACGGTCACGCATCAGGCGGATATTACTCGCATCCAATTCGGAACATGCCGTTCTGTTTCTCAAGGGTACGGAAAACGACATTCCCAGCGTCCAGTCTTCGTAGTTAAAAGTGCCTACCTGATAAAATGAACGGTTTAGCCGATCGCTGAGTCCCGAGACTCGGTAGGAAGCGGACGCGTTCAATTGTGGCTTGGTTCGATTCTCCGCCAGAAGCAACTCCTGCTCACGAATCTGAAGTCCCAGACGCCGTTGATTCAGGTCGGGGCGATCCCGCATCGCCACCTCAACCACGTTATCGAAATCGACATCAGGGGGACTTTGCTGCGGAGCGTCAGCCGGCAGAAGCTCTGTCCCATCCTGAACGTCCATGCCAATCAGTTGTCTCAGTTGATACTCGCGCCGACGCGCTTCGATCCACGCATCCAGATAGCGTTGTCGCAATTGTTCCAACTGAACCTCGACGCGAGCGACATCGCTGTAAATCGATTGTTCCGCCTGCATGCGGAGCTTTTCGATCCGCACCGTTTCTTCTGCCAGTGGGATCACGTTCTGGACCGCTTGAAGTTCGACATAAGCAGCATTGAGTTGCCAGTACGCTTCTTCGACGCTGCGGACCTGCTGCTGAATTGTCTGTTGTGTCTCCCAGCGAGTCTGGTCAACCTGAGTCTGCGCGATGTGGATTGGTGCAAGATTGACCGGTTTCCATGCCCCTCGAAGCAGTGGCTGTTCGACCGTCAACAGGAACTCGGCAGAATACGCAGGATTCAATCCCGACTGAGCACGCGGGAAGTACAGATAGGCCAATGGCGGAGCGTATCCGAAACTCGTTGTGGTGCCGGTCGACCACTTTCGACTGATCTCTGCTGACACATCCAGTTCGCGGCGAAGGGTTTCGGTCGCGATGCCTGGCCCGAAGAAGGAACTCGGTGGATTGTCAATCCGGGCACTCTCATACGCAGCTTTGAGCCTCGGGTCAAAGGCCCCCATCTCACCAGTCACAGTCGTTTCCGAAATCTGCGTGTCGTAACCGGTAATCGGAGCAATACGCACTCCACCGTTCAGAACTCGTACAACGTCCGATCTGGAAAGCGCTATCCCGATGGCTTCGCGTAACTGAATCGGACGTGCAGGCTGGTCTGTCGCCTGAACCGGCCTCTGCGTTGTCAGCAACTCGTTGCCGGAAGAGGACGGCCGGCTGCCAAATGGATCCTGTCTTTCGAAGTCAAACCGCTGTCTGCCACTGAGATCTGTTTCGCCAGGCCCTTGGGCGCGCACAAGCAGCGGAAGCTCGTGGGCACCGTTGAGGCACCCAACGAAACCAGACAGCGCGATCAGGAACAGGACCAGAAGTCCGAGAGAGCTGGATTTTCGCGCGCAGCCGCTCCGGGAATGGGGCCGAGGTGAGTGAGGCAAATGAGGATGTGTTGCTGGAAGTGCAGGTGAAATCGCCAGATGCGATCAGGAAGGGACCGCAGAATAGTCGCGGTTGATCGTTCCCGACAATATTAGTCCGGTGGCCACCGCAAAATCGAAAACGGTGCATCGGAATCACCGATGCACCGTTTTAAGTGGTTTCAAGGACTCACACAGACTGCCGCAGCAAATTGACTATGCGGACTGATCTGCCGTGCTGATTATTTTTTGCATTTCGCGGCTTTAACTTTCTTGCTGCTACCGTCCTTCTTAGACGAACCGTGCTTGCTGCTACCGTGCTTCTTCGACGAACCGTGCTTGCTGCTACCGTGCTTCTTCGACGAACCGTGCTTGCTGCTGCCGTGCTTCTTAGACGAACCGTGCTTGCTGCTGCCGTGCTTCTTCGACGAACCGTGCTTGCTGCTACCATGCTT
>JABMPE010000040.1 GCA_013203845.1 Rhodopirellula sp. | reverse complement strand
ATCTGATACCCGATATCTTCGTGGGCACGCTTCAGTGCGAACTCGGATCGATCGATATACCCGAGCCGGTGCCACTTCACGGCAAGCAGTGCTACCAGCACGATCGACACAATCACGACCAGCCACTGGTCTCGATTCGTGAGCCACAGAAAACTCGATGGCTGTTTTTCCGGCGACTGGGACTCAACCTTCGCGCATGAATCATCCGTCGAACTCGACGAAGAATCAGCATCACGATGAGAAGCTTTGGACACCATAGTGAAAGTGTCCAAAAGTTTTCAGCAAAAGTACACCGTCGACGACCGACAGATCAACCTCGCAATGGCTGGCCCAGGACGTCACCGCAGCACGGGAAGTCGACGTCAAAGGCAAGCCGACGTGCCAGCGTTACACCGGCACGTCGAACCACTGGCTCCATTGCACCGGCAATTCGCTGACGAGTTCGATGTCGATCTTCTGAGTCGGATGTTGAACGATCAGCGAACGAGCATGCAAAGCGATGGCCTGCGGGTTGTTACACTTTGCACCGCCATACTTCACGTCACCAAGAATTGGGAAGCCTCGCGATGCAAACTGCACTCGGATCTGGTGCGAACGTCCAGTCTTTGGATGGATCTCAACCAGCGACCTTCTTGCGTCGCGCAGCACGACGCGAAACTCCAAGGTCGAAAACTTTGCTCCAGGCGTTCCCTCTCGCACGACACTCGTTGTGTTCGTATTCCGGTCCTTGAGAAGCCAGTCGGTCAACGTGTGCGTCCCATTCGGTGGTGAGCCATCGATCCACGCATTGTAGAATTTTTCGACACTTCCTCGCCGAAACTGGTCCGACAACCGTGAGGCCGACTTACTCGTCCGCGCGTAAAGGGCGACACCCGAGACCGGACGATCAAGACGATGCACCACGCCGAGAAAAATATTCCCCGGCTTGTTGTACTTTTCGCGAAGCCACTCTTTCGCCTGGTCGAGCAGCGTCTCATCGCCAGTTTCGTCGCCAATCATTAAAGCTCCCGCCGGTTTGGCGACGGCCAGGCAGTGGTTGTCTTCGAACAGAATTTCCAGCGACGTCGACATAAAGGATTCCGCCAGACATTCATTGTTGGGTGTTGAGTGTTGGACGTTCGGTGTTCATCTCGCTGTCCAGCCGCCATCGACGGTGACCAGACTGCCGACCATGTAACTTGCTGCGTCGCTGGCCAGAAAAATGGCGGCGCCCTGAATTTCTTCCAGGTTGCCCCAGCGCTCCATCGCAACCGCTCCGACGATGAACTTCTTTGCTTCTTCAGAGTCGGCGATTGGGATATTCATTGGCGTGAGAAACGGCCCCGGACAGATCGCGTTGACGGCGATTCCGTCGTTTGCCAACTCCAGACCGAGAGCTCGCGTCATCTGCACAACGGCTCCTTTGCTGGTAGCGTACGGCGTTCTGTTGGCCAGACCAACCAGCCCCAGCGTACTCGCCATGTTGATGATCCGTCCCTTGCCCTGCTTCTTCATGTACGGGGCGACGGCTCGCGAGCACAGCCAGACGCCGTTGACGTTGATGTCCTGAACCTTCTGAAACTCTTCGTAGCTCAACTCGTCAATCGGACCTCGGATATTGATCCCGGCATTGTTGAACAGGATGTCGATTCGGCCAAACTCTGCGATCGCTTTGGCAACCATGCCGTCAACATCGTCCGGATTTGAAACATCGGCCTGAAAGGCCGCGGTTTTGACACCGTAGCCCGATGCGATTTCCCTCGCCGCGGCCTGAGCCTCGTCGAGGTGACGGCTGACCAGAAGCACATTCGCTCCCGCTGACGCCAGACCTTCAGCCATCGCCGCTCCTAAACCCTTCGAACCGCCGGTGATAATTGCAGCACGGCCTGTCAGATCAAACAGTTTGATTCCGGGAAGCATCCTGAGGTCTCCTGTTTCTGGTTCCTGCCAGCTGGCGTTATTCACCAGCGTTTAGAACGTGTTGCAAAATTATGATCGCCGCATGGTTCTCCAGACGGCGATTGACGGTCACAATCGTGTTGTCCCGATCAACCTCGAATCGACATTTCAGAATTTCCTGCAACGATCGTGGCGACTGCGGAAAATAGCCCAGCCAACAGACCAGCACCACCAATCAGGAATCGTAACCGTGTCGATCGACGAAGCCGTGCCACCGGAAGACTTCCTGCACGACGAAGCTGGCGACGGAATCTCCACTTCGGAACCTGATCTGGATGTCCGCGAACGGGAAGCGCAAGCCATCAAGGGGCTGCAGACTGCCTACAAAAGGATGCGATCGGAAATCGGGAAGGTCATTATCGGGCAACAGGACATTGTCGACCAGTTGCTGGTATCACTGTTCAGCCGCGGTCACTGTCTGCTGGTTGGAGTGCCGGGCCTCGCGAAGACACTGCTGGTCAGCACGATTTCGCAGATCCTGCAGCTCTCGTTTCGGCGCATTCAATTCACGCCGGACCTGATGCCATCCGACATTACCGGAACGGACGTTTTACAGGATGATCCGGAAACCGGTCGCCGCACCTTTCAGTTCATGCAGGGACCGCTGTTTACAAACATCCTGCTGGCCGACGAGATCAATCGAACCCCGCCGAAGACGCAGGCAGCCCTGCTGGAAGCCATGCAGGAACGACATGTTACAGTCGGCACGAGCACTTACCGACTCCCTCAGCCTTTCTTTGTGCTTGCCACCCAGAACCCGATCGAGCAGGAAGGAACGTACGCTTTGCCCGAAGCACAGCTCGACCGGTTCATGTTCAACATCATCGTGAAGTACCCGTCGGCGGCCGAGGAACTGCGAATTCTCAAACAGACAACCGGCAGCAGCGAACCAGACCTCGAACCGGCGCTCACCGCCAAGCAGATTCTCGCCCTGCAGGAAGTCGTGCGGCGAGTTCCCGTCGCGGAACACGTTTTCGTTTACGCTCGCGATCTTGTCCGAGCGACTCGACCGGACGAGGAAGAAGCTCCGAAGTTTGTTCGCGAGTACATTTCCTGGGGAGCCGGGCCTCGGGCCGGGCAGTACCTGATCATCGGCGCGAAGGCACGAGCCATTCTCGAAGGGCGTTTTCACGTCAGTACAGACGACGTGAAATCTGTCGCACACGCGGTCCTGCGGCACCGCATCGTTACGAATTTTCATGCGGATAGCGAGAATGTTACTCCCGACAACGTCATCGACATGCTGTTGAAGAAGATTCCCACCGCCGCAAATGAGCGAGCAAAGAAAATGCTGGGAAGATAGCGCTACTGAGTTCGACCTGGTTCACGATAGTCGATACAACCTGGTTCCGTCCCAAACTCTCCCAGTACCCACACTTCAGGCGCTAACTCGATGAATCCCTGGCACGACGTCACCCCTGGCATCAATCTGCCCTCCGAATTCCGGTCCGTTATTGAGATCCCAATGGGATCCAGCGTGAAATACGAACTGTGTAAGGAAACGGGCCTGATGAAACTCGACCGCATTCTCTACTCGGCTGTTTATTACCCGGCGAATTACGGCTTCATTCCGCAAACGCTGGCCGAAGACGACGACCCCCTCGACGTGCTGGTTCTCTGTCAGGAGCCGGTGGCTCCGCGAACTCTGGTCAACTCGCGAGCGATCGGCATGATGACAATGATCGATGGCGGCAAGCCCGACCATAAGATCCTCGCCGTCGCGGTCGACGATCCGGAGTACAACAGCTTCAAAACGGCCAGCGAACTGCCGCCGCATCGGCTGATGATGCTTCGCCGTTTTTTTCAGGACTACAAACTGCTCGAAGACAAGTCTGTCGAGGTCAACGAAATGCAGGACGCCGAAACAGCAATGCCTGTGATCGAGGACTCTCTGAGGCGATATGACATGCAGCGTCGCAAAGGATTTGGTATGGATTATCGACGAAGCCATTGAGCAGGCACTATTTAATACACCGTCCAGATCGGGCTTATTCGCCAGAAGCAGCGACCGTGCAATTGTCGAATTAACAACGACTGCGTACGCTGAACCGGCTGTTTTTATGCCGAACTGACTTCCATGTGGGTTCCAACGAGCAACTCATCCTGCTCGGAGACCGTGCCTGATGCGTTTTCCAATTTCCCGCCGAAAAATGCTGGCCTCTTCCACCAGTGGATTTGGAATGCTCGCTCTGGCAGGGCTTTGTTCAGAAGCGGCAGCCAGTTCGAATCCAACGGCTCCGGTTGCGCCGCACATTCCGGCGACGGCGAAACGCGTAATCTTCCTCTGTATGCGCGGCGGACCGTCGCACATGGAGTCGTTCGACCATAAGCCAAAACTCAATGCGGACAATGGAAAGCCGAGTGCGAAAAAAGGGCTGAAGTTTTTCGGCTCGCAATGGGAATTTGCCCGGCATGGTGAAAGCGGGATTCCGGTTTCGTCGCTGTTTCCGCACACAGCACGCGTCGTTGACGAGCTGTGCATTCTCAACGGCATGCACACCGACAACCCCGAACACGGTGCTGCACTGACACAACTTCACACCGGCAGCTTCCTCTTCGAACGACCGTCGATCGGGTCGTGGGTTCTGTACGGACTCGGTACAGAAAACCGGAACCTGCCCGGGTTCGTCACCGTAAAGCCGCCGGTCATTCTGGGTGGTGCCCGCAACTACGGAAGCGCTTTTCTGCCGTCGGTTTATCAGGGCACACCCATCGGCACGATGAGCAAAGCACTGAAGACGGCTACAATCGCCAACACCAGACACCCAACTCTGTCGCCGGAGAAGCAACGAAAGCAACTCGACTTTCTGCAGTCGCTCAACCGCGACCTGGCCCGGCAACAGCCGAGCAATGACCAGATCGAAGGCGTGATTGAATCCTTCGAGCTGGCATTTCGTATGCAAACGGGCCTGCCAGGTCTGATGGACTTTTCTCGTGAAACCCAGGCAACACTCGACCTGTACGGAATCGGCGACAAGCTCCCCACGGACGATTTCGGACGTCAGTGCCTGCTGGCGAGGAAGCTGGCCGAAAACGACGTGCGATTCATTGAGCTGACACATGACAACTGGGATCACCACGGGTTCGTCTCAAAGCTCATGCCACAGAAGTCGTCCGAAATCGACCAGCCCATGGCCGCACTTCTCAGCGATCTGAAACAGCGTGGCCTGCTCGACGACACGCTGGTCGTGTGGGGCGGCGAGTTTGGTCGAACGCCGGACGACCCACGTGGCGACGGACGAGGTCATCAGCCCGAGGGCTTCACGATGTGGCTGGCGGGTGGAGGCGTTAAATCCGGCATCGTCTATGGCGCAACCGATGAGTACGGCTACAAAGCGGTCGAAGGCCGTGTCCACGTTCACGATCTGCACGCCACCATTCTGCGTCTGCTGGGTCTTGACCACACACAGCTGACCTATCGTTACGCCGGACGGGATTTCCGACTGACTGACGTTTACGGACGCGTCGTCTCGGAAATCATCGCCTGATTTCAAGAGCCGAGGACGCATGTGCAACCTCGCCAAAGAACGGCGTTCCGGCCTGTTTGCTGCCGGACTATCATTCCGCCGCGCAGCCAGACAACTCAGCATGGCTGTTGACGAAATCTGATCAAACATTCCCGAAAGGATGCTGGAATGTGTGGGTTTACCGGCCTTTCGCTGGCCGAGCCGTTTCCGTGGGCAGAAAATGCGCTGCGTCGAATGACCGATGCAATTGCGCACCGCGGCCCCGATTCGGATGGATTTCACGTCGATTCCCGCCGCACGTCGCTGCTGGGATTTCGCCGGCTGGCGATTCGTGATCTTGATCCACGAGCCAATCAGCCGATGCAGACGGCGTCCGGCCACACAACCATTGCCTTCAACGGTGAGATCTACAACTCACAGGACCTCTCACGGCAGCACTGTTCGGCGACCGCCCTGAGGACAACGGGCGACACCGAAGTTCTGGCCGAAGCGTTCGAGACGGCTGGCGAGACCATCTTTGAAAAATGCAACGGCATGTTAGCTGCCGCGTTTCTTGATCGAGACACCGGCACCGTGACGCTGACGAGAGACCGCATCGGCAAGAAGCCGCTCTACATGTACGAAGGCCACGGGTTCGTTGCGTTTGCATCGGAGCTGCGGTGTTTTGAGCCTTTCGGACTCGACTGGGACGCCGACACGCTGCCGTCGTATTTCCAGTTTGGCCACTACCCTGCCCCGCTGACAGCCTATCAAAACACGACTCAACTCCGTCCCGGCGAAAGCGTCACCTTACGAGCTGGCCGCATTACTGGACGCCGCCAATGGCACAACTTCACCAGCCTTGCGTGGGGAACTCAGCCGGAAGTCAATCTCGACGAACTGGACCGCACGCTGTCTGACGCGGTCGCGATTCGTACGCTCAGCGATGTCCCAGTTGGAGCGTTTCTGAGCGGCGGTATCGATTCATCCCTCGTCGCCGCCCAGCTCAAAGCATCGGGACACGATGCGGTCCCAACGTTTACCGTCGCCTTTGACAATGAATCACACAACGAAGCACCGTATGCGGCGGCGATTGCCAGACACCTCGGTCTGGAACAGATCGAAATCCGAATCGATCCGAACTCATTGCCGGATCTCGTCACTGACTTTGTGGACTGTTACGAGCAACCATACGTTGATTCATCGGGTCTGCCGTCGATGGCACTTTGTCGCGAGGTGCGAAAGTACGTCACCGTTGCGTTAACCGGAGACGGCGGCGACGAATTCTTTGGCGGCTATAAGCGCTACGAGTGGTTTCAGAAGGCGTTGCTGGCTCAGCGGTTTCCGGCAGCTTTCAGGCGACTTGTCGGGACATCCTTACCGATTCTCGACCGGCGTCGCGGCCCACGACTCCAGAAACTGCTTGCTGCCCAGGACGCCGCCGGGCTCTACGCTCAGCTGATGCGTGCCTGGCCGCTGGGTTCGTCTGCCGAAATTCTGGACGGTGTTGATGCATCAGACGCAGCTTCGCAGCAGCCCTTCCACGACATTTTCGACCGGCTGAACTGCGATCCGGTTTCAAAAGCCCAGTGCGCCGACGCGGCCCTCTACCTGCCTGGCGATCTGCAAGTGAAGATGGATCGCGCTTCCATGAGGTACTCACTGGAAGTTCGGTCACCGCTGCTCGACTTCCGCATGACCGAAATCGGCGCGAAGCTTTCCACCGCCGCCCGCACACAGCATGGATTGAAATCACCGCTGAAAGCGCTGCTGGAAAGACACATTCCCAGGTCGCTGTTTGATCGTCCGAAAAAGGGATTCTCAGTCCCGATGCGTCAGTGGATCGCCGGCCCCCTGCGGGACCTGGTGCATGACACCTTGTCACAACAGACGCTTCGCGAGTGTGGCTGGCTGAACCTGCGCATGGTGGACCGTTTGCTCCAAGACCTCGACGCAGGCAAACCCGAAGTACGCGATCCATTGTGGATGCTGCTGATTCTTGGGCAGTCGTTTCTCAGACACCGGCAGCGCTCGTCATCAACCAGCATCGCGACCACAGAACAACCAGACGTCTTCACGGAAAGTGACCTGTCACCGCAACTCGAAGGTGCCGCATGAAACCCATCCGCATCTGCAGCATTATCAACGGCACTGGTGGCGAAGGCGGAGCGGAGCGAATGCTTCAGCGCGTCATTCGCCACGGAAACACGCCCGAGTTCGAACATCTGGTTCTTTCAATCAAGAACTTTCAGGCAGTCGCGCAGGAACTGACCGCTGAAGGAATCAATGTACAAAGCCTCGATGTTCAGACCGACTATTACAAACTTCCCAAAGCCGTTCTCCAGCTGGCTTCACGTATTCGCCGGTTTCAGCCGGATGTGATTCAGTCCTGGATGTATATGGCCGACTTTTTCGGCAGCATCGCCGCGTGTCTTGGCAGCCCGTCCACGCCGATGATCTGGACCATTCGGCATTCAACCCTTGACCCAGCGATCGATTCGCGGGCTCTTCGTGGTTGCGCTGCCGGCAGCGCCCGACTGTCACGCCGAGTTCCGACAAAGATCGTACTGAACTCACACGCGGCAATTCCGAATCACGTGGCCGCTGGCTACGACGAGTCGAAGATGCAGGTCATCCCTAACGGATTTGACGTCGACCGATTCTCGCCCAGCCTGCAGCTCCGTCACGAAACACGAGCGCGCCTTGGAATTCCGCAGAACGTTCCGGTCGTTGGACGCGTGGCTCGGTTTCACGCCAACAAGGACCACATCACGTTTCTCAAAGCCGCTCAGATGGTGCTGGCACACCGGCCTGACACGCGATTTCTCGTTTGTGGCGAGCCTCAGACAATTTCTACTGAACAGGTTCAACAGGACATCAACTCGTTCGGCCTCGCCGACGCCGTTCAGCTGGTCGAACTACAGTCTGACATTGTGCCGTTAAACTGCTCCTTCGACATCGCGACCTGCTCGTCGATCACCGAAGCGTTTCCAAACGTCATCGGCGAAGCAATGTCATGCGGCGTGCCGTGCGTTTCCACGGACGTTGGCGATGCCGCAATCATTGTGGACAAGACCGGTCGAGTCGTGCCGCCTCAGAATCCGCAGTCATTTGCGAATGCGATTCTGGAGCTGCTCGCGCTGCCGGAAGACGACCGAAGCCGACTCGGCATCGCAGCCCGGCAACGAGTAATCGACAACTTCGAGCTGACGCATTCCACCGGTAAGTTTCTCGACCTGTGGCGAGAGCTTGCGGGTCGTCAGGTCGTGAAGTCAGCGGAACGCCGCGCGGCCTGATCTACTGCATCGGTGCGAATCGACGAACGATTTCGCGAGCGGCGCGCAGGCCATCCACCGCTGCAGTAATAATGCCGCCCGCGTAACCCGCTCCTTCGCCGACCGGGTACAGCCCAGCAAAACCTGGCGTCTCAAACGTCACACGGTCCCGCGAGATTCTCACCGGCGAACTACCCCGCATTTCCGGCCCGACCAGCGTGGCGTTTTTCAGAAACTCTCCCTGCCACTTCTTATCCATGATGGGCAGCCCCTTGCGAATCGCTGCCACCACGATCGGTGGCAAGACTTGATCGAGACTCGCCGGAACCGTTCCACGCGCATACGACGATGGCAACCGGTCTTTCGCGTCGGGAGTCCGCTGTTGCAGAAAATCATTTGCCGACTGAATCGGTGAGAAGTAATCACCACCACCGAGCCGAAACGCCGTTGCTTCAAACTTACGTTGAACTTCCACTCCGGCCAGTGGATGCTCGCTGCCAAACTCGTGTGGCTCCAGCGTGACCATCAGCCCGCTGTTGGCAAACGGCGTGTTGTGCCGTGAACTGCTCATGCCGTTCGAACAAAAGTAACCAGGTTCTGAAATACTGGGAATAACCTCGCCGCCGGCACACATACAGAATGAGTAGACGTCGCGTTGCCCCTTCGCAGTGAGTGTGTAATCGGCAGCGCCGAGAATCGATTCGTATTCAGGTTTTCCGTACTTGTGCCGGTTGATTTGCTCCTGCGGCTGCTCAATCCGCAGGCCGAGCTGAAACGCCTTCTGCTCGAACGGAACTCCTTGATCGAACAACTGCTGGTAGGTGTCTCTCGCGCTGTGACCGATCCCCAGGATGACTCGACTGGTCGGGATTTGTCCGCTCGATGTCTGCAGGCCGGTCACTCGCCCATCGCAAACGTCAAGCCCTTCGACACAACACTCGAAACGGTACTCACCGCCCAGCTGCTCGATACGGCGCCGGAAGTTGCGGACCACCATCGGTAAACGATTGCTGCCAAGGTGCGGGCGATTTTCGTAAACGATCGCGGGCTTTCCGCTGCAATCCGCAAACTGCTGCAGCACCCAGTCGACGTCTGAGCCCGTCAGGCGGCACGTGAGTTTGCCATCGCTGAACGTTCCCGCGCCGCCTTCTCCAAAGAGATAGTTGTTGTGGCTTTCAAAAGGCCCGCCGGAATCGAACCTGCGTATCGCCGGCACACGTTCTTTCACCGCGCAACCGCGTTCGACAATCAGAGGCCGGTAACCTTTCTGTGCCAGATAAAGTCCCGCCAGAATTCCAGCTGGTCCAGAACCAACGACTACCGGGCGATACTCAAGTGCTTCGCGGCCCGGCAGCGGATCATCAAATTGAGTCGGCTGCCAGATATCGACATTTGGCAGCCGTTTTTCGACGAGCCGCCTTTGAGCATCCGTCGGCAGTTCAACGGCGACTGTGTACACAAACTTCAAACCGAAACGCTGACGGGCATCAAGACTTTTGCGAAGGATTCGACAGGTCGTGAAGTCGCCAGGATCAACTCCAAGAAGTCGGCCAAGTTCAATCGGCAGGTCCGTTTCAGGAGCTTCGACCGGCAGTTGAAGGTTGGAAACTCGAAGCGGCATGGCGAACAGATAACGTTGAATGTTGAATACGGTGAAGCGAACGGCAGAAAACGGCAGCGAGGGCGTAAGCTGTTAATGCGGCCTTTGGTTCTCCAGTATCGGCCGGAGCACCCTGGAAAATGCTTCCGACTGGCGAAGGAAGCCCAGATCCGTTGGGTGCGAGCTATCGACCGTTCCCTCACCGTCATCACCGATCAGGTCTTCGCCGGGGATGTAATAAAGATTCGGATCGCCGGCCTTTTTCAGACGATCAAACACAGCCTTCAAGGCCACACGACTTGTCAGGTTGCGTTCCCGCTTTGAATGCAGCAGAAACGAATCGGCATAGCTACGGTCTTCGACCAGCACAATCGGCGTCGTCGGGTGAACCGCTCTGAGAATCCTGACAAGCGGCTCGGTGCGACTCGTTACATCGCCAGCGGCGATGTTTGGCAGGCAGTCAATCACAAACACCGAGGCATCAATTTCCGACATCAGAGTTGCAACTTCAGCTTCCATTCGACCGTTGCCAGAGAATCCCAGATTGATCACAGGAGCATCCAGCCAGCGACCCAGAATTCCCGTATGAACCATTCCTGGTCGTGAGGCACAGCCGCCCTGAGTGATCGACGTTCCATAAAAAACGATCGGCTTCAAACCGGATAGGCGAGCCTTCGGTTTCCACACAGAAGCACTTTTCGGAATTCCAATTTCAACGGACTCGACGCCGTTATACAGCGGGAAATACAGCAGGTACTCACGAGTTCCCTGTGGAATACCCGAGACCAGTTTCGCCGCGTTTTCCTTTGCAGTCGGCTTCCCAACAGCCAGCCAGCGAAACTTGCCACCCGATTCGCTGGTCGTCTTTGTACTGGCGTAAAGGTCAAGTCCGCTGACGCCCGTCGCTGGCATGTGATTCATCGCCAGCGATGCCGACGTCAACGTCCACCGTGCGTGAATCTCGGTCGCGTCCGTAACAAACCGGACACATAACCCGGCGGAGTGCTTACTGAGGCCCCAAACCGCTGGCCGCACCAGTTCTTTGGCTCGGGCAGGCAGACGATCAAACGGCGATTCTGTATCAGTCCACCCCTGCCCTTCGACGCCAATCTCATGTGCGCCGTACCAGGCAACTCCGTTTGAGTCCGTCTCATGTGCCGGCACCAGCACGTCATCAGCGTCGACTGATGTCAGAAAACTCAGCACGACAAAGACCACCAACGTCGCGAACCGAAAGCTGAATTGAGTCATAATGCACCCCATAGATGGGCCAGAGAAAAAGGTGGAGTGATGTTCGAAACGGCCAGCGATGCAGCAAAAGAGGAGACTGACACGACCGCAACACCAAATTCATTCAACGCGATAAGACTGCGACAGCGCCGACATTGAGTCAATCTGGCGATCATCCAGACCGTGGCTCCAGGCAATTTCGACCTGCGCCGCACTGTTGCCGGTCATTTCGCGAAGCGTTACTTCGATGTTTCCACGCTCGTTGTAACCGTAGGCAACTTCGACCGGCGACCCCTTCGGCAAGTCCGCAGGAAGTCCGACCAGTCGAAAATCTCCAATGAAGGTGCAGCTTGAGATATCGCTGGTTTCACCTTCGAGCAGTCGAATATGTAATGACCGGGGATTGCTCGACGTAGTCTTGAATCGCTGCCGCACTTCAGTCGGCAATGGCGAGTTCCGCGGAATCATGATGTGGTTTTTTCGTATCTTCGAATTGTTCGGATCTCGAATCTCGACACCCAGTGAGTGAGAATTCACATCGTTGGTCGTCACCGACCTCAACCGTCTCTGCAACGCTTCGGCTGCCTGGCCTCGCCCTTCCGTATGTTGAGCCTGCAGAATTGCCGCATGAATCGCCGCCCCTTGAGCCACCGCCGTCTGCGGATTCAATTCCCGGGACGGCTTCTTGCCGGTACACTCTTCCAACGCCTCGGCGATAGCTGGCATCGATGTTGATCCACCGACCAGCAGCACTTCGTCCAGAGTTCCAGGATCAACTCCCGCCTGGTCCAGCGTGAATTCCGTCGTGTCCCGGGTCCGCTGCAGCAGATCCTGAGTCAGCTCTTCGAACTTCTCACGCTTGATTTCCTGCTCCAGTGTCTGACCTCGATACTCGAAACAGATCGTCGACTTGCCCCAGAGGCTCAGCTCACGTTTTGCCGCTTCAGATTCGACCATCAACGACTTACTCGCGAATGCATCGCCGCGCGGATCGAGTCCGAACTTCGATTCAAATTGCTCAGCGAAATATGAGTACAACCGATCAGTCCAGTCGAGCCCTCCGAGCATCGTGTCACCGTCCGTGCCAATTACCGAGAACTGGGTCGGCGTGTATCGCACAACGGTGACATCAAACGTGCCGCCTCCGAGATCGTAAACAAGAATCGTTCGCTCCTTGTCTGGCAATTCAGCATTACCCAGCTCGCCCTTCTGCCAGGCATAAGCCAGTGTTGCAGCAGTCGGCTCGTTGATAATGTCGACGACGTTAAGTCCGGCAATTCGCCCGGCATGACGAGTCGCCCGCCGCTTCGGCTCGTTGAAGTAGTACGGCACCGTGATCACGGCATTTCGGATCGGCTTGATGTACTCTTCAGCGTCCTGACGCA
Source organism: Rhodopirellula sp. (assembly GCA_013203845.1). Lineage (GTDB taxonomy): Bacteria > Planctomycetota > Planctomycetia > Planctomycetales > Planctomycetaceae > JABMPE01. The sequence continues at coordinate 10,014 of JABMPE010000040.1, read as the reverse complement.
GCTTTGTCAGAATCATTGAAGAAATCAGTTCGGGAGTCAGCCGTCGCCCTTCGTGATACAGCTCGAATTTGCTGTCGCCCATGTGCCGTTTGATACCCAGCACGACTCGCTCGGGAGCTTCCTCAGCAACGAGTTCTGGAGACGGCCCCACGATAACACGACCCCCGTCACCGAGAATCAGAATCGACGGCGTGATCGGACGGCCCTGGCTGTTCTCCAGAATGACCGGTTCGCCATCGTCATCCAGACGGGCAATGGCGGAGTACGAAGTTCCCAGGTCGATTCCAACGGTATGGCCGTCTTCAAATTTCATCGTTGCATCTCGCAGGAGTGTTTGTCGCGGAGTCGGCCCTGAACACCAGCAGACTCACACTTTACTGACTCCTGCGCCGCAGTGGAAATCGTGCCTCTGAGAGATTCGGCTCCGGTGGAACGATATCCACAGGAACAACATCGACTGAAACGACATCCAATCCAGAAAAACAATGCCGATCTGTACGAGCACCCGTCTGCCACGAGACTGCACCGCCGCTACGCGGCAGCGCGATCACCGGTCGATAATTCTTCCAGCAGGCTGCGGATGATCTGCTCAGCGTTCAGTTTCTCTTCCAGCCAGTCATCACGCATGTGCCGCCAGCGGGACTCTCGTTGTTCCCAGTCGTGCATGCGGTGTTCAAGTCGAGCTTCCTGCTCGTGAAGCTCGCGCTCCCGCTCGCTCATTCGTCGTTGAAACGAATCACGAGCCGTGCGAAGCCGCTCATCCTCTTCTTCGAGCCGCTCCTGAGCAATGGCTACAAGGCGAACAGTCTCTGCGTCGGTCCCGGCATCGCTCACCTTCAACTTTCGAAACTGTCCGGCGACAACGGCTCGCACTTCTTCAACCCGCTGTTTCGCGGCCTGCTCATCGACATTGGCCATCAACTCGGCCATTGCTTCTTCAGCCGCCAGTCGAGACTCCAGATTAATGACGCTCATCTGCTCAAGTTCCTGCCGCATTCTTTCGAGCCGCGCGGAGCGTTCGTCGAGTTTCTGCCGTTCCCGATCCAGCTTTTCCAGCTGTTCGGTCCGCAGGGACTCCAGTGAATTCAACTGACGTTCCAGGTCCGCCCGTTCTTCAGCAAGCTTCGCGCGATCGGAAGCCAGCTCCGTCTGAAGCTGCTGCCGTGCCTGCATACGGACACTCTCTTCGCGAGCAAGCGACCGCTCCCGCTCAGCAAGAACTTCGCGAAAACGCAACAGTTGTCGCTGCCGCTTGCGTGTGAGTTCCTCACCACGCTGATACTCTGCTCGCCATCGCTGACGATTAATATCCAGCGCGTGATTTCCAGCCTGCATCTCACGAGCCTGCTCGGCCAGCAATTCTTTCTGAGTACTGACAAGCTCCTGCCAGTCGGTGCGCTGCCGGTCAAGTTCAGTTCGTGCCGCGTCAATTTCAGCCGAGGATTCGTCCACGAATTTCTGAAATTGCGTTCGCCGCTCTTCGAGTTCCGCATTCTCGGCAGCCACTTTCTGTTCAACCGCCTGTAATCGGCTCTTCACTTCCGACTCAAACTGTCCGCGGGCAGCGTTCAAACTGCCCTCGTGACGAGTTCGTTCCTGTTGAAGTTGCGCCATCACCTGCTGTCGCTCTTCGACCAGTTCCGTTCTTGATTGTCGCAACGCGACTTCCTGCGTCTCGCGAACTTCGTCCAGAGCCGCCTGCTCCCGTTTTTGTCGAGCTTCAAATTCCGCGACCTGTCCTGCCAACACCTTCCGTTCCGCTTCGATGTCCGAACAAAGCTGACGCCGTAGCTCTTCGCGTTCCTTACTCCAACTCGATCTAACCTCAGCCAGAGCGGCATCGTGTGCGGCTTTGGTCTGTAATTCCAATTCGGACCGACGCTGTACCAGCGCGGCCTCGGCGTCGCATGACAATTTTTCGAGTTCAAGTTTCGCCTGGTTGATCTCTTCGCGTTCTGAGGAAATCTGCTTCTGCCACTCGTCACGTTCCGTCTGCAACGCGGCTCGTTGTTCGTCCTGCGCGGCAACCAGTTCAGATTTCCGACGCTCAATCTCGGCGAAAGTTGTCTGCCGCTCAGCGGCCAGATCTCGTTCAACCTGTGCGACAGCCTGGCGATGAATTTCAGCTTCGCGCTGCAGCTCTGATTTTTCACGAGCTTTCCTGTCTGACCATTCTGACTTCTCGCTGACGAAGGCCGTACGTTCCGACTCAATTTCCGACGCCGTTTGAGCGCGTACGCGACGCCGTTCGACTTCCAGATCACGACGAATCTGACGCATCAGGGACTGGTGTTCTTCCCGCAGCTTTTCAGATTGAGCCGACAGTTCTTTGCGTTCGGCCTCGGCCAAATGCTTCGCGTGCCGCAGTGCCCCCCGGTCGACGTCCAACTGTTGAGCCAGCTCTTCCGCCAGTCGTTTTCGCGCAACTTCCAACTGCTCGTGACCTCGGGCGACCTGATCTTCTCGAACCTGCAGATCAGTCAACAGTTTCTGCACATCCCCCAGCTTCGCCTCGAACTCGTCTTCGCGGCGTTTCAATGCCGCGTCGCGATCCTGTCGATCTTCCTCAAACTGCTGCTGGGCCATCCGGAGACGTCGTTGCTCCTGATCCAGCACAGCCAACTGATCGGCCACATGACTCTCTCGCCGCCCCTGCTCGACCACCCGTTCCCGCAGGTTTCCCGCGATCTGACTGGCCTGCATCAGCAATTGACTGTCATCATTGGACATGCGCGAAATCCTCCAGACTGGACGAAACCAGTGTGAACCGAGCGAGCTTACGCGAGGTACGCAAAAAAGTGATTAAACAGGCAATCACGAAAACGGGGAGCTTTCAGCCTGCAACGCGAGATGAAATGCCGCATGAAGCAGATGAGACAGTTGCCGCAACTGACCAGTTGCCACAACTCAAGAGAGGAGCGGGAGTATCGATCGTTCTGTGGCAAAGTGTCAACATGCGTTGTGGCCGGTTCCAGACAGGCAAGGCGGCAACTCGCCACTGGAACACCGGATCGAGTTCACCGATGACACATTCGCGCACTTGTTACTTGCCGAACCGACCGTCGACTTCCGCTTTTGAGTCGAAACGTCGCATTGACCGATGATTCAATCGTGGCCATCCCATAGAATGCTCGAAGATCGTGGGCCACAAACGACTGGGGCCTGTGGAGAATCGAGTGGCAACCACCTTGGAATCGACAAGCCGTTGGGAGTCTGTTTGTGCCCAAAGCGACACTGCTGGTCATCGGAGGCGTTGACCAGGGAGCCCGTTTCGACCTCGACAGCAGTGACGCGACAATCGGTCGCGGCGTGATGAACACCATTCGAATTCTCGACACGGAAATGTCGAGAAATCACGCTTCGGTCAGTTTCAACGACGGGGCCTTCATACTTACCGACCGAAACAGTTCGAACGGAACCTTCGCGAACGGCATCTCAATACAGACTCATCGGCTGGCAACCGGCGATCAGATTCAGGTCGGCAGCACCGTTCTGCTGTTTGCCGAGCCGTCGAATTCTCAGAAAGAGGTTCCGGTCGACCTCGTGTCTCCACTGGGAAGAGACGATCCGTCCCAGATCATTTCAAAAGTGGGAATTGACGCCAGCCGCCTGCTGCTCGACCAGTCCATGCCTGTTCGTGGAGACCAGGCCACCGAAACGCTGGCCCAGCTTCGATTGCTGTACCGCGTTTCTGAGGAGATGGTCAGCTCAACACTTTCCCTTGAGCAGCTTCTGCAGCGGATTCTGGATACGTCACTGGAAGCCGTCGGAGCCGATCGCGGCTGCGTACTTGTAACAAACCCCCAGAACGGAAAACTCGAACCGCGAGCCCTCGCTCACATCAGCGGCGGAACAATGGCCGGTCGTATGCCGATTTCCAGAAGCATCGTCGACTACGTCGTCCGTAAGGGACAGGGTGTCAGAACATCCGACGCTCGAGCTGACAGCCGATTTGCCAGCGGAATCAGCATCGTCCAGGAAGGCATTCGCGAGGCGTTGTGCGTTCCGATGCCTGGTCACTACGAACTGATGGGTGTCATCTATGTCGATACACAGGTTTCACAGGTTGGCCAGATTCCCGGCCAGCCTCTCACCAGCAAGTTTACTGATTCGCAGCTCAACTTAATGGCCGCGATCGGACGGCAGGCAGCACTGGCCATCGAGAATCACCGCTACCAGGACGCCTATGTTAAGGCAGAACGACTTGCCGCAGTCGGCCAGACCATCGCCATCCTCAGTCACCATACAAAGAACATTCTGCAGGGGGTGCGCGGCGGCAGTTATCTCATCGACATGGGATTGCAGGGGCACGACGAATCGTTGATTCAGGAAGGCTGGTCTATCGTTGAAAAAAACCAGGAACGAATCAACCACCTGGTAATGGACATGCTGTCATTCAGCGCCGAACGTCGCCCGAAACTTGAGCCCGGCAGCATCAACGAACTGGTTGCTGAAATTCACGAACTCATGCACACCCGCGCCGACGAGATTGGTGTCCAACTGCGACTGGCTCTCGGCGAAGGCATCCCCACAGCGATGTTCGATTCCGAGGGCATCCATCGAGCCGTCCTGAACATCGTCATCAACGCTCTGGACGCCCTAGAAGAAATGCCCAAAGGCATCGTCGAAATACGCACCGGCACGTCATCTGACAAAATGGATGTGTGGGTCGAAGTCGCAGACAACGGCCCCGGCATTCCCGAAGAGCAGCTCGACACACTCTTCAGCATTTTTGAATCGACAAAAGGCGCTCGCGGAACCGGCATCGGACTGGCAGTCAGCCAGAAGATTCTGCGCGAGCATGGCGGCCAGATCGTCCTCGACAGCAAGCCCAACCAGGGCACTCGCTTCCGCCTGATCTGGCCCGCCTGCGAAGACGAAGGCAATGCCGCCAGCCGCCGCACCGTCGAGAGCGACTAAAAAATTCCGTGGCCTGCCAGAAGACAGCCTCACACTCGCGCGCGAAGCCTCGCATAGCGAGACAAAGCCATCAGCGGAAATGAGATTCGATACAGGTGGTACTTCAGGTAGAACACCTTGGGGAAGCCCGTTCCGGTCCACCACTCTTCATCCCACGTGCCGTCTTCATTCTGTGAATCGAGGAGGTACTCGATGCCTCGCGCCACCGATTCAGACTCACCTTCACCAGCCGAGATCAGACCGAGAATTGCCCAAGCCGTTTGTGAAGCGGTCGGAGGCCCCTGCCCTTTCAGCGAGGGATCATCATAACTGCGAGGAGTCTCACCCCAGCCACCGCAATCACGCTGGACTGACTTCAGCCAGTTCGCCGCTTTGCGAATTCGAGCATCCGTCAGCGGTATACCGATTCGCGTCAGACCGACCAGGCACTGCCACGTTCCGTAGAGATAATTGACGCCCCAGCGACCATACCAGCAGTGCTCCGGATCCTGATCATCCCAGACGAAGTCGATCGCCTTCCGCACCACCGGGTGATCCGCCGGAACATTCAGGTACGAAAACATCTCCAGCATTCGAGCCGTCAAGTCAGCCGTGCTGGGATCGATCATCGCGTTGTGATCGGCGAACGGAACCTGCGTGAACAGCTCGCGAACGTTGTCTCGATCGAAGGCTCCCCACCCGCCGTCTTTTGACTGCATGGCGAGAATCCAACGAACTCCACGGTGCATCGCGCCGAGTATGGGTCGCAATCGATCGACCTGTACCGCCGCCAGAACGGAATCCGCATGACGCGCGGCCAGCACAGCCGTGGCATCTTTGTCAGCTTCGTGAGGACTCCAGTCATCCACCAGAAAATCGGTGTCCCACTCAGGTTGATCCGGCAGGCACCTGGCCAGAGCCATCAGAACCATGCAGGTATCGTCGACATCGGGATAGAACTCGTTATTGAATTCGAAGTACCAGCCAGCGGGCTCGGTTGCGATGTTCCGCATTGTCCAGTCGCCTGGCTGGCGGACTTCCTTCGACAACAGCCAGTCGATGGTTCGCTTCAACGAGGGATGCTCCGCCGAAACGCCGGCATCCCGCAGAGCGATCGTCGCAATGGCCGTATCCCAGACGGGTGACTTGCAGGGCTGCAGCCGGTCGGTGTCCCCTTCTGAGATGACCAGAGCCTTCAGCTCGTCAAGTTGAGCCTGTACTTCCGGAGAATCTTCTTCGTAGCCCAGGCAACGCAGCGCAATGATGCTCCATACGATCGGCGGAAAGATCGCTCCCAGGCCGTCACTGTCTTCGAACCGGTCGACCATCCACTTTGTCGCGCGGCGAACGGCGACCTTGCGGCACGGGCGAACGTGCAGTTTTTCCAGAGTCTTCAACGTCAGGTCGACGCCGTTGAAAAAAGCCCGCCAGTTAAAACGACGTCTCGACTTCAGCTCGTCAACAACTTCCGAAGGCGGCATCGTTCTCGGTAACGACTCGGGAGAATTAAGGAACAATTCCGGTACGTTCCATTCGTCACGCAGCTTACTGACGGGCCGAAATGACCACATCAGACTCAGCGGAACCAGAATCGTCCGGGACCAGGCCGACATTTCATAAACATTAAACGGGCACCAGGTCGGAATGAGAATCAGTTCTGGCGGGACGGCGGGACACTGTGCGTAGGAAATCTGCCCGAGCAGTGCAAAGTAAAACCGCGTGAAGCTGTTCATCTTTTCGGCGCCGCCCGCCGCGAGAATGGCTTCTTTTGCCCGCCGCATGACCTCTTCATCAGCAGCGTGCCCGGCAATTTTCATCGCCCAGTAAGCTTTCACGGACGCCGAGATTTCCAGCGGACCGCCTGGATAAATCGCCCACCCGCCCGTCGGAAGCTGCTGCCGATCGATGTATCGCGCACAGCGTCGAACTTCTTCCGAGTCTCCTCGACCAAGCCACGTGAGAAGCAGAATGTATTCCGATTCCAGAATCGTGTCGCCTTCGAGTTCGCCCACCCAGAAGCCGTCTGGATGCTGATGGTCGAGCATCCAGTCTCGAGTACGAGCGATGGCGCCGCCGAGCCGTTCGGACTCGGGGGTTAACCCTGTCGCTGCGAACAGCTCCGGATTAAATGCGTCACCCGGTCCTGTCGATTGAGACGAAATCGGCGCTGCGGACTCAAACCGCCCCCGCTGTGAACCGAGCCTGCCGGAACCCATTCGTTGCCTTCCGTGGAGTAAAATCGCGACCCTGCAAATGTCGGAAGTCGTCGTGACATCCAGTCCTGAATTTGCGGCTGCGGATCGTAAAGCACCCTCAACGTTGGCTTCAACGTCAGCTTTGGGCTCGCGAGACAGGTATAGATGCAAATTCACGGGCCAATTAGTATCCCACCGAACGGCTTCCGACGCGACGACAGGCCAGGCATCAATTCCCTGAAGTGAATCTCAGGAAGAGGTCACCGGATCATGAGCACCCTGAATACAACTAGACCTGGATCGGCAGGAAAACGATTGTCAGCAACCGCTGTCAAACAACAAAGTGGACAGAGCATGAAAGTTACGAAAACTCGCCTGCCGGACGTACTGGTGATCGAGCCGCGTGTGTTCGGCGATTCGCGAGGCTTCTTCCTCGAAACATTTTCCACGCAACGCTACGCGGAAGTCGGGATCACTGGCCCGTTTGTCCAGGATAACTGGTCGCACTCCTGTCGCGGAACATTGCGAGGCCTGCATTTTCAGATTCAGCAGCCGCAGGGAAAACTCGTCCATGTCATGCAGGGTGAGATCTTTGACGTTGCTGTGGATGTGCGGCAGGACTCGCCGACATTCGGAAACTGGGTGGGGATTACACTCTCCGCCGAAAACAAACGACAACTCTGGATTCCGCCAGGCTTCGCTCACGGGTTCGCGGTAATCAGCGAAACGGCTGACTTCGTCTACAAATGCACCGACAGCTACGCCCCCGAGCACGAACGCACGCTGCTGTGGAATGACGAAACCATCGGCGTCGAATGGCCGCTGGATTCCGAACCGATTCTCTCGGAGAAAGACCGCAACGGAACAACGTTCGACAAGCTGGAGACTTTCGCGACCTCACCCGTCTGAACTGTAGGCTGGAACAAGCTCTCCGCCGTTCCAGCCTACGACTTTGTTCAAATGTCAGCCTGAAGTCCCAACGCTCAACCTCGCAGGCGACTCAGAATTTCGTTGGTCACTTCACTCACCGGGATGCGCGTCTGCTCCAGCGTGTCTCGATCGCGAACCGTGACAGCACCGTCGGTCGCCGTGTCACCGTCGATCGTAATACACCACGGAGTTCCAATTTCGTCCTGCTGACGATATCGGCGACCGATCGCTCCCTGCTGAGAATACACGACGTTCAATCCGGCGGCTTTCATCTCGCGGTAAATGCCGAGAGCCGTTTCCGGCATGCCTTCCTTCTTGATCAGCGGGAAGATGGCCGCCTTGATCGGAGCCAGACGCGGGTGCAGCTTTAACAGCACGCGTTTCTGCATCTCGCCCTTGTCGTCCGGAGCTTCGTCTTCGGTGTAGGCTTCGCAAAGAAACGCCAGCGTCGCACGATCCGCCCCGGCTGACGGTTCGATCACGTGCGGCGTGAACCGTTCGCGAGTCTGATCATCGAAATACTGCAGGTCTTTGCCGCTGCCCTTCCACTTGGGATTTCCATCGGCATCCAGTTGCAGCACGAGTGGATTTGACTTCTCGTCCAGCTTGCCTTCCATGTGGCTGCGCAGGTCGAAGTCGCCTCGATGCGCGATACCCTCCAGCTCGCCGTACTCGCCATCGTCGAGAAACGGAAACGCGTATTCGACGTCGGCTGTTCCGGTGGAGTAGTGGCTCAGTTCGTCCGGATCGTGTTCACGCAGAATCAGTCGCTCATCGGACAGGCCCATCGCTTTGTACCACGCCATGCGACGATCTCGCCAGTATTTGTACCAGTCCTGAGACGAGTCCGGGTGGCAGAAGAATTCGATTTCCATCTGCTCGAACTCGCGCGAACGGAACGTGAAGTTTCGCGGCGTGATCTCGTTACGAAAGCTCTTACCGATCTGCGCGACACCGAACGGAATCTTCACACGAGCCGTGTCGACCACGTTCTTGAAGTTGACGAAAATTCCCTGAGCCGTCTCCGGACGCAGGAACGCGGCGTCTTCAGCCGTACCCAGCGCACCGACGATTGTCTTGAACATCAGATTGAATTCACGCGGCTCGGTCAGCGTGCCGACTTTCGACGCTCCCAGCGTAAGGACGGCGTCCAGATTTTTCCCCTCAGCAGCGGCATCGGGTCCCAGCCAGCTCATATCAACCGTTTCGACGGTGCTGTCCTCGGCGAAGAACTTTTTCCCATACTTCTTTTTCACGCCGTAGAACTCAGCCGCCCGACGCTCGGTATCATCGACGGCTTCTTCCGGAGCAGCGTCGGTCATAATGAAAACGCGTTTGTTTTCCTCTGCTTCCGCCTCGTCGTTCGTTGCCCAGCGACCACGAATCTGGTCGAAACGGTACCGTTTTTTGGACTCGCGGCAGTCAACCATCATGTCGTGAAACAGGTCGTAATGGCCCGAGCATTTCCAGACCTGCGGATTCATGATGATCGACGTTTCGATGCCCACCATATTGAACGAGCTGGGGGCCCCTTCCGGCGCGGTGTATTCGTCGTGCGCGTTCACCATGTCCCGCCACCAGGCTTCACGGACGTTGCGTTTCAGCTCGACACCCAGCGGACCGTAATCCCAGAACCCCTGAAATCCGCCGTAAATTTCCGACGACTGAAACAGAAACCCGCGCCGTTTGCACAGCGAGACAATTGCGTCCATGTTTTTGCTCATGGCAAAACCGTTCCTCTAAATAACGAGTGTTAGATTCTCGAGTGGAATATCGAGAACAAGTCGCCGTCTGACCGGGCACGATCCGATATCTGGCGTCCGGGTTCGCGTCGAAACGACTCACCGGAAAGAAAAAGAGACGCCAGGTTCGCAACCTGTCGCCCCGGAGTTACAACGGAGTCAACATCAGCCGGCAACTCTCAAATTGCCCGGACGATGCGGCGGGATTGTGGCAGGTACTCGGGAACGAGGTCAACCTGGTCCAGCGT
>JABMPE010000330.1 GCA_013203845.1 Rhodopirellula sp. | reverse complement strand
TCGCTGAGGTATCCCCAGTTGTTTTCGGCGTGAGGCCGGATGACGCCGGGCACTCCGACGAGCGCCTGATAACGCCCGGTCAGCAACGCCGCTCGCGTCGGAGAACACACCGGACAGTTGGCGTAGAAGTTTGAGAATTTGATGCCTCGCGCGGCGAGACCATCGATATTCGGCGACTTCAGATCAGGAGCTCCCATGTAACTGAGGTCTCCGTAACCCAGATCGTCGACGAGGATCATGACGATGTTCGGCTGACCGTAGTCAGCAGCCGAAGCAAGTGCCGCTGCATAATCCGATAGAATCGTTGCGGCAATCGCCACCGCCGTGAGCATTCGCAGAAGGTTCGGCATCGTTCTGTCTCTCATGAGTGCATTGATCCGATTGGTAACGTCGTCAGTTCACGCAGGCGGAATGGTAGCCTTCCCGGCGAATCGGTAAACCGGTGGCAGCGATTGCATCTCGAAAGCGGAGCGTCAGAATCCGGCGTCATGGCAGCACCTCCTCCAACTTCTGATCTGACGACAATCGCCGGACGCCGAGTCACCGTGATGGGACTCGGCAGTTTCGGCGGCGGAGCGGCGGCAGTTCGTTTTCTGGTTGAACGTGGAGCCCTCGTCCGGGTTTCCGATCAGCGTTCCCAGGAGCAGCTCCAGCCAGCACTCTCGCAACTACAGGATTTGACCAACGTTGACTGGCAACTTGGCGAGCATGATTGGTCGCACTTTGCCGATGCAGATTTCGTCGTGGTGAACCCGGCTGTCCCGCCTCATCACCCGATGATTCAGCGGCTCGAAACCGCCGGCATTCCGCTCACATCAGAGATGAATCTCTTCTGGCAACGGAATCGTGGGCGGGTGATCGCCGTCACCGGCAGCAACGGCAAATCCACGACAACGGCGTTGATCCACTCGATCATTCAGGCGAGTGGGCAACGCTGCTGGCTGGGAGGCAACATCGGTCGCAGCCTGCTGCCGCACCTGGACGAGATCACGATCGACGACTGGGTTGTGCTGGAACTCAGCAGTTTTCAGTTGCACATGCTGGATCGGATTCAGGCGAGGCCGGACATTACCGTCGTCACGAACTTTGCACCGAACCATCTCGACTGGCACATCTCACTCGACGAATACCGACATGCCAAACAGACAATTCTTCGTTGGCAGTCTGACGACGACGCGTGCGTTCTCAACAGTGACGACGCGGATGTTGCTGGCTGGCCAGGATCAGCTCGCAGGTCACTTGTGTCTAGCTGCTTTCCCAACGAGTCATTGACAGAAAAATTGCAGACAGGACAGACTGCAGAACGGCAAGTCTGGCTCGATGAGGCAGGTGTCGCTCACGTTCGGTCGAATGGAGGCGGTATCGAGTCTGAGGAAATTCGCGTGCGGGAATGGTGCCAGCTTCGCGGGCGTCACAATCTGTCGAACGCGTTGCTGGCCGCGACCGCGGCTCAACTGGCTGGTGCAAGCACTAAAGCTATCCGAATCGGCCTGCAACAATTCGCAGCGCTGCCGCATCGGCTTCAGTTTGTCGGCGAGGTTAACGGACGGAAGTTCTACAACGACTCGATCTCGACGACGCCTGAATCGACCATCGCCGCTCTGGATTCTTTCGACGAACCTATCGTCATCCTGGCCGGCGGCTACGACAAGCAGGTCGATCTGACGAACCTGTCGAAAAAGATTGCGGAGCGCGCCAAAGCCGCGTCGCTACTCGGCCAGACGGCGCCGGTGCTGCAAAAAAGTGTCTCGACCAACAACGCCTCGATGCCGGTTGAATCATGTCCCGATTTCAGAACCGCTGTTGCCTGGGCGGTTGAGCACTCGTTGGCTGGCGACGTCATTCTGCTTTCGCCGGGCTGCGCGAGCTACGACTGGTTTCGCAATTTCGTCGACCGTGGGGATCAGTTCTGTTTGCTGGTGGATGAACAGCTCGGCAATTGACCGACGTGCGAGCATGGTTGTTCGGACCCTTTTCTGGAACACGTCTCTTCCGGGTATCGCTGCCACGAACGTTGATCTCCAGAATTTAATCAGCATCGGTCACGCATCGCGCACGAAGAGATCTGGCGGAAATCAGTCTTTCCACTTTGTGGCCCGTGCCTTCGGACAAAATTGTCGAGGTCTTAACGAACTGGGCTGTGCAGTCGTGCGATGTTCTGGCACACTCCGCTGAGTCGAATCCCAGTCCGGTCCCGTCGGTCTTCAGGCGTTCAACTTCTGGATCGGTGGCCCGGACAGTACAGCTCGGCACAGCGGCGATGGTGATCGCGCTGCTCAGGCAGCCAGTGCTCCATTGCCAACGCTCCGAGCCTGACCCGTCAGCTGGAGGGTGAATGATCAGCGAAGCAGGGACGCTTAACAGCTCAACTTGTGCCGCAAGGCTTTTCGTTCTCGACACCAATGTGATTCTTCACGACGCTCGCTGCATCTTCAGCTTCAAAGAGCATGACGTTGCCATCCCGATCACTGTTCTGGAAGAACTCGATCGCTTCAAAAAAGGCAACGGCGACATTCATGCTCAGGCCCGTCACTTTCTGCGGGAACTGGACCAGCTTTCTGGCGATGTCATTTCCGCCAGAGGAGTGCCTCTTGGTGAAGGCCTCGGTTCATTCCGGGTCATCATCGGACTGGATACCGATCGACTGCGAAAGACTTTTCTTGAGGATACGGCAGATCACCGCATCCTCAGTACGACGCTCGCTTTGTCGGAACTGGAGACGAATCGCGATGTGGTCCTCGTTACCAAGGACACGAATCTGCGAATGAAAGCCCGGGCGATCGGACTGACATCACAGGATTACACGACGGACAAGGTCAAGGACTTTAACAACCTCTACACGGGCAAACGCCTGATCACCGGTGTGCCGAGCGAACTTGTCTCGGCGTTTTACGACGCGCGGGATTCTGTGTCAGAAGACATCGTTGATGTGATCGCCGAGCCGATCAACAACGAGAACTTCATCATCCGAAACGGCTCCAAGTCAGTGCTCGCGACGTACAGCCGGTCTGATCATGGATTCCGACGAGTCGGTAACACTCCCTGCATGGGCATCACGCCGCGTAACGCCGAGCAGGCTTTCGCTCTGCAGGCTCTCACCAACGACGATGCCAGACTTGTGACGCTGGCTGGTCGCGCGGGATGTGGCAAGACGCTGCTGGCACTGGCGGCAGCTCTCGATGCCAGAAACCGGTATCGGCAGATCCTGCTGGCCCGACCAATCGTCCCGCTGAGTAACCGCGATCTCGGTTTTCTTCCCGGCGATGTCGACGCGAAGCTCGATCCCTACATGCAGCCGCTGTACGACAACCTGACGGTCCTGCGGCACGAGAACCCAGGTCTCAAGGAAGAGCTGAAGGAAATGATGGACGACAAGCGGATCGAAATCGCTCCGCTGGCGTACATCCGTGGGCGCAGTCTGCAGCGCACCTTCTTCATCGTGGACGAAGCGCAGAACCTGACTCCGCACGAAGTCAAAACCATCATCACTCGCGCGGGTGAGGGCACAAAGATCATCCTGACCGGCGACATTCAGCAGATCGATCATCCATATCTGGACTCAATGTCAAACGGTCTGACCTACGTCATCAACCGAATGAAAGGGCAGGGTATGTACGCCCATGTCACCCTCGAACGCGGCGTGAGATCCGAACTCGCCGAAGTCGCCAGCACGTTGCTTTGACACCGTCGTCGCCGAAGTAATCCTCACTGACGTGATGCCGTCTCAGCTCTCCGGTGCGTGGATCTTTGGCGAGTCGCCCAGCGGGAAACACCCACTGCCAGCCAAACTCGCGATCCTCGTTCCTGTACTTCCGCGAGAGCGCATTTGGCAGGTACACCTTTCCAAATCCTTCTTCCAGATCCCGTTTGTGAAGACGCCGGACCTGTTCGATTTGCTCAATCAGCCCGTTGCGACATCGATCCGGAAGAACGGTGATGCGGTCGACGTCTCCCTTGGCTGAGCGAATGACAAGGTGTCCGTCGTCAAAACAAACATCCTTGACTCGCAATCGCCGGCACTCTCGATGTCGCAAACCGGCGCCGTACATCGTCAAAAACATCAGACGCCGCAACCCGCTGAACTCAGGTGCCAGCTCAGAAATTTCGTTCTGACTGAGTACCACCGGCAAACGTTCTGGCTTGCTGGCTCTTGTGACGTCGAGAAATGCCAGCTCCCTGGCAAACACCGTCTGGTAGAGAAACAGCAGAGCACACTTCGCCTGGTTCTGAGTTCCCGCAGTCACGTCGCCCCCCACGGCCAGATCAGTCAGGAACGACTTGATCTCCGGCTCGCCGAAGTGGCGAAGTTCTTCAGACCCGCAGTGACGAATGAATCGGAACACCCAGCCAACGTAGGCTCGCTCTGTTTCCAGCGCCTTGTGACGAACCCGCAGCTCCTGAATGACAGACGGTTCGCCAGGGTCGATGATTCCGATCAGGTGCCGTTCGTCGGAAATCCCCGGACTGCTTCCGACCGCAGTGCCGAGTTCAGCATCGTGAGCCGCAAGCCGACTCAAAGCCTGCTTGATCGGCACCAACGATGGCGAGTCCGTCTCCAGCACAAGATCACGGTAGGCCTCAACCGAGCGGACAGCCTGCAAACGCTGCCACGCTGGCGTCCCGGCATTCTTCAGCGATTTCGAAAACTCAATGACTGAATCTACCGAGATCGGGAGACAACCAGCCCGCAACTGAAGATTGGCGGCGTAACGACGAATCCACTTCGGAAACCACTTTCGATCATTTCTGCCATACCGGGAGTTGTGCAACCGCTGACAGAATTTCCCGACTGTCATAAGTCCAGGCCTTCATGCGATGCAACGACTATCTGATCATCCGCCAGGAAATCCATCCGGCGATCCGTACACGTGAGTACGCAGGTTGCATGAAACCCGAGACTGCCGTAGAGTTCAAGCCACACCCTGATAAAACCCGAGATAAAGTCGAAGCTATCCAGGGATAAAAACGGTCTACACCGGGATAAAAACACTGATAAGAGCGTTATCAGGGTCAAAACTCCGGATAAGTAATTAAGTTCGTCACTCAAGTGCTGCTCCTCAAATGGATGACATTCAACTCGATTCCATGATCGCAGAGATCCGTGCAAAATCGAAACTATTCGATGGAGAACACGTCCTTCGCGACGCACCGATGACTGAAGAACGAATCGCCGCCATCGAACTCCAACACAAGATACGCCTCAACAGTCAATACAAACGATTTCTCCGAACATATGGTGCGGGCGACTTCCTTTACTCACAGGTGTATTCATTCGATCCCACGAGTAGTTGGAGCTTGTGGCGTGAAACGGCTTTCATTGACGGAATCGGGACAACGATTCTGCCATTCTCGGACAATGGTGCTGGCGACTATCTCGCGTTCAAAGTAATCGACGGAAAGTGCTCCGATCGCGTATACTGCATCGATCACGAACAAGGCTACGCGATTTCGGAATCCGAATACCACGACTTCCACGAATTCGTCACCGAGTGCGCGCTGAAAACGTGACGAACCATGCCATGCACCGGAGTGGCGGTGGCCAGCGTT
>JABMPE010000329.1 GCA_013203845.1 Rhodopirellula sp. | reverse complement strand
GTCGCCCCATCTTCCACGTCGTTCACGAGAGCCCTTGAGTCAAACAGGACAGCGACAGGAATTCAGATATTTTCAGACCTCACCGGCTACGCCACACAACAGCTTTCCGGACACGCTGCTAGGTCAGCATTCGTGCGCTAACCGAGAAATTCGGCCGGAATGAGAAACTTGCATCAGAAGACACCTGGACAATTCGGTACGTCTCGGCTGTAGCGATTATGCGTCTGCTGGTAACGGATGCCTGCGGATGGATTCCTGACTCGACCTCGCCAGGTCGGCAGTGACGCGGCCTCGACAGCTGGCCGACGACCGGACATTGATCGAGGAGTGCCACCTGACAAGAATGCCTCGTAAATCTGCATGGACATCAGGCCGAGGAGCCGACGGCTCTACTCGGGCCATTCATTCAAGTGGTCGAATTCGGAGACAGTATGGACGTATCAGGCAGGAAGGCCATTGTGTTTGGCGGCACCTCGGGGATTGGCCTTGCCGCTGCGAAACAGCTTGTGAACCTTGGCGCGACGGTGATCACGGTCAGTCGAAACCCGGAGAAAGCAGGCAGCGAACTGCCTTCCGGCATGAGTCTGAAGAAGTGCGACGTGCGTGATCGTGCGGCCCTGTCGCAGCTGTTTCAGGAATGCGCACCGTTTGACATTCTGGTCAGCGCTGCCACCGGCGGCGTGCGATCGTTTGGTCCGTTTCTCGAAATGGACATGGATGGTTACCAGGCATCGTTCGACAAGTTATGGGGTTATGCCAACGTCGTGCGGTTCGGTACGCAGCACATGGCCGAAGACGGAGCGATCGTTCTGGTAAGCGGGGCTCCCGCGCGCAAGGCCAGGCCGGGGCAGGTGTCACTTTCTTCGGTGGGAGCTGCGGTGGAAGCACTCGTGCGTGCAGTCGCTCCAGAGATCGCGCCTCGACGCGTGAACGTAGTCTCGCCCGGCTCCATCGACACACCGATGGTTTCGCTGCAGGGAGAAGAACGTATTGCCCTGTACGCCAAAGCGACTGCCAACAATCTGATCCCACGTGCTGGCACGGCGGACGAAGTCGCCCAGGCAATCCTGTTCACAATTCAGAATGATTTCGTCACAGGCACAACAATCGATGTCGACGGCGGCTGGCTGCTTTCCTGAGTCGATCAATCGAGTGATTGATCTCCCCGCCCGCAGATCACCCTCAGATGACTCCCGCAAAAATGAGCGCTGGCTGTTTTTCATTGCGTCAGACGTTTCCTGGTTTTCGTCCAGAATCGGGACTGATTCTTAATGAATAAACGACAGGTGCCTGCCTGCGCGAGTCTGACGACGGCGTCAAAGCGGTGAAATGCCCTACTTTTGTTTGTAATCAGGCTGCGGCGGCGGGACAAAGTCGGCGGCTTCGAGGTTCACACGGACCCCGGCTTCGGGAATTTCGCGTTTCAGCACCCAGCGAACGGACTGCACCAGCATTCGCTGATATGGATCGAGCTTCCAGTTTTCGTGAAAGTGCAGACCGCTGAAACCGAACGATCGTCCGCCGTCAGGACGTTCCCACGCCCAGCCGACCGTGTGATCTTCGTCCTCGATCCGCACCTGAATGAGCGGAGTGATCTGTTCGGCTGGCTGAGTCCATTTCAGCTTGAAGTAGAATTCTTCGTGAACCTCGACCGGGCTGACGCCTTGCAGAATCGGATGGCTCGGCGTCGCAAGCTGCGTTTTCACATCGACCACTTTGTATCGCCGATCCGGGCCGCCGTGGCAGCCTCCGAAGAGTTCGACCCACGCCAGGATGAACTTCGCCTCACGAGTTCCCATTCCCCAGTGCAGGCAAATCAGCCCTCCGCCCCGCTTCGCCAGAGCCTGAAACGCCGCCAGCCGTTTGGCATCAGTCTGCAGCCACTTCGCTCCTTCGGAAACAAAAACGACTGCCGCATCCGCCCCGTCGAGCAGTTCCGGACCTTCCGGCCAGTCACCATCCGCCGAGACGACAATCGTCTGCAGCCGATCCATCGGCGCGAGCATCTTCGCAAACAAACTCGCCGCCGCCCGGTACTCATGAGTTCCTGGCGGATGCCCATCCGGAGCCTGCCCGATCAGCAGCAGACGCTGAGGCTTGTCGGCAGCGGAGGATGAGCCTGTGAAAAAGCCAATGACCAGGCAGCAAAGTGCCAGACGAAATCGATTCATTGCGTGCCTCGCTGTGAGTTATTCGTCACTCGATCGGCGATTGAAGACAAAGAATCCGAACCAGGTTGAGCTGATCAAGATTGCTCCCGCCGTTGCCATTCCTCCGTCTCGCTGATCTAGTCCGCAGAGGCACAAAGCAACCCCCGCGATGATCATCAGGTATCCCATCACATAACCGATTGTTGACATCTTCGTGTTCCGTGCTGAGTTTGAAACTTCGTTCACAGCCCGCAGGCTGAGCGGACTCGGTCGAGAACTTCGCGACCGACGGTGCGGGCTCTTACAGCTCCGTCCCGCAAAATATCTTCCAGGGTATCCGGGTTCTGTTCGAGCTGTTCACGACGCTCGCGAGCTTCAGCAAAATGCTCACTGGCGGCTTCGTTGACCAGCTTCTTCGCTTCGCCGTAACCCATGCCGCCCGCTCGGTAGCGTGCGGCCAGTTCTGCCTGCTGCTCCTCGGTGGCGAACAGTTTGTAGAGGTCGAAGACCGCGCAGGTTTCGGGATTCTTGGGATCCTCGACACCGCTGGAATCCGTCTTGACCGAGTTGATTTTCTTCCGGATCCGCTTCGGTGTGTCGAACAGCTCGATCGTGTTGTCGTAGCTTTTCGACATTTTCTCGCCGTCCGTGCCGGGGACTTTGGCAGCGGATTCAACGACCTTGGCGTTCGGCAGTTTGAGAGCTTCCACTCCGTAAATGTTGTTGAACCGCGCGGCG
This sequence comes from Rhodopirellula sp., assembly GCA_013203845.1. GTDB lineage: Bacteria > Planctomycetota > Planctomycetia > Planctomycetales > Planctomycetaceae > JABMPE01. The sequence continues at coordinate 5,230 of JABMPE010000329.1, read as the reverse complement.
ATGTCCCGAGTGACTTCGATGTGCTGCACCTGGTCCAGCCCGACCGGCACGGTGTCGCTGTCGTAAAGCAGAATGTCCGCCGCCATTAAAACGGGATAGGTAAACAAACCGGCGTCGGCGGCAATACCCTTCGCTTTTTTGTCTTTGTAGGCGTGGCATTTTTCGAGCAGGTGCATCTGCGTGACCGTCATCAGCAGCCAGGTCAGTTCCGTAACTTCCGGCACGTCCGACTGCCGGAACAGCGTCGCCTTTTCCGGTTTCAACCCGAGAGCCAGCAGGTCGAGCGCCGCATCACGCACGTATCCTTTCAGAACTTCCGGCTCGCGGACGGTCGTCAACGCGTGGTAATCGGCGATGAAATAAAACGCCTGTTCGTTGTCCTGCAGGTCGATGTACTGCCGGATGGCTCCGAAATAATTGCCCCAGTGAAATCGACCGGTCGGCTGAATGCCGGATAAAACGTTCATCGCAAATCTGTCCTGAGAAACTGTTGAGTTCCGCCTTGCGGGTTTTGCCCCGTGTCTGGCACAAAGTCGCGAAGCCGCAGAGTTTCGCAAAGGCATTTCTTTGTGAGCGTCTGCGGCTTCGCGACTTTGCGTCAACATGCGACGTCTAACGACGAACCTGGATTGTGCTCCGTCCAGGCCGGCAATTCTGTCTTCGAATTTTTTCTGGGCGGCAATTTAACGACTCGGCACGATCTCGCATCAGTCCACGTCGCCTGGAATGACGGTGAAGTACGATTTCGCTGCTGCGTCGACTCCTGCGGGGACTGTGTTATCTTACGCGCATCCGTGCATGTTTTGATTCAGTACGGCGAGAAACGGACCCCATCCCGGACGAATGGAGGCGGCTGCGGCGTGGCGAAGAAGAAAGCAACAAAGAAAGCGGTAACCGGCGATTCCCCCGCAAAAAAAGCGGTGAAGAAGGAAGCCGTCCCAAAGAAAGCTGCTGCGCCGGCGAAGAAAAAAGCCGACACTCCGACGCACAAAAAGGCCTCTGCGAAGAAGGCTTCAGCAAAGGATGCGGCGTCGAAGCCAGCAACTGCGAAGGAATCCGCGTCTAAGGAAGTGGTCGCCGAGCCAGTCGCCACAAATCCCGCACCGCCCGGTCTGGCAGTTGAGACCAAAGTTCCCGCTGAATCCGCGCCGGTAAAATTCAAGCTGGACGAGAAAAACGATTCGCTCATTCCGGACGTCGAAGCGGAAACTCAGGCGATTGGCGACTGGCTGCAGCAACACAACAAGCGGCGTCAGCCGTCGATCTTCGAACGCCGCTGGTGGGACGACCGCATTCTTTCGTGGGCGATGGCGGACGAGTCGGTCAAAGTTCAGATGTTCCGCTTTGTCGACGTCCTGCCGATGCTGAAAGATCATCAGTCCGTTTCGCGGCATCTGCAGGAATACTTCGAAGAGGTCAACGACCATCTTCCCGGCGCTGTCCGCATGGTGGTCGATCATGCCGGCCCGAACACGGTGCTCGGTCGAGCACTGTCGATGAACGCTCGCAATAATGCCCGCCGCATGGCCGAACGCTTCATTGCTGGCAGCACGCCTGAAGAAGTGCTGGCGTCTGTGACAAAGCTGAGAAAGCAGGGCTTCGCATTTTCGCTCGACCTGCTGGGCGAAGCGGTCGTGTCCGAGCCGGAAGCCAATCGTTATCGCAATGCATACAGCGAGCTGCTCGACAACCTGGCGAACGATGTCAACGGCTGGTCCGAAGACACGCAAATCGATCACGACGATCGAGGTCCGATTCCGCGGCTCAATGTGTCCGTCAAGCTGTCGGCGTTGTACAGTCAGTTCAACCCGCTTGATCCGGTCGGTACGACCGAGGTCGTCAAGAAGCGACTGCGGACGATCCTGCGTCGAGCCCGTAAAAACATGGCGTACGTCCATGTCGACATGGAGCAGTACGCTTACAAAGATCTCACGCTGAGCATCTTCAAAGACATTCTGCTGGAAGACGAATTCCGTGAATTCGCCGACGTCGGCATCGTCGTTCAGGCGTATCTTCAGGACGCTGAAAGTGATCTGCTGAAACTGCGACAGTGGGTCGCGGAACGCGGCACACCGATCACCGTGCGCCTTGTCAAAGGAGCGTATTGGGATTACGAGACCGTCATTGCCGAACAGAAAGGCTGGCCAGTACCGGTCTTCCAGGAGAAATGGCAGTCGGACGCGAACTTCGAACGGCTCAGCCGGTTTCTCATGGAGAATTACCAGGCGTTGCGACCGGCGTTTGCCAGTCACAACCTGCGCAGTCTGTCGCACGCGATTGCCTGGGGCCGCAAGCTGAACGTTCCGAAAGGGGCGTACGAAATTCAGATGCTGTACGGCATGGCGGAAGAACAGGCTCAACTCTTCCGCGAACTCGGACATCGCGTCCGCATTTACACGCCGTTTGGCGAACTCATCCCAGGCATGGCGTATCTCGTCCGCCGGCTGCTCGAAAATACATCCAACGACTCATTCTTGAGGCACAGCCTCGCTGAGGATATTCCCCGGGAGAAACTCATGGCCAATCCGTCCGCCACTGTCCGCAGTGACCAGGCCAGCGACGATACGACTGCTGAAACCGCAACCGCTTCAGTCTTCAGGAACGAACCCCATCTCGATTTCAGTAGAGACGAGGTGCGGCGGGAGTTTCAGGAAGCCATTGATTCGGTCCGCGAAGAATTCGGTCGCGACTACCACCTGGTGATCGGTGGTCGACGAGTTGAAACGCGCGGGCAGCTGGTCAGTCGCAACCCGTCGCATCTCAATCAGATCGTCGGCACTGTCGGGGCAGCATCACCGGACGACGCTCAGGAAGCGATCGACGCTGCACAGAGAGCGTTCAAAACCTGGTCGAAATTTGACGTCGGTTACCGCGCCGAATACCTGAACCTGCTCGCGAATGTTCTGCGCGAACGCCGCTTCGAACTCGCCGCGTGGCAGGTTCACGAATGCGGCAAGACCTGGCCGGAAGCCGATGCCGACGTCGCTGAAGCGATCGACTTCTGCGTTTACTACTCGCAACAGGCGGTTGAACTGCTGGCTCCTCGCGAAGTGAATCTGGCCGGTGAAGAGAATACTTACTACTACCGTCCGCGAGGTGTCGCTGCAGTCATCGCTCCCTGGAATTTCCCGCTGGCGATTCTGACCGGCATGACCGCCGCTGCAATGGTGACCGGCAATACGGTGATCATGAAACCGGCTGAGCAGTCGTCGGTAATCGCCGCGAAGCTGATGGAACTTCTGCAGGAGATTGACCTGCCCGACGGAGTCATCAACTTCCTGCCCGGCGTTGGTGAGGAGGTCGGCCCGGTGCTGGTCAGCAGCCCGGAAGTGGACATCATCGCTTTTACGGGTTCGCGGGATGTGGGGCTCGAAATCAACCGGGCCGCCGCCGAAACCGATCCGCGACAAACTCACGTTAAGAAAGTCATCGCCGAAATGGGCGGCAAGAACGCCATCATTGTCGACGACGATGCCGACCTCGACGAAGCCGTGCAGGGAGTCATCGACAGCGCGTTCAACTACGCTGGCCAGAAATGTTCGGCCTGTTCCCGTGTCGTCGTTCTGAGAAGTATCTATCCGGCATTCGTGAAACGACTCGTCGCCGCAACGCGCAGTCTGAAAGTCGACTTCGCAGAAGCCGCAGGAACAACCGTCGGACCGGTCATTGATGAAAAGTCGCTCGAACGAATTCATCGCTACATCGAAATGGGTAAAGCGGAAAACCGACTGGTGCTTGAATACCCACTGGCCGATGGACTCGCCGAAGAAGGTTATTTTATCGGCCCTCACATCTTTGCCGACGTCGATCCCAGCAGCCGCCTGGCTCAGGAAGAAATCTTTGGACCGGTTCTGGCAGTCCTGCCCGTCGACGATCTTTCGGAAGCGATTGAAGTCGTCAACGAAACCGACTACGCACTGACGGCCGGAGTCTTCAGCCGCTCTCCTGCCAATCTGAAACGCTGCGTCGAGGAACTCGACGTCGGGAACCTCTACCTCAATCGCGGCACGACCGGAGCCCTGGTCAACCGGCAGCCGTTTGGTGGCTTCCGCATGTCAGGCATCGGCACGAAGGCTGGCGGACCGGATTACCTCTCCCAGTTCATCCTCCCGGTCAACGTCACTGAAAACACACTCCGCCGCGGTTTCGCCCCCGAAACCGAATAAGAGTTTTTGAATGGAAGAAGCATCAACTGGTCAGAGTGGTCCGACCTCGTCTGGTTGGGAGCCACTGGTCCAGGGGTTGATCCTTTGTGATGGACTCGCCGCAGAGTCATCCGCTTTCAGAACTGGATATAAACGGCAGGTCTGGAGATGAGTCGCCAGCTGTTGATGCGGGAGCAGAACCCGTTTTCCTTGACAGCGGAGATCAGGGACCAACTGGAGCAGCGGGGTTACCGGGATCGGACTCAGTACCGCGCGTATCGCAACACGCCCCTGACCGATCGGCAGAAAGCCACGAACCGCCGGCGTTCAAGTCTCCGATCGCGGGTGGAGCACGTCTTCGGGGTGCAATCTCAGATGGCAGGGAGTCTGCTGATACGAACGGTGGGAATCGTTCGGGCAACAGCGAAGATCGGATTGCGAAACCTGGCTTACAACATCAAGCGGTATACGGTGCTGGCGGGAGCATCGAGTTAAGCCCCCCATCAGCTCGCCAGACGAAGGGCAAGCCGGAAGAACAGCAGGCGAAAAGCAGGCAACGCACTCACCCATTATGCGCCCAGGCCAACCATTAACACGGAAGACTACTCCCCCTGCTCGCCAAACACCATTTTTAGAGGTTCCCTCTGGTTTGGTCAGCCAATTTACAACGCCGCCGTTCACGAGTGACTTCGACAGTGAGTTTGATTTCTCTCACACGAGGATGTCGTGGATCACTCTCGCCGGTAAGACTCCGGTCAGACGTTCCTTCAGACCATTCCTTTCGATGAACAGCTCATCGTGATGCAGACCCAGAAGGTGCAGGATCGTCGCGTGCCAGTCCTGGACGGACATCTTGTCTTCGACGGCGGAGAAGCCCAATTCGTCAGTGGCTCCGTGGGTGATGCCGGCCCTGGTGCCGCCGCCAGCGAACCATGTGCAGATGGCGTTGCGGTTGTGATCGCGCCCGGCCTTCTTCAGATCTTTGTCGCCGGGTAGCTGAGCGATTGGCAGGCGACCCATTTCACCGCCCCAGATAACCAGCGTTTCATCGCGCAGACCTCGTTGCGAAAGATCCTCCAGCAGAG
>JABMPE010000328.1 GCA_013203845.1 Rhodopirellula sp. | reverse complement strand
GGTTTCTGCCGGCATCTGTTCAACGATCTGTGACATCGGAGAATCCTCGACGAAGCAATTCTGAAGAGCGAATAAGAACTTGATATCGCGGAGCAATCGCGAAGTAAACAGGCGGTGTGAATCGGGGAAATCCCGAAAACCGGGATCATCATAACGCGACGGAATTACCTGACCTGCGACCTTACGCCTGAAAGGATGATATCACGGGATGAATTCTTTTCGACAGCGAATCAGCAGCGGCGAAGAATTGGCCCCGTGAGAAACGACCGGGAGTACCGGTCAGACCGCTGAAGGCAGGTCGTTCGAGTTGCGTGCTTCGAGCATCAAGAGTGGCTCACCGACGGATAACGCCAGGCACCGTCAGGTCGCAAAGTCCTGCGAGGCTATATGGTGATCAGCTGCTTCATTTCCCGAACGGCGCGTTCCAGACCAACCAGAACTGCCCTTGCGATGATGCTGTGGCCAATGTTCAGCTCGCAGACCCCCTCCATCCGAGCGACCGGAATCACATTCCGGTAGGTCAGGCCGTGTCCCAGATGGAGCAGCAATCCAGCATTGCGTGCTGCCGCTCCAGCCACCTGCAGCTTCTGCAACTCGTCTGCCTGCGCCGCCTCTGTGGTGGCGTCGGCATAGCAGCCCGTGTGAAGTTCAATCCCCGACACTCCCAGGTCTCGCGACGCTTCAATCTGAGCGACTTCCGGATCGATAAACAGACTCACGTCGATCCCGGCATCCTGAAGCTGACGCACCACTTGCCCGACACGGTCACGATTACCGATCACATCGAGACCGCCTTCGGTTGTGACTTCCTCTCGCTTCTCTGGCACCAGCGTGACCTGCTCCGGTTTCGTCTGCAGAGCGATCTGCACGATCTCGTCGGCGGTCGCCATTTCCAGATTCAGTTTCACCTGCACCGTGTCGCGAAGCACTCGCACGTCGCGATCCTGAATGTGCCGCCGATCTTCGCGAAGATGAATGGTGATCCCGTCAGCGCCGCCCAGTTCTGCCAGGGCGGCCGCCCAGACCGGATCCGGCTCCACTGTCCGGCGAGCCTGACGAATAGTAGCGATGTGGTCGATGTTTACACCGAGGCGAGGCATAACGGTACACACAAGTTGAAGGTTGAGAATCAGGAACGACTGACTGCGTTGATCACGTTCAGCAGTCGAGTTCGATCAGATGTTTCGGGAACGCTGTCAGTACATCGCAGCCGCTTTCTGTGACGACAATGTCGTCTTCGATCCGCATTCCTCCGGAACCTTCCACGTAGACTCCGGGTTCGATCGTCCAAATCTGACCGACACGGATGTCCTGATCAATCGTCGATGACAGCCGTCCGGTGTCATGAACGAGTGCTCCCAACCCATGTCCAAGGCCGTGTCCGAAATGTTGTGCCAAGTCCCGTTCATCCAGAATCTGCCGCGCCAGCGCGTCGACATCCTTGCCATTAATACCTGGTTTCATGGCTTCGACACACGCGGATTGAGCTTTCAGCAGTTGTTCGTAAGTCTGCCGTTGCCAGTCGGATGCCGGGCCTAGTACCACGGTTCGCGTGATATCGCTGTTATAGCCATTGACGCGGGCTCCCAGATCGAACGTAAGCAGGTCGCCTTTTTCAAGAAGCTTTTCGCTGGGGTTACCATGTGGCCGAGCAGTTCTCAGTCCACTGACCATGATCGGATCAAACGCGGACGTTGCCGAATGCTGTCGCAGGAAGTCCTGAAACGCCCAGAGAAGCTGCAGTTCAGAAACGCCAGGCCGAGCGATCGTCAGCAACATCTCAAGGGCTTTGTCCGAAATCTCACAGCAGTGCCGGACTTTGGCAACTTCTTCAGCGGACTTGATCATCCGCAGTTCGTCAATCGGATCGTCAATCGGGAGCAGTTCGACTCCGGGCAATGCCGAAGTCCACTTCGCCAGCGTCGCCACGGTGACATTGTTCCGGTCGAAGGCGAGTTTCGAGATACCGAGGCGAGCCACGTGTTCTGCCAGAAACTCTTCAGCTCTTTGCGGGCTTCTGAATGAGCCCACTGGCAGTTCTCTACACTGCTCAGCGGCCTGAATCGTGTAGCGGATGTCGGTCAGTAAAACTCCTGAATCCCGAGTGACGACCGCCAATCCAAACGTGCCCGTAAATCCGGTTAACCAATAGATTGCGGCCGGGTTACTGATGACCACGGTACGGATATCGAGATCAATCAGGGCTTCCTGCAATCGTTCGACGTTTGTCATGGTTCCGGTCGCTTGCTGATCGTGGGCAGAATAACTATGGATGTCGTTAATGACTGGGCAACCGCAAATTTTGACAGATACGCCAACGCAGGTTGCGAACCGAGAGGAGATGGGATTTTCGCGACGGCAGGATAGTCTCCGCTATCGTTTGTCGCGAGAGTGGCACTGTTAACGAGGGATACGCGGCTGCTTTCTCGTCAGCATCAGCACAATTGATGAAATAAATCGGCAAATTCGTTGACCTGACGAATGGGCGTCGCCCGGCTTAACAACTGAAAACCAATCAACCACGAGGCGTCCTGGTCATATCCGGAAAAGTGTGGACACAGCGTGGAAACGGTTGTTTAATTCAAAAGTCAGGTTTCAAATACGAACACAGTCAGTAGAATTGGCGGCTTATATCGGGGTACATTTATGTGGGTGTACTCGTTTGTGGCTTCGCCACCGCATAAGTACAAATGCGTCGGAACCGGGCTTCTGACAAAACAGAAACGTTCTGTTGCCTGGGTTTGTCGTGTGCTGGTGAAGCTGGCATCTCCAGATTCTCGGGATGATGGTTCTGCCATCGAAGGGGGTGAGCAATGTCTGACAAGAAGTTGGCCGACGCCGCGGAACAGATCGCCGCAGCGGAAGCGGAAAAAGCTGCAGCGACACAGCAGCCGGAAAAACCGAAGAGAACGATCCATTGGGATGACGAGTTGATGACAACTCGGCAGCTTATGGAGTTTCTCAGCCTGTCACGAACAAAGATTTGGGAGCTGGTCAATAAAGAGCAGCTTCCAGCGTTCAAGATTGGTGGCGACTATCGTTACCGCCGAACAGAAGTCATTGAATGGCTCGAAAAATATCGAGTTAAACGCGGATAAGAACTTCAGAAGTTCCTACAGAATCTGTAAAGAAGGTGACACAGACGAAAATCTGCGTCACCTTTTTTATGCGCTTTGCATGCACGTGAGCGGTCGCTGAGCTTTGCCGGTCCGGCGCTGTTCGCAGCCGGTATTGTTGCGGCAATCGTCGCTCCGATGCCTGACCAGTTCCTGCGACAGAGTACAGGATTCGCCACTCGCTGTTCGGCAGATTGTTTCCGAGCGAACGACCGGACTGGCACACCTGCAGTACGCCAGTCCGGTCAGACGAATGTTGCTGTCGAAGCATTTGACGTAGTCAGTCAGTACGTCAACTTCCACTGCCGATCAGCTGGCTCAGCGCCAGTTCGAAGTCGGTCAGGTCCTGATCTCCCGAGATGGCCTGAACCGAGATGGGGAATTCTCCTTCATCACTGGTGGACGGGTTGACGCTGATGAGCCCCGTTCCGTCACCGTGGTCCATGAAGCTGGCGAAGCTCGGCAGGCCGAGCACTTCCAGCGTGATGTCGTCTTCCGGATCTGTATCCACCGCGCTGACTGGAATGCTGAGTGAGCCTCAGGACGATGTTTCGCACGTTCCTGGCATCGACTCCCGTCGACAGTTTCTGCGAGGTCGTCAGGATTGTCGGGATGGTCTTCTCGTTGTCCTGAAAGTCCCGCAAGTGTTGTTCGCCGAGAGCCCCGTCATCAGCAGTCACGCGAGCACAGTACTTTGGTTCCAGGCTCGTCTTCATCTTGTTGATCAGGTCTCGCACGGCCAGTGCGTGGGTCTGCGTGGCACAAAAAAGACGATGGTCTTCTGCCGCTGGTCGATCATGCCCATGAACAGCTTCACCCGGAACTGTTCACGTTCCTTGATTTCGATGATCCTGTTGAAGTCTTTTTCTTCGTAGCGTTTGCCGGTCTCAACGTCGCCTTCAATCAGTTGGTCATCGGGCGTGTAGACGTACTCGTCGAGCGTGGTCTGAATCTGTTTCACCTTGAACGGCGTCAGAAAGCCATCGTTGATGCCGTCCTTCAACGAGTAGATGTAGACCGGCTCGCCGAAGTAGGCATAGGTGTTGGCGTTGTCCTTGCGTTTCGGAGTCGCCGTTAGACCAAGCTGTACGGCTGGAGCGAAGTATTCGAGGATTCCCCGCCAGGAGCTTTCGTCGTTGGCGCCGCCGCGATGGCATTCGTCGATCATAATAAAGTCGAAGAAGTCCGGCGGATATTCCCCAAAGTAGGGTGACGGCTCGCCGTCTTTCGGTGGACCGGACATGAACGTCTGAAAGATCGTGAAGAACAGGCTGCCATTTTTGGCACCTTGCCTTTCTTCCTGATGTCAGACGGATCGATCCGTACCAGCGCGTCTTCGGGGAAGGCTGAAAACGCGGCGAAGGCCTGGTTGGCGAGGATGTTGCGGTCGGCGAGGAACAGGATGCGCGGGCATCGGCGCGGTTCTTCCGTCAGGTTCCAGCGGCTTTGAAACAGCTTCCAGGCGAGTTGAAACGCGATGAAGGTCTTGCCCGTACCAGTCGCCAGCGTCAGCAGAATGCGTTGCTTCCCGGCGGCGATGGATCCGAGCACTCGCTCGATGGCGATGTCCTGATAGTAGCGGCCCTGGACGTAGCCGCCCCGGTCTTCGAACGGCACGGCGGCGAAGCGGTCACGCCAGGCGTTCTGTTCGGCGAAAACCAGGTTCCAGAGTTCATCAGGAGTCGGATACCGAGGCACCTCGCCTTCAGCCCCTTCCTGCATGTCGATGCCGTAAATGCCCTGCCCGTTGGTCGAATACGTGAATCGGACTTCCAGTTTTTCAGCGTAGTCCTTTGCCTGCCCGACTCCCTCGGTCAGAGCTTCGTCCCAGGCTTTTGCTTCGACGACAGCGAGCTTTGTATTGCGAAATTCCAGAACGTAATCCGCTTTGAGCCGACCTCCTCGTTGCCCGAATCCTTCAATCCGGCCAGAGGCGATCTCGTATTCACGGCGGACTCGACTGTCAGGCACCACGCCCCAGCCAGCGGCAGCGAGAGCCGGGGCGATGTACTGGCACGGGTTTCGGCTTCATTCATGGGAAGGGCTGCCAGTCGTTCGAGTCGCGAGTCAACAGCGTCATCAATCGCGGGTGAATGAACAGCTTCTCGCGCCCCACCTGACGCTCCACCAGGACGCCGATCTTCACCAGTTTCTTCAGGTAAGTGGACGCTGTCTGTCGCGCGGCAATCTCGCGGTCAGTCACGTTCACAATGCGGCAGTAGGGCAACTCGAAGATCAGATTAACCAGTTCGTAGCTGTAGACCTTTGGAGCTTTCAGGCGGATGTGCTCAGTCGTCTGAGCCTGCAGTTCCCGAATGGCGGCGATCTTCGCGACTGTCCACTCGGCTGTCTCCTGCACACCCTTCAGGATGAACAGCAGCCAGTCATCCCACGTACCGGATCGCGTGACATCCTGCAGCAGCCGGTAATAGTCGGATTTGTTCTGAATGATAAACCGGCTCAAGTACAGAATCGGCAGCGTCAGCAGGCCCTCGCTGATGAAGAACAGGCTGTTGAGCACGCGGCCCGTGCGTCCGTTGCCGTCGGTGAAGGGGTGAATGGCTTCGAACTGGTAGTGAGCGACCGCCATCCGGATCAGCGGATCCAGATCGGTCGACTCGTGCAGAAAGCGCTCCCAGTTGGCCAGCAGCGAGCGCAGCAGGTCGACGCCAACCGGCGGCGTGTAGACGACTTCTCCGGTCTGGCCTTTCGCCAGAGCCGTTCCGGGGACGCTGCGGATCTGCATCTGCTGCCCCTTGATCTGGCTGCAGATTTCCTCCGCAGTCTTCGTCGTCAGGGGACGCTGCAGCAGCGAACGAAAACCTTCCAGCAGAGAGCGGCTGTAGCGCAGAGCTTCCTTCGTCGCGGCGTCGGCGTTGTCGTCGTCCTCGCGGAACTGGAACAACTGGTCCGTCGTGGTGACGATGTTCTCAATTTCCGAACTGGCCTGAGCTTCCAGCAGCGGCAGCGTGTTGATCAGCACGCCCTGGTTCGGAATCAGTTCGCCGGCCTTCTTCAGCTCAGCCAGGGCCGCTCGGGCCGCGATGCACTGCTTGAGAATCGGCTTTGTTTCAAGATCAAAGCCCGGAGGCAGCCGAGGCAAGTCGTTAAACGGCTGCTCTGGATGCCAGAATCTGTTCGCAATCTGAGGTTTCTCAGGATTCGTCATGGCTGGCCAGATTATGTCCGGACTTTCGACACGTCAACGAGACGTGTTAACAAACTGGAGATTTTTCGACACGTTCTCGCAACGTGTCGAAAGGAACGACATATCCCCGCACCACGCCGAAGGCATCGGGAAGAACGATTCAGACTGTTCAGGATTTTCGGACGGTCGGCACATGCTCAATAGCCACGAGATCAGGGTTCATCCAAGCGCAGTCGTCGTCGCACGTCAGCAGAACGGCTCCTGCCGCCTTTGCGGTGGCGGCGATCCACATGTCGTTCTGCCCGGTGTTATGCCCGCCAGCCCGGTCGGCGGCGTAGATTTCGGCGTACGCCTTCACCACGTCAGGCAGACCCGCATCGACTCGAACCAACTCCGCAAGGATTTCATCCAGCAGGTTCAGTTTGGCTTCGCCCCAGTTCCAGATTCGGACCAGCGAACGCAGTTCGCCTTCGACAATCGTCGAATAGATGGGGCGGTCCATCCGTTCGTGTAGCCGGTACGTGTCGCGCAGAAAGACGCCGGTGTCGTTCTGGCGAATCCAATGCACAAGGACGTTCGTGTCCAGCGAAATGAGACGTCTGGCCGGAGCGTCATGAGACCTGCTCCAGAGCCGTTGCAATCTCTTCCTCAGTTTCATCGCCGGGCCAACGTCCCATGATGCCAGCCATTCCGTTGCGTGCCCCCTGCGACTTTCGCAGCCGGCTCGTGTCCAGCCGGCTTCCGGTGGCAACGGGCGGAGTCGAAAACAGGGACGACGCGTCGGCCCCATCGTCGATCGATTCGGCTTCGACGCGCAGCAGGTTGCCCGAAGCGCGAAACACGCTGGTGCCGAGAACCAGGACACGCTTTCGCCAGAGCCTCTGCAACCGGTCGGAAAACTCTTCGGGATAGACGCCGGTCACACGCTCGCCCGAATCCAGCAGCAGTGAAAACCGCTGCGTGCTGGCTTCCAGACCGTCCAGATGGCCGACCAGCCTGGCTCGCTGCGGAGTCGGCGTGCTGCCATACAGGCGCAGTGAATTCTCAGCCGTTGTCCGAGTGAATCGAACTTCCCCGCCCGAATCGGTCGCGCTGCCGGCAATCCGAAATCCGGAGAAGGGACCGGCCTTGAAGAAGCGTTTGAACCGGGCGACCTGGCGGAGAAGTTGAGGGTCCAGGACATCGCTGTCGGCCTGAAGTGCGTCGATGTCCCGCACGACCTGTCTCAGCAGATCCAGCCCGGTCAGACTTCCATCCGGCCGCCCGGACTCGAACAACTGCTTCTGCTGATAAATCTGGCTGGCCGCCTGCTCCAGTGTCGGCAGTTCAAACTGCAGTTGAGTGGCGCCGTTTCCCGAGTGTCCGGTGAACCGCAGATCGCTGGCCCGCTTGAGCCATTCTGGTTGTTTACCGGGTGCCTTGCTGCGTTTGCGCAGCGCCATCGAGACGGCTCCGCGAATCACGACCGGCAGATCGCTGAGCAGATACCCCAGATGGTGAGTCGGCAGACGCCCATCGAAGTGCTGGTCGCTTTCCAGACAGATTTCATGCTGCTGCATGGTCATGGTGTTTCCCTCCGTCTCAGACCACAGGACTCTGATTTCCTATCGGTTGTCCGCGTGTCCTGATTTTACTGCCGGTGGCCGCGGCCTGGCGAAGGCAGAATTCTCGACGCTGTCGTGACGAATGTCAGAGTTGTCCGCTGAAGGCCTGGTGCAGCAGCGACTTTTTCAACTCGTCGAGCGCGGCGAGTTTGCGCTGGTAGATGGATTCGAGGCGTTGGGTTTCTTCGGCGATGATGTCCAGTTTGGCGACTATTTTGCGTTGTTCACTGATTGGCGGAAGGGGAATTGGAAACGTCCGTATATCGCGAATGTTCAGGTGAGGGGAAGCCGCGCCACCCGTTAACCGCCTCACTTCCGCGAGGATCAAGGTCGAATTAAGCACCGCTGAAAAATACTCTGGCAACGCCAACTTTGTATCTAACCGGAACATCATCATTCGTTGGCCCAAGCACGTTCTCAATTGCTTCGGAATGATGCACGCGATTCCCAAGATGCCACCTTCGCGACTGTAGAGAACGTCGCCGGGTTGTGGCTCTAGCAGCGTGTCCGGAAAGCTGTTGTGTGGCGTAGCCGGTGAGGTCTGAAAATATCTGAATTCCTGTCGCTGTCCTGTTTGACTCAAGGGCTCTCGTGAACGACGTGGAAGATGGGGCGACCACGTGGAGTCGAGGCTT
>JABMPE010000327.1 GCA_013203845.1 Rhodopirellula sp. | reverse complement strand
GAACCCGCCTCAGATGGCTCCTGCTATCAAGACGCTGGTCGAATGTGCCGAGATCGCCAGAAAAGAAGGGGTCATGGCGCTTGAAAACAAGGCCGCCGATATTGAAGACCCGTTTATTCTGCTTGGCATTCAGATGGCAGTGGATGGCAGCCCGGCTGAACTGATCGAAAGCATCATGCGATCCGAAATGATGGCCACAGCCGCCCGTCACAGTGCTGGCAAGGGGTTACTGGAAACTCTCGGGCGATATGCTCCGGCATTCGGCATGATCGGTACATTGCTCGGTCTGATCATCATGCTGGGAAACATGGATGACCCAGCAGCTATTGGGCCGGGGATGGCAGTGGCTCTGTTGACAACGCTCTACGGAGCCCTCGTATCCAACGTCGTCGCGTTACCCTTCGCAGACAAGTTGATGTATTACTCGAAGAAAGAAATGCAAATTCGCGAAGTCGTCGTACAGGGAATTCTGGCAATTCAAAACGGCGACAATCCGCGAGTTGTTGATCAGAAGTTGTCGATGTTCCTGTCTCAGAAGGAACGCGCCATCAAAGACGCCGCCTGAATCCGATCAGACGGCAAACGTAACGAGAAGGAACTCGCGACTCTCTCCGACCTCATGAGCGGCGAACAGCGATGGAATTCGAAGAAGATGCTCCGCCCGGCGTTCCCGAATGGGTCGTCACGTACGGCGACATGATGTCGTTGCTGTTGACGTTTTTCATCATGCTCGTGTCGATGAGTGAGCTGAAAGACGAAGGCAAGAACCGGGCCGCGCTGAACTCGATGAGAGAAGCCTTCGGGCCGATGGACGGTACTTCCGGAGTTCCCGGACGCACGTTCAACAATCGCAGCTCGAATGAGTTCATGAGTTCCAAAAGCAGCAAAAAGCAAACAGCTCTGGAAAAGGGCAGCATTGATTCTATTGGCGGTGGTGGACCGGAAAGCTCAGTCGCAACCGTCAATCATGGTGAAATTGTCACCGTAGGCGGGTCACTCGAATTTGATCAGTTCGCGACAGATCTGGGCGACGACTCGTTGTCAGACCTGAACCGGATCATTGAGGCGGTTAAACGAGTCCCCAATCGAATCATCGTTCGCGGACATTCCTTCGCTGAACCGGTAAGGAATAAACCTCAGTTTCGCGATCAACATGATCTTTCATTTGCCCGAGCGCGATCTGTGGCCAAATATCTCATGGAGAATGACATTAACTCTGATCGGATTCTCGTAAGTGCGGCGGGTGATGCCGAACCACGTATCGTCACGAGGAACCTCGAAGACCGGCGGCATAACCGGCGGGTCGATGTCTTCACAATTGACTCATTTCTGGCACCGCCTGATCCCGGTTAAACAAGACCGCTCCATGCGATCCTGACCCGATCTGGCAGCCAATCGTTTTTTGAGATATCGCGAAGGGGCGTCAGATGGCTGAAGAAAACACGACGGAAAACACGAAAGGAACCGCAGGCGAAGCAGTTGCCGCTAAAAAATTCGGTGGCGTGATCAAAATTCTGGTCCTGGTCGCCGTCGCGATGGCAGGCGAAGCTGGGCTGTTTCTTTTTCTGGGAGTCGGTTCCACCAGCGCCGTTGACGCTGCGCCTGCGGAAGCTGTTCCCGTCAAAGACAAGACCAGGCACGACGATAGCGAAGCAGACCTGGTCGAAGTGGAAATCCACAGCTTCAGCGTGACCAACACAACGGCTGCTGCAGATACAGTCATACACATTTCATTCAAGGTGCATGCGCTGCTGGCCGCTGACCAGGAAAATGATTTCAAAAAAGCGGTCTCTGCCACACACAAAGTGCGAGTGAGAGAATCAATTGAGACGATTTTTCGCAGCGCCACCATGGAAGACCTGACGGATTCGTCGCTGAGTACTCTGAAGCGGCTGGTTCGAGAAGAGATCAACCGTGTGCTGCGGCAAAGTTATGTCGTCAGCATCGTGTTCAACGACTATAAGACGATCCAGCAGTAGGTGTCCTGTCGCCCTCGCTTGCTCGCAGAAAGAGCAGGTCACAGGACGTCGTCGGGACAAGCAGATCGGAAGGAAACAGGGAAGTGGATTCCGAAGAAGACAAATTTGGCCCTGACGACATTCAAAGTCTGCTGGACCAAGCCAACGATGCGCGAACTGGCCGGTCAGCTGATCGTGGAGCTGTGGATCGTGACTCGGTCGCATCAACCGATGAAATGTCAGTCGAAGAACGTACCAATCAGCTTCTGAACGAAGTCGATGCTGGACTGGAAGCGGCAGTCTCCGGAAAGCCGACGACCGGCTCCAACGTTCGTTCGGGTGTGGGTGACGCGAAACCGTTTGAATTCGCCGACCTTGGCTCAGGCGTCGATGATCCTGCCGAAAAAACATTCAGCATCGGGATGCTGGATGATGTTCAGATGAGTGTGCAGATCGAACTCGGGCGTGCCGAGCTGCTGATCGACGAAGTCATGTCCATGCGAAAAGGGGTGGTTGTCCCCCTTGATAAACTGGCGGGTGACCCGATTGACATCGTCGTCAACGGGCGTTTGCTGGCTCGCGGCGAAGTTCTCGTCCTCAATGACAAGTTCTGTGTGCGAGTCGTCGAAATCGTCGCAGCGGATTCCTGAACGATAGATTCTTCGTCCTGTTGTCGCTGTCTGGCTGCGTTTTCCTGAATTTCCAGGCAGCTCGACGACCACTCCGCGGCAGTTTCTGACATTGACCTGATCCCCGGAAATCGAGGACAAAGCCCCCCGTCCGAGTGCCCACTTTCGCTGGCATCGGAAATGGAACCGGGAGAGTTCCAGGGGATGGGCAATGGATTGCAATCAACGCATCGCGTCTCTGCTGATTGGTACGCTGATTCTGTGCGCGTCCGACGTGGACCGCATCCAGGCTCAGGACAGCGGATTTTCTGGCACTCCTGGTGTCAATGCTCCTAGAAAGCTTCCCAATGGTGTCCTGCGACAACCATCGAATCCAATAGCCAGGGATAAGCCAGCTGTTCCTGAAAACGGCGTCCACAGCGATTTATCGTCGTTTGCAGCGTTCGAGTCTCTGCCGACAGCAGTGAACCCGGAAGGCGTCAAGACTCCGTTGAGACGAAATTCCAGCTCGTCTTCCAGGGATGACGCGGCCCCAGACGACAAACCCACGGGAAGTTCCTCTGCTGGATCCGTTCTGGCTGTTCTGGTCGTCGTGCTGCTGTTCGTACTCGGCCTTGCGAAAGTGTTCCTCAAACGCAGTCCGTACTCGATCAGCGGTCTCCCGATTGATGCCGTCGATGTGCTCGGTCGCCGAGCGGTCGATCCCCGAAATTCCGTCTACATGGTGAAGGTTGGCAGTCGTTTGATCCTGCTGGGCTCTTCGCCAAACGGCCTGTCGAGCCTCGCCGAGATTACCGATCCGATCGAAGTGGCCTCGCTGGCGAATATCTGCGCCGCCGCGAAACAGTCCGGCCCCGACGCGGTCAAATGGCTCAGCAAACTCTGGCCGGGGACAACGACAGTCGTTGAGAGTCGCCCGTTTGAGGATCAACTGGGCGAGAAACTTTTCGAAGACGCGGAACGAAACGAGTCCGGCCGAATCGACAGCCTCTCAATTGCCACCAGCCGGGAGCGACATCGTGCCGGCTGACGTACCCCGGTTTCTGACTCATCCGTCACGCTCACTTGTCAAATCGTCGTTAGGATTCGCCGCGGCGATCCTTCTACTGGCGCTGGGCACCGCGTCAGCGGTAGCTCAA
Source organism: Rhodopirellula sp. (assembly GCA_013203845.1). Classification (GTDB taxonomy): domain Bacteria; phylum Planctomycetota; class Planctomycetia; order Planctomycetales; family Planctomycetaceae; genus JABMPE01. The sequence goes on along the minus strand of JABMPE010000327.1, from coordinate 35,066 downwards.
TCCGGAGCAACGCCGCGCGGGCGATCGATCATTGATGGCCCCGGCCTGTCGATCCAGCCTCCCGCTCCAATTCAGGCTCCCGGAATCGAGATGCCGTTCGGCGTGAACCCGGACCAGATGCTCTCGCCTGAAGGTCTGACACCGACTCTGAAAATCATGGTTCTGATGACGCTGCTGAGCCTGGCACCGTCAATCCTGATCATGACCACCAGCTTTATTCGTTTTGTAATCGTGTTCGGGTTGCTGAGGCAGGCGTTGGGTACGCAACAGCTGCCGCCGACACAGGTCATCACGTCTCTGTCATTGTTCATGACCATGTTCGTCATGATGCCCGTCTGGCAGCAGGCTTATGACGAGGGCCTGGCACCCTACATTGACAAACAACCAATCCCGAATCTGCAGCCAGGCGAAAGCATTCAGATGCGGGTGTTTGAAAACACGATCGAGCCGCTTCGCCGTTTCATGATTCGTCAGATCAGTGCGGCCAGCGGTGACGACGTTGTCCTGATGCTGATCGACTATCGCCGTCCCGATCCTAACTCGACAGCCGGTCGTGAGTGGAAAGAACCAGAGAACCTCGAAGATGTCGAGTCGTCGATTCTGGTGACGGCCTTCATGCTGACCGAACTGAAAGCGGCATTCCTGATTGGCTTTCAGATCTTCCTGCCATTTTTGATCGTCGACCTTGTCGTCGCCACCATTCTGACAGGCATGGGCATGATGATGCTGCCTCCAACACTGATCTCGCTGCCGTTCAAAGTGCTGCTGTTCGTGCTGATTGACGGCTGGACGCTGACCGTCGCGATGCTGCTGCAAAGCGTCACGGCGGCGACAGGATAGTTTTCCCGGCAGTGATCACAACGACGGCGACTGAGGAACGGCAGTAGAACAGAAGAGTCGAAACAGAAGAGTGCCGAGCTTTGTATGACCATTATCGATGTCACCGAACTTTGCCGATCCGCCATCATGACGGCTCTGATTATTGCAGCGCCAATTCTGTCGGTGGCCGTGATTATCGGACTGGCTATCAGCATCGCACAGGCCGTCACACAAATTCAGGACCAGACTGTCAGTATCATTCCGAAGATCGTCGTGATGCTGCTGACCATGCTTTACGTGATGCCGTGGAGTCTCGGGCAGCTGGTCGAATATTCAACCCGGTTGTTCACCAGCATCCCCGGCAATATTCACTAACCGCTTCCAGTCAGTAACGTAATGGACGGATTCATTGACGATGTGAGCGGATTCTGGACGCGTCAACTTCTCGACGTTGCCGTGCGGCATTTCTATCTCTTCATCCTGATTGCGATCCGCTTAAGTGGCCTGTTTGCGGTCGGGCCGATCTTCAGCCAGACGACGATCCCAATCAACATTCGAGTCCTGCTGGTTCTGACTCTCGGCTTCGTTCTGACACCAGTTGTCCAGCAGGGAGCCGGTCAGGACATCGCGAAACACGACAGGAATCAAGATGGCTTTCTGTCCGAGTCAGAGGTGCCGCCGTTCCTCCAGGGGCGATTTCAATCACTCGCAGATTCACTGAATGACTCGCCGAACGAAGACGCAGAGTTACAGCATCCATCACATCCAGCCGTTCCCGTTTCGGCATTCTCCAGTTTTTTCCTGGCTCCTGAAACGCTGACCGAACTTCTGCGCGACATCGCTGCGGAATTCTCACTTGGATTTCTGTTGGGACTGGGCGTGACGGTTTTCCTGTCGGGACTGCAGCTGGCCGGCCAGTTGATCGACCAGCAACTGGGTCTGGAGTTTGGTTCAGTCGTGAATCCGGATCTGCAGGGCGGCGCATCGATTTCGAGCCAGACATTCTTTCTGCTCGGCGGGGTCTGCCTGCTGGTCATGACCCCGCTGAACGGTCATCTCATGATGCTGTCAGCACTGTTCGAGACGTTCGAAGCAATGCCGGTCGGCGAAGCTTTCCTCTTCAGCGACGCACACATTCTGTTTACCGAACTGATCCAGAAATCGTTGCTGCTGGCCGTCCAGGTGGCCGCTCCGATCATGGCGACGATGGGCTTGGTCACGATCTCGATGGGATTTCTTGGACACAGCGTGCCGCAGATCAACCAGCTTGTTGTCGGATTTCCCGTCCGCTCGCTGGCCGGGATGCTGGTACTGTCTTTAACTCTCAGCGGCACCGGTCGGTACGTCGTCGATTCCGTCCCGACAGTCATCAACGATATTCAGCTGGCGATTACATCCTATCTGTAGACGAAAACACACTCGCATGCCCTCTTCCCACTGAGTAGCTGACTGACCAATGGCCACGGACGATACCGGAGACAAATCAGAAGAACCGAGTGAGCATCGACGCCAGGAAGAGCGTCGAAAGGGGAACGTTGCGCGCAGCACCGAACTCAACATCGCGGGGCATCTTCTGTCGACGGCGGCAGTGCTGTATTTCCTGGGTGCCGACCTAGTGAAGGCTCTTGGGAATTTGATTTCGCTGCATTTGAGATCGGCCGGCAGCCATCGGGGAGACGTCGGGGAAGTCTATGCCGGGTTCAAAGCAGTCGGCACGTGGGCGGCCAGCAACGTCCTGCCGTGGATGTCTGGATTGTTGCTGGCTGCCGTCGCCGTCAATCTCGCACAGGTAGGTTTTCTGGTCGCGACCGAAAAACTGAATCTCAACATCAACGCCATCAATCCCGTAACCGGGCTGAAACGCATTTTCTCTGTCCGCGGCGTGGTAACGCTGGCGATCAGTCTCTGCAAGCTGGCACTCCTGACACTCGCGGCGGGCTGGTTGATCTGGCAGGAGCTGCCAGGGTTTCTGCAGCTGACATCGGCTTCTCCGTGGACCGCAGCCCTGGCAACCGGTTACGCGATTCTGAAGCTGTCCATTGTCCTGTCGGCAATTCTGATCGTTCTGGGTGTCGCCGACTACGCTTTCCAGCGGTGGAAACACACGCAGGAAATCATGATGACCAAGGAAGAAGTGCGGCGTGAAATGAAGGACATGGACGGCGACCCACTGATTCGTCGTCGTAGACGCGATGCCCATCAGAAACTGATCGAGGCTCGCGACCTCAGCCAGGTTTCGGCGTCAGCATTCATTCTCACCAACCCGACACACTACGCGGTCGCTTTCAAGTACGATCCACCCCACGTCTCCGTCCCAACCGTCGTCGCAAAAGGTGCAGACGAGACGGCATTTCGGATGCGGGAAATCGCCGCAGAGAATGACATTCCCATCATCGAGCGTCCCGAACTGGCTCGACAGGTCTATCGCACGTTGAAGGTCGGCCAGAGTATTCCGTCGGATCTCTATGACGTCTTCATTGAAATCCTGAAGTACGTCTACACAATCACTGGAAAGACGATCGAGATCAGCGATGTAGAAGATGTCGCCGCCTGAGTTTCGCCGTCATCCAGAACTCATTTTTCGAAGACTCCATTACCGCGTGAAATACTCCAGCATGAGCCCCGCCTCCCAACGCGACTTTGTAAGTAACCGATCCGGCGCCGTCTCCGGGCCGGTTGTCGTCGCCCTTATGGTCGCTTTCGGAGCGATTGCGACCGCCACGTTGTGGGTCTACTGGTACTATCATTCTGCACCGTTTATCCCGTTGCAGCGTGCGATTGCCGCCGAGTTTCCACGATCCAGCCCACGAGTCGACGGCGGTCGGCGAAAAATCCACAAAGGCACGCCATCAGAAATCTGGATCATCATGCGTGTCGAATTCGACCTGGAATCCGACGAATCCACGCCAGCGGCTGCCGTTGCCAAAGTCAGAGAACTCGCCAACGAACACCTTCCGCCCGGCGAGTACGAGATACTTCACGTCCGCCTCTATCGAGGCAAGCCTGAGCAGTACATTCAGAAATATGACGTCGATCTCCCGCTGGGCGACATCGATTCACCGGATGCCGAGGCTCCGGAACCTGGCGTTACCTGACATCTGACTGAGCCACGCTCGCGTGAACCTCGTCCGTTACCGCCTGAGTCGCTGCAGCCACCTCGGCGATAAGTTCGTCGACCTGGTCAAGAATCGCTTCTTCCTGGTGAGAGATCTCTTCGTCGAGCTTCAGGTCGAGACTGATCTTGTTCAGCCCGTCGAACGCGGCCACTTTGTAACACTCGGCCATCGTCGGATAGTTGAAGACCGTGTCGCGAAAGTAGTCGATCGTTCCACCAAACTGCATCACGGCCTGCCCAATGTGAACGATCTCGGTGGCAGAATCGCCGATCACATGCACCCCCAGAACTTCCTTCGTGTCGCGGTGGAAGAGTAATTTCAGAAGTCCCATTCGATCGCCGACGATCTGCCCCTTGGCGATCTCTCGAAACCTTGCGACGCCAACTTCGTACGGAACTTTTCGTGCCGTCAGTTCTTCTTCGTTCTCGCCGATCATTGAGATTTCAGGGATCGTAAACAGGCCATATGGCATGGTCTGGTATTCGCGTTCTTCCTCTCCAAACATGTGCGCAACCGCTCGACGCCCCTGTTCCATCGACACACTGGCCAGAGCTGGAAATCCAACAACGTCACCCACACCGTAAATATGCGAGACCGCCGTTTCGTGATGCGCGTTGCACTCAACTCGACCGCGGCCATCTGGTTTCAGCCCGGCCGCTTCCAGATTCAAACCGCCAGTATCACCCGTTCGACCGACAGCCATCAGGATCGACTCGGCCACCAGCCGTTTGCCGCTTTCAAGTTCGACCGCGGCCCGGTCATTTCCCAACCGGTTGATCTTCACAACGTTCTCACCCAGACGAAAAACCATGCCGATCGAGCGGGCGTGGTACAGCAAAGCGTCAACGATTTCTTTGTCACAGAATCCGAGCAGTTGATCGCGTCCATCCACAACCGTGACATTAACGCCAAGCGTGGCGAACATGATCGCGTATTCGATGCCAATGACGCCGCCGCCGACCACAATCATCGAGCGGGGAATGTGAGCGATATCAAGTAGCTCGTCGGAGTCGAATACACACTGTCCGTCAAATGGAATGGACGGATTACGATCCGGACGCGTGCCCACGGCCAGCAGAACGTTTTCAGTTTCCAGGCGGATCGAATCGCCGCCACGCGCGACTTCGATGGTGTGAGGATCGACAAACCTCGCCTCGCCCGCATAAATGTCAACACCATTTCTGGTGAGCTGATCTTCGATCACTTCCATTTCGTGGTGATTGACCGACTCAACCGACCGCTGGAGCTCTGCCATCGTGATCCCGCGTTTCCGACGGTACTGCTCACCATAAACATCGCGATGCTTATAGCCCGTTAAATGTAGAATTGCTTCACGCATCGTCTTCGACGGAATCGTGCCCGTGTGCAGGCACACGCCGCCGATCCGACTGCTGCGACGTTCGATAATGGCCACACGCTTATTCAGCTTGGCGGCAGCAATCGCGCCCTTCTGCCCGGAAGGTCCGCTGCCAATGACGACGAGATCGTATTTCATCCTCAAATACCCTGCTCAGACGAGTATCCGCGTCGACTCCGAACAAACCGACCGCGGTGAGCAACCTTCCCTCATGTGGTGCAGAATGCCGGTTCTACAGGCAGGTTCAGTTTGAGATTCTGGCCAGGCGTGACAGTGCCTGCCGATTCTTCGGCCTGTAGGAATGACCGGCCTGGGCGAACGGCTCAAGTCGGGAGGCAAACCACCGGGGCAACCTGATTGGATGATTGGACGGACCATCGCCGAGGTCGAGCAGCAGGCTCACGCATCCATGGCAACGAGAGACGCCAGCACTTTGCGAGTGCCGCTGAATGTTCGACGACCATGCATCACGACTCGGTTGTCAACGAGCGCAACATCGCCTTTCTGCCACGGCACGTTGAATGTCAGCTCTTCAGCGATCCTCGCAATAGCGTCCATCGTTGCCGGATTCAGCACGCTGCCGTCCCCAAACGTCACGGCTCTGGTCGGATCGTTGCGACTGTCTTTCCAGCCGTGAAAGGCCGCAATTAACTGGTTAAAAAAGGTCTTCCGGCCTGGCTCGATCTCCATGACCGCCGGCAGAACCGGAGTCGTGCAACGCAGGCATCCGTCCGGCAACCATTCCCACGAGTAGCCCAGATTCTTCAAGCGTGTCTCTGCAGCCTCGCGTGTTTCCGCTCGAAACGTACTTTGCCAGCTGCGGCCCATTCCGGAAGTCGGATCATTTTCAGCTGGCATGATATTGGTGTAAAGCAACCCTTTCGATTCGCAGTCAGCAACGAATTCCGGAAATTCACCCAGCAACCGATCGAACAGAACATCCGATCGGCAAAGCGGAGTCGCACCGCCCTGCTCTGCTGGCTGTTCGCAGAAAAAGAACAAGCGGCTGGGATAAACCGGTGTCTGAGCCATCTCGTGATGCAGACAGATCGTCACATCTGACGGCGCCTCGTTCGCCGTGAAGACTCGCTCCGACCGGTTGACCCGAACGGCGTTCGACAGCGAATCCTGATACGCAAAGTTCGGATAGTTGAATGCCCGGATGAAAGTGTCCAGGTCCTGGTCCGTCGCAACAGGAAATCCTCGAAACAGAATCGCGCCGTACTGACGAGCCTGCTGGTCGAGTTCTACCCGTGAATCGTGAATCCACTGCTCGACAGATTGCAGCTCCGCCGACGCCGTACGGCATTCCAGAACCAGCGGAAACAGTTCGCCATCGAAACTCTGCTGACCAGCCACTGACGACGCGACGACTTCAATCGAATCCCGGCCCATGTCTAATCCTGCTTTGCAATCCGGTAAATGTAAGAGTTCGACCGAAGAATCAGTGAATGCCCGGCGACGATTGGTGACGCTGTAAAGCCCTCGGGAAACACGGTCTCGTGAACGAGTTCAAACTCGTCATCCACTTTGATCACCGCCACCTTGCCGTCCTGCGAGCAGCAATAGAGGTACCCATCCGCGTACAACGGTGATGACCAGTAGGCACCGGCCACTCGATTCGCCCAGATAACTTCGCCAGTCAGAGCGTTCAGGCAGGAGCAGACGCCGCCGTCTTCCATCATGTAATAACGATCGCCGACCAGCACCTGCGACGGACGCTTGGGTACCATCCGTCCGGCTCGCCACTTGATATTCGTTTTGGTGATGTCGCCCTGCCCCTTCGGATCAACTGCGATCAGAGATTCGGCACCGCTTCCGGCACTGATATAAACCAGTCCGTTTCCAACGAGCGGTCGCGAGCCGGCATTCATGCCCCCATGAAAGACTCGCCAGACAGGCTCGCCCGTTTCCGGAACATACGCGATCGTGGCCATCGCGAAGGGACTGACCAGAACCTCGCGTCCACCAGCATCGACAATCTGCGGAGTCGAGTAAGCCTTCTTGCGGTCGCCGTTGTCCGTTCCGTAGTCGACATCTCGATCACGCTTCCAGACAAGCTTGCCCGTATTCTTGTTCAACGCGGCAATGAACTGTTTGTCGTACCCGTCGAAGGTCAGAAAAATCAGATCGCCATACACCACGGGCGAAGACCCTGGACCTCGCCAGTGGTGACATTTCAGTTCGTGATTTTCCCAGATCTTCTTCCCGGTCTTCGTGTCGATGCACGCTGTGCCGTAAGCGCCGAAGTGGACGTAAATCCGCCCTTCCTCGATCCACGGCGTCGGCGATGCGTAACTATTGGTCGGGTGTGTGTATTGCGGCTCGAAAACTTCTGACACCGTCACATCGTGAGTCACTTTACCGGTTTTCAGATCAAGACAGACGGCTGACAATCTGATTGGAGTTTCCAGCGGTTTCGCTCCTTTGGAAAACGAATCCTGATTGGTGGCTCCTTCGGGATTTGTGATTTCAGGCGCGTTCGTAACCCAGATCTGATCTCCCCAGACGACTGGCGACGACCAGGCTCGGCCCTTCACTTCAGTTTTCCAGACGACTTCCGGTGAACCTTCCGAAAACTTCAGTGGCAATCCCTTCACGGTTGATGTCCCGTTGGCGTGTGGACCACGGAACTGGTTCCAGTATCCTTCTTCGGCCTGGACGCCTGCGGCAACCAGAGACACGGTCAGTGAGAAAACCGCGAGCAAAACTGTTCGCATGAGGGATGTCCTTCCGAGAGGAAAATCGCAAGGCGAACTCTAACGCACCGCTGCGAAGAGTCACCAAAGGGGAACGATTGCCAACAGAGTGAAAAGGAGTCGGCGTTCGTCGATGGAGGCAGGCTGAGGCATCGACCTGATCGGCAGATGTCGAAGTTGACCGCAAAGTTGCCCGCTAATCTAGTATTGTTCCGACACGTCCGCAAAGCATTCGGTCTCCGCAGTTGCACTGGTCCATGAGCACTGGGCCATGAAGCGGCTCGTGAAATTGAATGCGGGAACAGCTAATTTGCTGGAACGGCATTTTAGAATACTCGCTTCCCGACGCCGCTCCGCACCCGATAATCCGATTTCAATTCTTCTCTGGACTGAAACAGAACGACCGTGTCTACCAACACCGCTTCTCAAAACACGTTTCGATTCGACCTGGCTGCCGAATCCATCACCTTGAGAATCAGGTGGTTCGGAGTGTGCGTCGGATTTGCCCTCGTGAACCTGATCAGCGTCGATCTGTTGCCGCCGGGGACCTCGCGAGATGTCGTTCTGCTGAACTCGATTCTCGGCATCGGCGTTGCTTACGTCGCGCTGGATACCTACTGGAGCTACCGCGGCAAAGTATTCCTCAGCGATTGGCCACTGGCTGTCTCGTTACTGGAAACCGTGTTCATCGGGCTGTTGTGCTGTTTCGATCTCGGCCAGGAAAGTCCGTTCCGCTTCTACTATCTGCTTTCGGTCGTGGTCTGCGCGATCCGTTACGCGCCGGTTATCACTTACACGACGTTCTTTTTTCACGCGACAAGCTACACGATTCTGCTGCTGACGCTGCCGTCATCAAGCACGCTGCCGTGGGTGATCATGGTCGTGTCGATGGGTTGGGTCACCTGGGCCAGCATCCAGCTCTCCATGCTGATTCGCATTGCGAGCCAGCGACTCGCGGAAGCCAACGAGCAACTGGAACATCGCATTGCCGAACGAACGCAGGAGCTGCGCGAGTCTCAGGCAATGCTCGTTCAGCACGAAAAGCAGGCGGCGTTCGGACTGCTCGCGGCAGGCATCGCTCACGAAGTGGGCAACCCACTGGCCGCCATCAGCTCGCTGGTTCAGATTCTCAAACGCAAATCCGATGACTCAGACACGATCGAGCGTTACCAGATGATTGGCGATCAGCTCCAGCGAATCCAGGGCACTCTTCGCGAGTTGGTTGACTTCAGCCGCCCGGCAAACAGTCAGGCAAGTCTGTGTGACGTTCGCAATACGGTCGAAGAAGCGTTGAGTATTGCCAAGTATTACAAGCGACGAAAAGGAAAACGCATCGTCACTCGCTTCGCCGAGCGGCTGCCTTCCCTGCGTGTTGTGCATGATCAGCTGGTCCAGGTTTTTCTGAACCTCATCCTGAACGCAATGGATGCCACACCAGAAGGTGGTACGATCGAAATCGCCACCAGTCTGGAATCCGGCTGGATTCGCATCGCCGTGCGAGACACGGGACATGGCATCCTTGAGGAAAACCGCCAAAGCATTTTCGAACCGTACTACACCACCAAATCGACCGGCACCGGACTTGGATTGTTCGTTTGCCGTCAATTGCTCGAACGCGAGGCAAACGGTCGGATCGATCTCACCGAAACGGGACCAGGTGGAACAACATTCTCGGTCATGGTAACCGGCGATGCTCTCCGCGATCTCGAAGACATCCCCGCTCCTTCCCCGGAAGCCGATCACAACCTGCCAATCGGTGAAAGCGTGACACCCCTGCCAGCTCCAGCGGATGAATCCAGCGAGTAGTCCGGACGAGAAACCTGACGCGGCCAGACGTGGGATGATTCGCCAGTAGACTCCCGCGCCGAAGCGTCTCACTCCCTAACCGTGCGATCTAAAAGGATTCAGTAGTCCGTACTGTTGGGCACATCTGATCCGTCACACTGCGTCGTCAACCAGAAACACAAGATGAGATCGCGGGCCGTGCGCGCCGATGACCAGCGATTGCTCGATGTCTGCTGTCTTTGACGGGCCGGAGATGAACGTCCCGAAACGCCGACTCTCAAACGAAAGCCGCTCGTACGCTTCGTGCATGTTGTTAACGACGTTGCCGACCGGAACGACCAGAGCCAGATGCTGGGCGATAAAGTGCAGCACGCGATGCTTGAGCATTTCGTCGGTGACCCAGACTGCTCCGTTTTCTCCCACAGCGATCTCGCCGGACATGACAGCAAAGTCGACCATCTCCAGTCCGTGCGGATCGCTGATTGAGTCCATGCTGACCGTTGGCTGCCCCACGCCTTCGACGGTCGATATTCGGATATTGGCCGATTCGAACTGAGGAAACCCGGCGAGCCGTGCGTCGATCTCTGAGCGAGAATTCACGCGAATACATTCTCCGCCGACCGATTCGAGAACTTTCGTAAACTGATCGATCGGATCCTCAAATCGAAGCCAGTCCTGCTCCAGCGTAGGCATCGGAGTGGCTTCTCGCTGACTTTTCCGAATCGCCTTGAGTATGGTGTCGCGGCTGCTCATCTCACTTGCCCTTTCCTGAATTCTTCTGCCGGCGTGCGTAGGCCTGCTGAAAACTTTCTTTGGGAAACTCAGGAAGTTCTCTTCGCCGCCCCCACACATTCAGCGGGTTATACAGCATGAACCGTGGCATCCACGGAACCACGTTACGCGCGACTCGACCGGCAAAGCGATACAGCCACGGGCGGCGAAATACCGCCGACGCGAATTTCATCGGCACGCTCTTGTCGAGCGACACATAACCCAGAGCGGCGATCTCGCGACGCCAGGTCAGCAACTGATGATGCAGATCAATTTTCACCGGACAAACGTTGGTGCATGATCCACACAAACTACACGCGTAGGGCAGCGTGGAATGCTCTTTGGCGTTCCGTGCCGGTGCGAGGATTGATCCGATCGGTCCTGGCACCGTGGTGCCATAACTGTGACCGCCAGTCCGTCGGTAAACCGGACAGGTATTCATGCACGCTCCGCAGCGGATGCAATTCAACGACCGATGAAACTCATCACTGGCGAGTAACTTCGAACGACCGTTGTCGACAAGAACAATGTGCAGTTCCCCACCCTCACGCGGCCCGTGAAAATGTGAGCTGTAGGTTGTAATGGGCTGACCCGTCGCCGAGCGGGCCAGCAGCCGCAACAGCACGCCCAGATGCTCGGGTTTCGGAATGAGCTTCTCGATCCCCATGCTGGCGATGTGAAGCTTCGGCAGCGAAACACCGAGATCGGCATTTCCTTCGTTTGTGCAAACGACAATGCCTCCGGTTTCGGCAATTGCAAAGTTGACACCGGTCAGACCTGCGTCGGCTTCCATGAACTTCTGACGCAACGCGGTTCTCGCAGCTTCTGCCAGGTAAGCAGGATCACTGGCACCTTTCTCTGTCCCCAGAACGTGGTGAAACAGTTCGCCGACCTCTTCCTTCTTAATATGAATCGCCGGCATAACGATGTGGCTGGGCGGCTCTTTCCGAAGCTGTACCAGCCATTCACCAAGGTCTGTATCCGTCACCTCAATTCCGTGCCTTTCCAGAAACGGGTTGAGATGGCACTCCTCAGTCAGCATCGACTTACTTTTGACCAGTTTTTTAACGCTGTGATCTCTCAGCAGTCCGTGAACAATTTCGTTGTGTTCGGCAGCGTCTTTGGCCCAATGAACGGTCGCTCCGAGCTTTGTGGCATTTTCTTCGAACTGCTCCAGCAGCTCAGCCAAGTGAGTCATCGTATACGCTTTGATGGCCGACGCCGTATCACGCAGCAGCTCCCATTCAGGAACACTGTGAGCCATGCGATCGCGTTTCTGGCGGACAAACCAGAGAGCTTTATCGTGCCAGTGTGAACGCTCGTCGTTGGCGACAAACTTCGCCGCCGCAGTCGCGTGTTTCATTCAGGATCAATCCAGTGAAGCTGGTTGGTTATCGATTCTGTCCTGCAAATCAGCATCAAAGATTTGCACCAGGACTCTGTCTCACAATCTCACAAATTCGTCCGAACGTCGGACCATTAACCACGCACTTTGGTCGACCGATGCCAACGAGTCAAATCTCAGAGGTTGCGATGGTCATAGTGACGTTGAAGTTTCAACGAAATCAGGACAGGGACTCCGACATAGCATTGCGAGGTCGTCGCAGGAGATGCGCCTGTGGCCGCTCCGACGAAGCTCTCACGAACTTCCGGAAGACGCAACGGCCCGAAAACGCAGCTCGATTCATCGTCCCGTCGCTTTGAGAGATGCGTTCGCGCCCACTGTCTGCCTTCACGTGACGAACTCTCGGCTGACTGATCCAGAGCCTGCTCAACGTCATGCGTTTCTGCACCCCGATTTCAATTGTTGAGTTTTCCTTGCCGGTTTTCCGCAATTCATCTTGCCAAACCCAAAGTGACGCATTAGCGTGATGAACATTACCAATCACGCATTCGCGCCACCCACTCAGGGCTGCTGGGGGCAACGAAAATTCAACAAGGAGCGAGTCATGCACAAGCCGAGCCGAAATGGCCTCAGCGCACTGGACGTCATTGTCACGATCGTAATTCTCCTGGTCCTGGCAGCACTCCTGTTGCCGGCTGTGCAGCAATCCAATGGTGGCGCATCCCTGCGTAGCCGATGCAAGAACAACCTGAAGCAGTTTGCCCTCTCAATGCACAACTACCACGACGTCTATAAAACGCTGCCGCCCGGCTGGATCGTTTCTGCCGACGAGGAAAAATCATCGGGCTTTGGTTGGAATTACTCGATTCTGCAGTTCTTTGATCAGGCTCCACTGTTTAATAAATTCGATTCCCGGCAACGACTGGGCGATAAGTCAAGTCCCAACCCCGAACTCGCAGGAAAGATTCTCTCTGTGTGCCGATGTCCATCCGACAAGGGAGCCGACCAGGCTGAGTCGCTTTGGATCCCCACCATCGCGACGACTAACTACGTCGCGAACTTCGGAGTCGGAATTCCCACGACATATTCCTCATTGAATCAGTCTTCCAGCCAGCCTGTTGATCCTCAATTTCTGCAAGGACTGTTCGGGCCGAATTCCAGAGTCCGATTTCGCGACATTAAGGATGGAACGGCCAACGTGGTGCTCATCGGCGAACGGCGTTTGCCGGAAGTCGGAACTGACTGGCCGGCTCACCAGTTTGAGGGTCAATTCAACAGTTACTGGGCCGGGCTTCCAGACGTCCGCCGAGTGAATCCGCTGACGATTGTCGCAACCGCAACCGGTGGAAACGTAGAGCGGAACGGCGAAGGCGACCCGCTTAATCTGACCGGCAATCTGAACGCGACGAAGATAACCGGCTGGAAAATGAACCTGCCGTAATTTTGGAATCAATTGCGGCGACGGTGGAGAACTTTTCGGCGACGTCACTGACTTAACACCAGTTTCAGCGGGGTTCAGCAGCACTCACACGGGCGGCGTTAATGTGGCGATCAGCGATGGTTCCGTGAAATTTATCTCACAAAATATCGACCCGATTGTCTTCACAAATCTGATGCGCCGCTCCGATGGCCAGGAACTCGGTGAATTCTGACTTGCCGTTGAATAATGGCGGGGGCCGCGACTTCATTCTCGAAGGATTCCGACCGGACATCGTCATCCCATTCATTGCTGATTCTTCGTCGGAATCCTTCCCTTCATACTTTGTCGCGTTCCCACGGGCTGTCGCCAGCGACGTGCTGGTTGCTATCGGCTGAGTTTTCGAGGAGCTTTCGGACGTCGTCACGAGCGACCGACATCATGGTCTCGAACATGGCGGCTCCATCGAGCGTCTCATAGTTTCGAATCTTACCCACGATCCCGTTGGCTCCAGTCTCTTGCACAAAGCGGATGAACTGTTGCAGGTCCGGTGTTAACTCGACAGCTTTTTCGAGTGTCATCTGGGCAGCTTCGATTTCAGCGATCCGCGAGGGAAACCAGCGATCGTCAATGAGAGTCGGGCTGGCGTGTTCGACCAGAACCGTTTCAACGCCGCCCGCGTGCTGATCGCCGCGTTCGGAAGCAAACTCGATCAACGGCTCGTGCAGCCAGCGGAACGCCCAGCGTTCGACACGGCTTTGCTCCAGCCCTGCGATAATGGCCTGGCGATGCACGATCGAGCCATGCACGTCGACAACATACACCGCCTCGGGACGCTGCCAGTCGAAAACCCCATTCGCAAAACAAGTGACGTATCGAGTCAGCAGTTGCGGAGTCAGATCGATACTCATCCCGAACGGCAGCCCCCAGGTCAGATGCCCGTACTCGACAGGCTGCCCAGCCACGAAACCGTCGATCTCGTCTTCAAGCCGCAGTAGCACCGAGTAACTCTGAATGGTATCTGTCGCGAGCGGCAGGTGCGGGCCGTGCTCTTCCACTGCCGTGTCGACACTGAATGCGAGAACCTGCGGCGGAGCAACCTCGGGCAATGGCTGAGGATCGTGAATCTGCACGCGCAGTCGTTCGGAATGTTTTGCGGCATCAGACGACAATTCGAAAAGCGGAAAACAGGTCCGAATTCTCGCGATCATCGCGTCTCGCAGATCGTCGTTCATCGCTTCGTGAAACAGCGGAGGCAACAGTAACTCATCGTCAACAACGTTCGCCGCAAGCTCTTCGTACGAAGTTCCCAGCGAGCAGACCGGCAACACGAACCGCGCCCCATTCAGACGCTCGCGAAGTTCAAACAGCGTGTACGCCGTTGTCCAGTGGCCTGAGTTGACCTGCTGCGGCAGATAGTCCGGAATCTTTTTCACAGGGCTGCTCCCTACACGCTTGCACGAGTTTGCGGCGGCTTGTGGTTTGATACACTGTTACTGACTCTTACGACTGTTTCAGAAATAACAGATGTGAAGTCACAATACAGTGAATCAAAGGCGGGAAGAAACACTTCGCTGTTCCGTCAGGATTCAATGGAGCCACCAAATGCCGGAACAGCGCTGCGCTCGTTCCAGTCTACTTTGGCGACAGTTCGCAACCGAAAGACTTTTCGATCATGAGACATCGATCCTTCCTGACCTTCGTGATTGCACTTTCAAGCATCACCACCACGACTCAAGCAGCCGACGATGTCGACTTCAACCGTGACGTACGGCCGATTCTGTCGGACCTGTGCTTCACCTGCCACGGCCCGGACGCGAATACTCGCGAGGCCGAGCTACGACTCGATCAAGAATCTGCTGTCTTTGCGAAACGCGACACGCCGTTGATCGTGCCCGGCAAACCGCTCGAAAGCGAACTCATTCGACGCCTTCTGTCGACAGACGACGACGAGCGGATGCCGCCTCCGGAATCAAAGAAGCAACCAACCGCCGCTCAAAAGGCCACGCTGCAAAGATGGATCGCACAGGGAGCGAAGTGGGCCACTCATTGGGCGTATGTCCCGCCCGCCAGAATGACGCCGCCAGCAGTCGGACACGAAAACGCTGTCCGGAACGAGATCGACCGGTTCATTTTGCGACGCGTTGAAGCCGCCGGACTGGCCCCTTCGCAACCGGCTGACGAAACAACTCTCGTGCGACGCTTGTTCCTCGACCTGATTGGCCTGCCGCCGAAGCCGGAAGACGTTGACGCATATCTTGCCAGGCAGGATCCGCAGAAGTACGAGAAGCTGGTCGATCGCCTGCTGACATCGAAACACTACGGCGAACGACTAGCCATCTACTGGCTGGACGTCGTCCGGTACGCGGACAGCAACGGTTATCATTCGGACGAGGCCCGGCAGTCCGCTCCGTACCGCGACTACGTGATCAACGCGTTCAATTCGGACAAGCCGTACGATCAGTTCGTCGTCGAGCAACTCGCTGGCGATCTGCTGCCCGAAAGCGGCATTGAGCAACAGGTCGCTTCGGGCTTCAACATGCTGCTTCAGACGACGAGTGAAGGCGGGGCGCAGGCGAAAGAATACCTCGCCAAATACATGGCCGACCGCGTGCGGAATACCTCGCAGATTTTTCTCGGTTCCACGATGGGCTGCTGCGAATGTCACGACCACAAGTACGACCCTTTCACCATGAAGGACTTCTACAGCTTCGGATCGTTCTTTGCCGACGTCAGCGAGATCGCTGTGGGCAATCCGAAAACGTACCCGGTCATCGACGACGCTGCACAGCAGAAGATTGCCGAGTTTGACCGCCAGCTCGCTGAAGCACACACCGACTTGAACCGGTCAACGCCGGAACTGACCGCCGCGCAGGCCTCATGGGAAATCGCGACGCTTGCCGATCTGGAAACTTCGGCAGCCTTTTCAACCTGGCACATGCTCGGTCCATTCAAGGCGGCAGGTTTCGACGAGGCCTGGTCGAAGGACTTTGGTCCCGAAGCGAAGTTCGACCTCAAGCAGACTGTCGGCAAGGTCAAATGGACGCCACAGGACAAACTCGTCGATGGCACCGTGCATCCACTATCCGGTGAAAACTCGACCTGGTACCTGCACCGAACAGCCACCGTCCCTGCCGATCTTGAGACCGAACTATCACTCGGTAGCGACGATGCGATCGCTGTCTGGGTGAATGGAAAGCAGGTTCACGCCAATAAAACGCAACGAGCTGTCGCTCCGGACCAGGACAAAGTGAAAGTCCAGTTGACGAAGGGCGATAACGATGTCCTGATCAAGATCGTCAACGCTGCCGGCGCTGGCGGATTCTACTTCAACGCCAAAGCAATCGGAGTTCCCGCAAACGTTGTCGCTGCACTTCGAACGGCAACAGAATCCCGCGATGACAAACAGAAGAATGAAATCGCTGCTTACTTTCGATCTGTCGCTCCCGAACTGAAATCGGTTCGGGACGAGATCGCACGGTTCGGCAACGAAAAAGCCGCCTTCGAGAAATCGATTCCTCGAACGCTGATGACAAAAGTTACGACTCCCAGGCCGATTCGCTTGTTGCCGCGAGGAAACTGGCTCGACGAAACCGGCCCAGTCCTGACCTCGGCCATCCCGGAATTTCTGGGAAGCATCTCCAAAGAGGGACGGGCCGACCGACTGGATTTGGCCAGATGGATCGTTTCGCGGGACAACCCGTTGACCGCCCGCACGTTCGTGAACCGGCTCTGGAAGCTGTACTTCGGACATGGGCTTGCCTCGCCGTTGGACGACCTCGGAAGACAAGGCACGCAGCCGACTCATCCGGAACTGCTTGACTGGCTGGCCGTCGAGTTTATGGACAGTCACTGGGACACGCGAAAGTTGGTCCGACTGCTGGTGACGTCCGCGACGTATCGACAGACATCAGACACGTCGCCTCAACTTCGACAGCTTGATCCTTACAACCAGCTTTACGCACGCCAGTCACGTTTTCGGATCGAGGCCGAACTGGTTCGTGACAACGCGTTAGCAATCAGTGGCCTGCTGGTCGAAAAGATCGGTGGCCGCAGCACGTATCCGTACCAACCGGCCGGGTACTGGCGTCACATGAACTTCCCCGCGCGAAAGTGGCCCGGCGACAAGGGCGAAGCGAACTATCGGCGAGGCCTCTACACGTGGTGGCAAAGGATGTTTCTGCACCCCAGCATGGTCGCGTTTGACGCTCCCAGCCGGGAAGAATGCACGGTCGAGCGCCCACGTTCCAACATCCCGCAACAGGCTCTCGTTCTGCTGAACGATCCGACTTACGTCGAAGCCGCACGTGTCTTCGGGACTCGCATTCTTCACGAAGGCGGCCACTCCACACAGGATCGAATCCAATGGGCCTTCCGTGTCGCTTTGTCTCGACGCGCGACCGATCGTGAAGTCGCCGTGCTCTCGACGGTCTACAAAAGTGACCTCCAGCGGTTCGCCGCCGATGGCGACGCAGCACGATCATTCCTGAGTGTCGGCGAGTCACCTGCTCCAGCAGAAAACCTCGCAGAAGCCGCCGCCTGGGCATCGGTCGCTCGGGTGATCCTGAATCTGCATGAAACGATTACCCGGTCATAGTGATCTCAAACAGCCTGGCGAAGTAAGCAGAGGATTAGTCGCTGTCTGATCCGTCTACGCACTCAAAGCACGAGATGGCTACTGCTGAAGAAACAACAGACTGAACACGACTACTCAGTATTCAACGTCACTTCCGTTTCCGAAATGAGAATCCGATCTTCCAGTTGACCGGTTGCTCGAAAGCGAAGTGTAATGGGGCTGTCGGATTTCGCTGAGGACACTTTAACAGGGACTGTTGTTTCATTGGCACCTGCTGCAAACATCGCCGTGCCGACTTCGACGCACGAATCTGACAACGGGTGAAGCAACTCCACCTGCATCGGGCCGCCAAAGTTACTTGTCCTTTGCAGTCGCAGTCGGCATGAAACGGTTTCTCCCGCAGCCGCCGAAATGGATTCGTCGATCGATCTCAGTTTCACGACTGGCGGCATCGTACGAAGCATGTTGCGTTTGTCAGCAAGCACGAGCACTGATTGCTCTTTTCCCTGAGGATCCGTGAAACTCGCCCAGGCCTGGGAATACAACTGCGACTGCGACTGCACGTTGATCGCCATTGTTTCGGGCAGATAAATCGGCAGGATCGTGGCCGTTTCGCCAGGCTTGATCATCGCGTCGAACATTTCGACGCCGTCCATGTCGCGATTCTGCCGGTCTCCTTGCTGAATTCGAATCAGTCCGTCGAAACCGTTCAACCGCTCGACTTCCATCGGGTATGGAAAGACCGAGCCGCGATGCGCGTAAAGGTAGGCCTCTTCGCAGAACAATCGAAACAGGGGCTTGTACTGAACGGACAGGTGCAGCGTTTCCGTCGTCGGAGAACCAATCGCAACCCCCTCATCATCGACTCCCAGATGCCGACACTTCGCAATTCGCTCAATGGTGGTCTCGCCGGAACTGGCCTTACCGATAACACGCAGCGGAAAACTGACCGACGGAACATCGTCAGCGGCAGTGACTTTTACCTTCGCTGACGATTTACCTTTGGGGATGACGGCCGCTTCGACGGTAACGCCTTCCGGTAAACTTTCGAACGCCAGTTCGATCGGCTCAACGAGTCCGCCGTCGCGACGAGCTTTGATTTCGATCGTCGACGACTTGCCTTGTGTGACGATCAGAGAATCCGTCGCTGATTCGAGGGCGAAATTTGGTTCGTCCGGCGCGATCACAAGCCGCCAGCCGAATTCTGTTCCGCCGCGGACTCCATGTCGAAGGTCCTGAAGCTGCACGAGGACATCCCCATCGTTTTTCGCCGACCAGACAACTTCTGCAACGCCGTCGTCTGCCGAAACCGCTCGTGACTCTTTCAGCGACTTCCCGGCGCGCGTAGCGATAGAAACGACCGGGAGAGTCGGTGTTCCTGGCGGCCACGCAGAAGCCTCAATCCTGAAACGTTCGCCCTGCTTTGCTGAAACAACGAAGTAGTCTCGGTCAGTCGCCGAACGGAACTGACCGTACAGAACGGTCGGAGAATCGACCCGCTGTGGCTCATCATGATCATCATTCGGTTCTTCCTCGACTCCTGTCGGATGGTTATCAACGCTGAGCGTCAACGGTCGGATCGTTGTATCAAAGAAAGTCCAGCGGGTTTTGGTGATGGCCGGTTCGGGCAGGGTCACATCGAGAGACTCCTGCAGTTTGTCGCGGCCTCCGGTCAGCCAATGAACCTGAAGACTGTTTGCCGAAAGTGTTGACCTCGCTACACCACCTGGTAGAACCAGCCTCGGAAATGGCTCCGGTCGAATGTTGATTCTGTAAACATGAGCGACGCTTCCGCCAAACGTCACATTGGCAATTCGCAGGACATATTCAGCAGTCGACTTCGACCAGAAGACGAGTACCGGATCGGTTCCGACATGAGCCAGTTCGGCTTCCACTTTTCGCCCGTTGGTGTCGAGCAACTCAACCACCGGATCGAGCCGCGAGCCAATTCGACCAGCAATCACTTCGCACGAAACAATCTGTCCGGCTTCAGCAGTAAAGCGAAAGCAGTCGACATCCCGCTCGCCGAAAATCTGCCCGTTGACCGTGATCGGCAGCTTGACCTGCTCAGCCTTTTCGAAGGATGAGTTCGATTCGGTTTCGATGAACTCCGGCAGGTCACCGATCAGAAAGGGTCGTGATCCGGTGCCGCCCTGGGCACAGTTCAATCGCCAGTACGCCGGACCAAGCGGTGCATCCGCGTCGATTGTCAACTCCGACGCCCACTCTCGAGGGTACGAGATGGGCGTGATCGTCGGCTCTCGTTGCGGAGACTTCTCTCCTTCCGCAAACACCTGCTCGGACAGTCGCCCGCCTCTGGAAAGGCCCGACCCGGTTGCGAGAAAATCGGCCCCCGGAGGAATGCATTCAGCGCCGACCCGGACTTTGACAGTCGTGCCGCGTTGACCACCGGCGGGAAAGATGTGCGTGCTGGATGGCGAGTAACCCGGCTTCGGCTGTGCGAAAACGTTCCCGCTACAGAAAAACCGAACAGCCAGAAGGAGTCCGACCAGTAACTTTCTCAGGTTGATCACGGAGCTCTCCAAAGTGTCGAGCAGGTTCTATGAAGAAAAGCAGAAACCACAAAAGACTCGCATTACACGAAAAGAAATGAAGAACAAGCTTTCGTGTAATGCGCGTCTTTTGTGGTTGAAAACCGTCAGTACCGTCAGTCCTGAGGCTTATCCGAACAACTCGTAAACCGGTCGTCCGCCATCGGCCAGCGCCACCGGTCGACCAAGCGGTGTGTGCAGAATCTGTTCGTGGTCAATTCCCAGCGCATAGAGAATTGTCGCAGCCATGTCCGGAGCCGTGATCGGTCGGTCAACCACTTCACCGGCGATCTTGTCAGTCGCTCCGATGACCTGCCCGCCCCGAATACCAGCCCCCGCCATCACGATAGAAAACGCGTTCGGCCAGTGATCCCGCCCGAGCAGATCATTGATCCGCGGCGTGCGACCAAATTCCGTGCTGATGACGACCAGCGTCTTTTCCAGCATGCCGCGGTCCGAAAGATCATTGAGTAACGCCGGCACGGCCTGATCGAACGCTGGACACAGCAGCTCCCGAAGGCTGTACGTGTTTTTGCGATGCGTGTCCCAGTGACCGTTTTCGACACTCACGAAACGGCAGCCAGCTTCGACCATTCGCCGTGCGAGCAGGCAACACTGCCCGATGCTCGACATGCCGTATTTCTCGCGCGTCGCTTCTGATTCGCGAGTGATGTCGAACGCCTCTTTGGCTTTCTGCGAGGTCATCAGATTCGCGGCTTTCTGATAGAACTGATCGAGAGCCTGGACCTGACGGCCCGCTCGTTCGGCTCCCGCTTCGAACTGGTTGAACGCTCGCAACGCGTCCTGACGTCGGCGACTTCGCTCATCGGTCACCGACGTCGGCAGCGTGATGTCCCGCACGGCGAACTCGGGCGCGGCGGGATCCGCTTCAATCGTGAACGGCCCGTAACTCGGTCCCAGAAACGACGGTCCGCCGCTGTTGAGGAAATTCGGCAGCGAGATGTATGGTGGCAGTGCTCCAGGTTTGCCGAGTTTCGCAACCATCGAACCGACACACGGGTGATCGTTGTTGTTTTTGTTGTTGCCGTTGAAGTCGCTGGGACCCGGCTTTTTTCCCGTCATCATCGTGTGAAAACCGCGACCGTGGTCCGAGTCTGAATGAGTCAGGCTCCGCAGAATCGCAAACTTGTCAGCGACAGTCGCCGTTTGAGGAATGACATCCCCCAGCTGAATTCCAGGAACAGACGTGCTGATCGGATTGAAGTCGCCGCGGATTCCCTGCGGTGCGTTTGGCTTCAAATCCCACATGTCCTGATGAGGCATGCCTCCGACAATAAAGAGGAAGATACAGTTCACATCGTCACGCGACTTTACATCCGCCGCAGGAGCCACTTTCTGCAGATGAAGAATCTCGGCCATGCTCAGCCCGGCAATCGAGCCGAGTCTGAGGAGTTCGCGACGGGAAAAGCGGTTACCACACAGATTCATGCTGGCCTCATCGGACAAACAGAAAGTCATAGGAATTGAGGATCGCCCACAGCAAATCTTCGGACGCCTGACGCTGGTCTGTCTGCGAGAAGATCTTCGCCGCCGCAGCTCGTTCCCCGTCATTGGGTAGCCGAGCCCAGGCAGCCAGAGCCAACTCGTTAAGGATGTCGTTGGACCTCGTTTCATTCGCCACGAGTGTGGCCAGCCGACCTTGCGTCGCTGACAGCTTTGCGGAGATTTCCGGCGCATTCATCAGGTGCAGTGCCTGCGACATCGTCGGCGCTCCTGACTTTCCACATTCACACGGTGATTGCCGGGCAGACCGACCGAACGTATCCAGGAAGTACGACGGGAAGCGGTTGTCCCAGACCTGAATTGCTCGCGTTCCAGCCGGCATGCCGGGGAACTTTTCCGGGACGCCCGTGACATCGCAAATGGCGTCGAGCAGGACTTCCGCCGGGAGCCGCTCTTCGAGGTAGTGTGAGAAATTCTGCTCGTCGCGAAGGTTAGACGCGTTCGATACGCTGGAAAGCTGGTACGTCTGCGAGTTCAGAATCAGTCGCATGACCGACTTAAGATCGAACCTGTTTTCAACGACCTGCTGCGTCAGATAATTCAGTAGCGGCTCGTTGGACGCAGGATTGGTCGATCGAAGATCGTCGACGGGATCAACCAGGCCGCGTCCCAGAAACTGCTTCCACAGACGATTTGCGACCAGCCGCGCAAACATCGGATTTTCCGGAGCGGTCATCCAATCGGCCAGTTGCACGCGAGGGTCGGCAGCGGTCGTATCAATCGGTTCTCCGCCGGGCGGGCGTGTGACGACGACAATTTCAGTTTGTGGCATTTTCGTGGGACGGTAACCCGCATGAAAAACCAGCTCGCGAGTGCTCGAAAGTTTCTTCTGCTGGAGCCCGTTGAAGAAACCCGATAGCCCATAGAAATCTTCCTGCCCCCACTTCTCAAACGGATGGTGATGACACTGAGCGCAGTCCATGCGGATGCCGAGGAACGCCTGACTGACGCCGCGTGTGAGTTCGTCCGGCGTTCGCATGGCCCGGAAAAAATTGACCGGCCCGTACTTGCCGGAAATACCTGTCGCCGTCAGTAACTCGTGAACCCATTCGTCGTAAGGCCGGTTGTCCGCCATCTGCTTCCGCAGCCACTGGTGAAATTCGTACGCGCCTCGTTCGCCGAGAGAAACCCGATCCACCAGGAGGATGTCTGCCCATTTGAGTGCCTGAAAATCGGCAAACTCTTCTCGTTCAAGAAACGCATCGATCGTGCGCTGACGCTTGTCGGACGTGTCATCCGCGAGAAACGCTCGCACTTCGTCGAGACTCGGCAACCGACCAAGAACTCGGAGGGTGGTACGGCGCAGGAATGTTGAATCGTCACAACGTTCTGACGGCAGAATCCCCAGCCGTTGCAGCTCGCGCCAGACCATACGATCGATCGGGTTTGCGGGCAGATCGGGAAACGAGCCAGCGGGAACGTCCTGTGGAACGAGTATCCGAGCGACCGCGACCTGTCCCATATAGTTCACGGTGATCGCCGCTGGTCCGGGCACGGTGCCGGTATGAACCAACCCGCCGGAATCGACATCCGCCACAACCGGCGAGTTCGTGCTGAACGCCGCCGCGTCGGTGACATCTCTCATTGAGCCGTCTGAGTAAACGGCGGTGACAACCAGCTGCTGATCGGCGGAGCGTCCGAGAACTCGATCAACCGGCTCAACACGAACTGAAGCCACCGTCGGAGCCGAGTCGTCTCCCCAGGGCATCCCCTGTCGAATCCAGTTGCTGAGCAGCTCATGATCTGCCGAACCTGGGATGCAACGCCGTCCGCCGCCGTGAGCGGTCAGTCCGATGGCCTTGAGAATCAGCAGGCTGTGTTCGGGGTCGCCCGTGAAAACTCGCCGACCTCGCGACTCTCGGCTGAGCGCTGAAAAATCAGCATGCGGATCAAAGCCGAATACCGACAACTTGAATCCGTTCTGTCCCGAAGCCTTGCCGTGACAACCACCACTGTTACAGCCAAGTTTCGACAACAGCGGCACCACATCATTTACAAAATGCACGGGATAAACCGACGACGTGCCTTCGACGATAACGGGAACGCGCAGGGTGTCGTCGTCGAGACGCACGATCAATTCCGTCTGGCCGTCCTGACTGGCGGATACTACCGAACCGTTCAACAGCGCGGCGCCAGAGGTAATCTGAAGCTGGGCCGAGCGGGTGGCGTCGATCTCGCGTCCGTCTCTGGTCGCGGTGATAATGATCTGCTGCCGCGGGTTCGACGCATTCAATCGAATCGGATTTGGAGAGACGTGAAGTGATCGCTCGTCGCCAGCATCCACTGCCCGGACACCTGCCACAGGAATCCCCACCAGGCAAGCGAGCAGAATGAATCGCGCAGAAATCATGCGGTGCCTTCAGGGCAAACGTGGCTGAGTGGTAAATCGCGGGCGAGTGAGTGTATCAGCATTTGCCGATACGACTCAATCTGCCATTAATATTCGCGACGAAACCACCAAAGCGAGCTGTCCCAGTCGGTCCATTGGTACTTCCGCAATCTTCAAACCTGAATGATGTTAACCTTGAGATTTCGCGGCGAAATTGCGACGGTCCGCAGACACCAGTACCCATTTCGGTCGACTTGGAACTCCAGAAAGAGGATGTCCAGCCATGAATCAGGAAGACTTCGAGGAAGAGATTCGCCAGTTGCTGGATTCCGGCAGCAAGATCGAGGCGATCAAAGTGTACCGCGAACGAACGGGTACCGGACTTGCCGAAGCGAAAGACGCCGTCGAAGCTCTGGCTGCTGGCGGCACGCTTAATGGTGAACCCTCGGCTGAAAGAATCGCGGCGGACGATCCCGAGCTTGTCGACGAAGTGAAAGAATTACTCGGGCAGGGAAATGCCCTACTGGCCGTCAAGCTGGTTCGCGAGCGCACCGGACGCGGTCTGAAAGACTCCAAAGAGATTGTCGATAAAATCGGCGTCGACAGTGGCCTGATGGCTCAGTCCGGATCGGGTTGTCTTGGTGCGGTGCTTCTGGGAATCGCGATTCCAGTAGCGACCGCGTGGGCGATGCTCGCTTAACAAACAGAACTTACCCGATCAGTTCAGGAATCGGTTTACCGTGGTCGACGATTGGTGTCGGACGTCCGTTAAAGTCTTTAATCGCGATCTTTGACGAATCGATTCCCAGGTGGTGATAAATCGTCGACAGGAAATCGCCCGCGCTGCAGATTCGCTCGATCGAGTCCTCGCCTCGTTTGTCGGTCCCTCCGATGAAACGCCCCGTTTCAATTCCGCCACCGGCCCAGATGTTGGAGAATGCTCGCGGCCAATGGTCTCGTCCCGGTTGCTTTGTTCCCGCTGGAGCGCTGGCGTTGCCGGCACCTGTGCTGGGCTGGTAGTTGATCTTAGGAGTCCGGCCAAACTCGCCCGTCACAACAACGAGCACTCGCTTGTCGAGACCTCGATCGTAGATGTCTTCGATCAACGCCGACACGGCCTGGTCATAGGCCTGAGCACGGAACCGCAACGCGTCAAAAACGTGATGATTGACCGCGTGGTCATCCCAGTTCTGGACGCGACCACACAACGGACCTCGCAGACTGGAAGTCAGCACCTCGACGCCCGCTTCGACCAACCGCCGAGCCAGCAGCAACTGCTGCCCCCAAGTGTTGCGACCGTAACGGTCTCGGGTGCGATCATCTTCTTTGCTCAGATCAAAGGCGTCTTTGGTTTTGGGATTGGTCAGCAGAGTCATGGCCTGAGTTTCAAACTCGTCCAGCGCCTGCAGTTCACCGGCCTGGTCGAACGCTCGTTCCAGCGTGTCCAGGTTTTGCCTGAGCGACGCGCGCCGACCGAGATGCTTGACTTCCGTCTGATCGGTCAGCCCAATGTTCGGTACGACAAAGTTCGGAAGGTTGGGATCTCCGGTCACCGAAAACGGCGAGTACGCATCACCGAGATAAGCCGGACCGTTGTAAGAGGTCGGCGGGTTGACTCCGACATAAGCCGGTAGCGGAACTGTGCGCGGACCTTCCAGCGAACGCAGGTAATTGGTGACCGACATCCAGTCCGGCAGCCGTGGCTTTGGTTTGTCGCGTGTGTCCGAATCGCCCGACAGCATCTGCATGGAACCAGCAGGATGCCCGCCCGCGCCCTGACGCATTGAACGCAGCACGGTAAACTTGTGGGCGATCTTCGCCTGCATCGGCAGCAGCTCCGTAAAGTGCATGCCGGGCACCTTGGTCGGAATTGTGCTGAACGGTCCGCGGTACTCGCTGCCTGCCTGTGGTTTTGGATCGTACGTATCGATGTGCGAACATCCACCCGGCTGCCAGACCATAATCACTGCGGTCTTCTCACCAGTCTGCGGCGCGGCGCTGGCGGCCTTGAGCCGCAACATGCCGGGCAGACTTAACGAGGCGAAACCAGCCAGCCCCATTTTCATGAACCCGCGCCGACCGTCTGGTCCGGGGCAGGCGTTGTTGGACGATGCGTTGAATGGGTGAGTCATTTCTTCTCCGCTGGTTTGACGCGAATCGAAATCGGTGTTGAGACCACAATGTCGACAATATCCTTCGGCTGCGCTACTGCAGTGGCATTTTTCAGTGCCTTGTCAGCGGCGGCCACAGCCGCTTCGGCAGCCTTTAGTTTCCCGACGGCGTCCTGCGCCGTTTTATCCGCATCGGCTTTCTGTTCCGCAGGAACTGTCGCTGCGGCCTCGGTCAACGATTTGACTTCGGCTGCCAGCGCTGCCACTTTTTCCTGTGCCTGTTTGAGTGCCGTTTCCGCCTCAGTGACGGCCTCAACGTTATATCGGTATTTGGCGACGGCACTGCCATAAAAAGCAATCGTGTAGTCACCGGGTGAGGTTTTCAAAGCAGCCAGATCCAGCACCACTTCCGAAGTTTCGGCGGTAAGAGAAGCATCAAACGCCGGCACGCCCTCAAACCCCGTGCCGAACGTCTTCAGGTTGATGTTCGCTCCGGAAAAATCGCAACGACGGGAGTGAATCAGTGGGATCGTCAGTTTCTCACCAGCAGTTGCTTCCCAGACTTTTCCCTCTGTCGATGCAATCGTGATGGGAGCAAACTCCGATCCGCTGACCGAAACCGGCACATCGGCAAGAAGTCGCGGGCTGGGAATCTCGCTCCAGGCATTCGGTACAGGCCACGCCATCGAAGCCAGACGACACGGACGAATGACCTCTTTACCGTCGATCGTCGCCTTCCCGAAAAATGCAGCACTGGTCAGCCCTCGCGGCGCGTTCTGATCGGCCGTGATCAGCATGATGCCTCGCGTCTTACCCGCCGGAATCTTCAGTCCTGCAGCGGAAACACCATCCGGCAGGTTCTCCATCGAGAGTGCAATTTCACCATCAAATCCGTCGCGGCGGACCACCACGACTTCCAGCGGAATCGTCGCTCCCCCGCGCAGCGAGATCGGTTTCGAAAGTGCGTTTCGGTCGCCATTCCGAAGATTCATGTGCAACGCCCAGCCGACCAGAGCAAAGTCGGGCTGTGCCTGACGGATTATCAGCCGGTAGATGTTGCGGGGATCCTTGCGAGTGCCGCCAAACAGATCCCGCAGCTGCAAACGGTGAATGCCGTCTTCCTTGATTTCCACCTTCCCGATGATGTCCGGCGAGCCCGCGTTGTACGGAGGGCCGTCATACGAATACCCGTTGCTCGATACTTTCACGGGGCTGGGGATGTCAGTGAGTTCGACGAGGTCGGTCCGTTTCTCTTTGTCTCCATCAGCGGTTACATGCTGGACGACGATTGACGGATCCGTTGGCAAACCAAAACGCTCTGAAGCGACTTCCACCCACCAGACCTCGCCCTTTTTTGCCTGAAATTCGAACGTGTCGACATCGGCAGCAGGAAAGAAGCTGCCGGCAATGTCGCACGGCAGAGTGATCTTCTGTGCCTGAGCGTGTTCGTTGTTAGGTTCTGATTCAGTGGCCGCAGCGGTCGCCGCAAGACCGGTCGGCGGCCACGAAAACGAACTGACCGTGTCCGTCGAAGGCAGTCGCGGCACGACCTCACTCTTTGCCACTTCTTTGATCGCCAGCCGGTAGAAATAGTGAGCCCCACCGCTGAACGTCAGGTCGTGCAGCTTGATGACATACCTGCCGGTTTCTGGAACGGTGAAGTCCAACGCTCCCCCCCGCCGCTCGACGACAAGGTCGGCTCCTTCAGCGTCAGCGATGATCACGACCGGCTTGAGTTTCGAATCGATTCCCGTGGCGGCGCAGTCGACGACAATTCGCTGACCTTTAGTCGCTTCAAACGAATAGTAGTCCACGGCCTGGTTCGTCATCACGGCATTGCAGATCGAATTGACCGGCAGCGAAGCAACCGTTTCCAGTGATGTATGGGCGACCGTCTGTGTGACTTCCGGTAAGGAACCGACATTGAACGCTCGCGAAGAGGACACGCCCAACCTTGTCATGACGCGGGCTTCGTGAATACCAACCGGGCAATTTTCGGCGATGGTGACGATGTACTTATTCACGAGCGGCTGCCCAGCCTCGTCCCGCTTCTGGACCGCCGTGATGCCAGTGTGTGAAAAACTCAATTGCTCTGCGTCTTCGAAGCTTTCGCCAGTAATCGTCACTTCGACACTTGTGCCAACCCGTCCGCCCATTGGCATGGTTGTCAGCAGTCGAGGCGATGGCAGACAAACGGCCTGCGCCCAAACCGTCGCCGACGTCAACAACAGGAGAGCTAACGACAGGCACACTCGAAGCAGTTGAGGCTGTCTGCTTGACTCTGGTCGGTATCGCAACTCGAACATTGAATCAATGAAAGTCTTCATGACGGTACTCAATGGTTAAACAAAAATTCCTTGGAATTCATTAACGCCCAGATCAGATCCTGAAAGTTTCCGCGGGCAGTGGCACTTTTCGAAATCGGCTTACCCGCGGCGTCGGTCTGCGGTTCGTTCAGATAAGCGACTGCAGTCTTCATTTCGTCAGGTCGTGGCTCGCGGGAAAAGGCTGCGAGGTACAGTTCCGAAATCCGGGCTTCGTCAGAAACATCCTCGGCTGCCAGTCGAGCGGCGCGACCGGTGCCAACAGAAAGCTTCGACTTGATCTCCGACGAGTTAATCAGATGCAGACTCTGCGCGAGACTCGACGATTGCACCCGTTCGCATTCGCAGACACTCAGGCTGTCGGGTCGCCCGAACACCTGCAGAAGCGGCGACGCCCGGTTGTAGCTGTTGTCGGGCAAGGCCACGGCGCGAGTCCCCGGAGGCAAATTGGCGAATGCGGTTTTCGCTCCGGTAAGATAGTCGATCGAATCCAGCAGAACTTCTGCCTGCAACCGCCTGGGATAGTAGCGTGAGTAATTCTGGCGATCGACGAGGTTGTAGTTGTTCGGCTTCGAACTGAGCTGATACGCACTGGAGCGAGTGATCTCACGAATCAGGCTCTTCAGATCAAACCCGCTGCTGATGAAGTGTTGTTCCAGCGCCGCAAGCAGTTCCGGATTTGTCGGCGGATTCGTGTCTCGAATATCGTCTTCGGGTTCGATCAGGCCTCGCGTGAAGAAGTGCTTCCAGTAGCGATTGACCAGCGCCTTCGCGAAAAACGGGTTGAATTTCGAACTCATCCAGTCGGCCAGCCGCAGCCTGGGATCAGCGTCCGGTGAAATGTCTCCGACGTCGTCACCAAAAGCGGCAGGCTTGAGCGACTCGCCGGTCTTGACATTCTTCGCCGTGGCGAGTCCCCGTTTGTGGAAGATCAGATCCTCACCACGAGTCCCCGTCGGCTTTCGTCCAACCTGGCTGAAGAACGCCGCCAGACTGTAGTAGTCGTCCTGGCTCCAGCGTTCGAACGGATGATGGTGACACTGAGCGCACTGCATCCGCACGCCGAGAAACAGCTGAGCCACATCTTCCAGCTGCTGCTTCGGTTCGGTCACTCGCTTGTACCAGGCGACTGGTGGGTTGCCGATCACGGTTCCGGTTGCCGCGAGCAGTTCTCGCACAATCTGATCGTACGGAACGTTGGCCAGCAGGCTGTCGCGAATCCAGGCGTGAAAGGCGAAGTTGGATGTGATGTCACTGGCGTCGTCGCGACGATTCTTCAACAGTGGAGTCCACTTGCCAGCGAAGAAGTCGGCATAATCGGGACTGCGGAGCAACGCGTCGATCACCTGGTCCCGCTTGTCTGCTTCGGTACTGGCCATGAACGCAGTGGCTTCGGCTGTTTTCGGAAGGCGACCGGCAATGTCGAGCGTCACGCGTCGCAGAAACGTGGCATCGTCACAGACTTCCGATGGCGGAATGCCAATCGCCTTGAGATTCGCGAAGACGTGCGCATCGACAAAGTTCTTTTCAGGCGGCAGCGTTTCCACGGGCGCACCCAGCGGAACAGCTGCCGTGAAGACAGACACCTTTCCCTGGTAACGCACCATGATGGCGACCTTGCCGGGAATGTCCTGCACCTGGACGAAACCACGCTCCGAGACACTCGCCATGGCTTCCGAGTTTGACTCGTAAAGAGCCAGTTCCGTCACATCGCGACTGCTGCCGTCAGAGTACCTGGCCATAGCGACCAGTTGTTGTTCACCGGACATTTTGATCTGGCCACGCTCCGGCTGAACTTCGACAGAAACAAGCTGCGGTTCAGCGTCCGTCCCGTAGGGAGTTCCCTGCTGTATCCATCGGCGCAGAGTCGCGTAGCCAGCAGAGTCTCTCGCCAGCCGAATGCCGCCACCGTGTGGAGTCTGTCCGGACGCCTTCCGCAAAATCAAACTTTGCTCAGGCACCGCGGGGAAAAGTCGCCGACCTTGTCCGTCCTTGACGAGACTTTCGTAATCTTCAGCCGGCTCGAAACCCAGCAGCGAAAGCTGAAATCCCTTTTGCCCGCCGCCAGCTTTCGCATGACAGACTCCGACGTTACATCCAGCCTTCGACAGAACCGGCATGACGTCATTGACAAAGCTGACTGGCTGGTCGACATCATTCCCGAACACGGGCGATGCAAGAACGACAGCAATAACCGACAGATAAAGCCGGCCAGGAAGCAGTCGCGACGGTTTACAGGCGTTACGAAAATCGGCCATGTCGTTTCCGATAGCGGCCAGAGGGAAGGAGCGACGAAACAAGTCGTCACCAGTTGGGAGGGAAATCAGCGGCAGGAGTCGAGTCGTACCAGATCGGCAACGACTGATGCAAACATTCTACCCGAGAGAATCCCGCCCGTCGACCTCCAAATTAATTTCCGGCTGCGCGATTTCACATCCAACGCAGGCCTACGATTTACGCCAGCAAACTTACGTTTGCCAATCGGCACAACTCACCTGATTGTCATCTGGCTGCGTCCGGAGCGGCTGAACTTTCACAGTACCCTTCGCATCTGAAAACTGGCTGAGGAGGGTATTTCGGAAATCGGCGATCCGATTGCGAAGCATGCTGAGCCTGCGACTTCTGGCACAGCAGGAATCTCGATCCCGTACCTGACACGACTTCCCTGCAATGCAGACAGGTTTCGCAAAGGCTCTGAATCATTGATGATCCCTGACTGTCTCATTGAACTTGCTGCTGAATGATTTCCGGCAATCCTGTCGTCGCCCATTCAGCGACCGATAGAATCGGAGAACCTTCCACGTCCTTCCAGCTTTGCGGCGATTCCGTGACTCCATTCAGTGTCGCTCACGGATTCTCCAATCAGACGAAACCCGATTTGCAGGCCCCTCATTATGTCGTCACTTCAACAGAAGTTTGAGCATCAACAGTTTGCCAACGGCTACGAACTGGTGAACGGAGTCGTGATGCATCGCGAAAACGGGGACAACTTTCGCATCCCACCAGACGTGATCAGACGAAACGCCAACAGCGGACAGCTTGTGGAACTCCGTATCGATTCGCCGCGGTTTTCCGTCCACGACGACGCGTTGGAGAAATGCACGTGCCCGTCGTGCAATGGTGAACTCACCAAGCCGATCCTACGTCACGAGAACCCGGAATCGCTGGTGCCCCTGCCAGAACAGAGTGTTCCGTCACGCGGTTGGGGCGAAGATTTCTGGGTCCGCGTCACTGAGCGTCAAGGTCAGCACCTGAAGGGGGTCGTCGATAACTCGCTCGTTGAAAGTCGCCTGCACGAACTGTGTCGTGAAGACGAAATCTTTTTCCACGAAGACCATATTCTCGCAGTCCATGCCAGCGCTCGATCACAGTTGTTACTCAGCATGGATGCCGATGATCTGAAAGAACTGGCCGAATGGCTGGGAACTCAGCGGGGATGAGTCGAATCCGTCGACAGGACTGACAGAAAGCGATCGCACATCGGGAACCTCAACTCGTCATCGTATTGATCAGTACTCAGCGATCAGAACCAAACCTGAGACATACCGCTCGGCGGCGAACAACGCGTTGTCAGTATCAAAGCAGTTATAGTTGAAGACACCGGCGTGCTGTTGTGAGCCCTCACTGACAGCCAGACAACACCCACAGACTGAAAGGCGCCGACTTCAAAATCAGAGAATCACAAGAACGCCCTTGTCGTTACGTGAGGCGCCTGTGTTACTTGACGACTGGCAGCGTTTCCAGCAAAGCAATTGTCGCCCAGGCGGTTCCCCAGTAGACGGCGGTCTCTTCGACGTTTTCCTTCTTCTTTTCCTTCGTGCCTTTGACCGCCCAGGAACCGTCGTCACGCTGAGTCTCCACCAGAAACCTGATTGCGTGCTGCACAGCTTTGTCACGAGGTGGCGTTGCTCCTGTCGACTTCACTAGAGCATAGAGCGCCATCCCCGTTGCTAATGCATCACCGGGATCGGCCTTCAGCCATCCCCAACTGCCGACCGGCTTTTGAATTTCCAGAAGTTCTCTGGTCGCCGCTGCTGTTGCAGATTCGTCGCGAGTCTCCAGAGCAAGCAGCAATCGAGCGACGTACCACTCGGTGCTCGCTGCATCCTTGCGGGCACTGAACTTCTTCGCCGCGGCATCAATCGCCGACTTCAGGACTCCCTGCCGCGTTGAATCACTCTCCGCCGCCAGCTCACGAGTGAGCGCGAGCGAGTGCCAGGCTGCCGACACATCCGTCGTCTCCGCAATCTTTCGCTTCTGACCTGGCAGCTGGCCAGCTGGCATCCATAATCCGTCGTCTCTCTGCCCACTGGTAATCAGATCAACGTATTGGCTCCACGCATCGCCGCGAGTCTTGTCGTTCGGGTATTCGGTTCTCGCAAGCAGCTGTTGCGTGAGGCCATCAAGATTCTTCGAAGCGGCAGGTTTGTCACCTTCGGGCTTTGGAATGCCCTGCTCAATCGACCAGTCGATCCACTCGTTGACTTTCGCAGAATCAACGTCAAACCCGCGGCGAGCCGCCGCCGAAAAACTCCATGTCATAAAACTGACGCGGTGACACGACACGCACTTTTTCTTCTCGATCCAGAAAAGTCCTTTTTCCTCGACATACGGAAGACTCTTCTCGATCGCCTGCCGCACTGCCGCTTCAGAAGTCGACTTCTCTGCCGCAAACGGTTCAGCAGCCTTGAGTGGAACCGACATGAAAACAACAGAAACTATGAAAACCAGAGTCAGAACCGAACGACTCAACATGTCCGCGTCTCCCGATGAATTCACTCGTTGCGGCAGTTCTTCGCCACAAACATTACTGACCACTGAAATAAGGTCTGCAAACTGTTCGTAAATCTGACCTTCCGATACAGACTCACAATGTTTGAGTCACAATTCAAGAACGCCCGACCGTTACCCCATCGGAATACGATTCGGAACGTGACGAATAGTCCGTGAGCCAGCGGAAGCCACCACTCCAGGATCATCGAACCCCAAACGATTCGACCACTCGGAAGAGTTCCTACCCGAGCGTCTCGTGCGTAGAGTCCGTTTTGACAACTCCGCAGACTTC
Source organism: Rhodopirellula sp. (assembly GCA_013203845.1). Classification (GTDB taxonomy): domain Bacteria; phylum Planctomycetota; class Planctomycetia; order Planctomycetales; family Planctomycetaceae; genus JABMPE01. The sequence continues at coordinate 1,276 of JABMPE010000327.1, read as the reverse complement.
ACCATAAATCTTTGTTCTGACCACTTTCTTCTTTACCGCCAGATTGAGCCTTCCGTGGACAAACCTCTGTTTGAGATCCTCGCTTACGAACTCACAGAACTGGGGATGCTTTGTTTACGGCGGCGGGAACTGCTTTGCGAGCCCGGTACGATCATCACGGAAGTAACACTCAATCACGAATTCCTGATGAGCAGCTACCTGACCGCATCAGAACGTGCGTTGTCCGAAGTCGCGCTGACCATGCACACGGGATCCGATTTGCGGGTTCTGGTCGGCGGACTTGGTCTCGGCTACACCGCTCAGGCCGCCCTCGCATCAGACCGCGTTGCCAGTTGTGAAGTGATAGAGTTCCTGCCACAGGTAATCGACTGGCTCAAGCAGGGCATGGTTCCGCTGTCAGAAGTACTGAACGCCGAAAGTCGACTGACGGTGACTAACGGTGACGTATATCAAAAGCTGCTGAATCCACCTGACGAGACCCACGACCTGATCCTGATCGACGTGGATCATTCGCCGGACGAAAACCTGGGCACAGCGAACGGTCAGTTCTACACCACAGACGGATTGCGACGCGCGAAGCGTCACCTGGCCGAAGGCGGTCTTCTCGGAGTGTGGTCGTACGCCGAAAGCTCGCCGTTCGTCGACGCGCTTCGCGAAATCTTCCGTGAAGTTCGAGTGGAGCCGGTGACAGTCTTTAACAACCTGGTCAATGTCGAGCAGACCGACTGGCTGTTTTTCGCGAACGACTGATTCGTAGACGCTTTGCACATTGCCGAAAGATGAATGATTTTCGACACGCTGGACACTGCTAACCGCCTGGTACGCTGCGGAAGAAGCATCGCCCCGCCTCAGCGTTTCATCAGGCGAAGCATGGCTTTGCCCATGCCCTCTCCGATCAGGTAGTACGTTTCGGCGTTACTGTTCCAGTGGTAGGCCTGGCCGGAAGGCGACAATTCTTTTGGACGATAAAAGTCGCGAGTCCCGACGAACGCCACATTGCCTCGAAACTCGTCGAGCTTTGCAACGTTCGCCTGAGCCTTCATCAAGGACAACGCCCGTGGATGTTTTTCCTCGTGACCACTCATGCCAGTTTCCGCGATCACGAACGGTAAGACTGGCGATGCCAGATCCTTGCGGATGTCACGAATGAAGTTCGCCATGTTCTGTTCGTAGTGATCGTTGAAATCCTGATTGATCCGGTCATTCCAACCCTGATGCCAGCCGAAACCGGCCAGTTCCAGGTTGTGATCGGCGAATTGCGGGAACAGTGTGGCGG
>JABMPE010000326.1 GCA_013203845.1 Rhodopirellula sp. | reverse complement strand
TATCGTCCGCGGCATGTCAGACCCCGAACAGAAATCCTGGTTCTTCTATCTCGCACGCTGTTCCGACGGCTCGCTGTACTCGGGCATTGCCGTCGACCCGGCTAAACGAATGGCAGTCCACAACGCCGGAAAAGGGGCGAGATACACCCGCAGCCGTCTGCCCGTCGAGATGGTTTATTCCGAACCGCTACCGGATCAGTCTTCCGCGTTGAAGCGAGAAGCCGCGGTGCGAAAATGGAGCCGGAAGAAGAAGGAAGCGTTGATTGCCGGAACGCTGACTAACGATGTCCAGACCGGATGATTCATGCAGGCCGGACCGAGGTCGCGCCACTCGTTGCCGGAACATCGCAAACGCATCGCGATGCAGACTTTGTTTTCTCACACTTTGAAACTTGACTTCACGACCGAAGTTTCGGCAGCTTCGGCGTTTGCTCGTTCCAGCCTACGATATGTTGGGCGATTAATCCGCGACGGCCATGCGGATGTGCGGAGTGCGGACGGTCGACAGTTTTGCCAGAGCCGCTTCGGCAGCTCGAATCCGACCTTCGGTGGTGCGGTGAGTCATGATGACCAGCGGCACAATCGGAACGCCGCCGTTTTCTGAATCATCCACTTCGGGCGCTTCGTGCTGGATGATCGACGCCAGGCTGATGTCGTTTCGACCGAGGATGTCAGCGACTTCAGCGATCACTCGCGGTCGGTCCTCCACGTTGAATCGCAGGAAGTAGCGGCGTTGAATCTGGTCAGCCGGCATCACCGACAATCCGGAATCATCCTGCCAGAGGTTGAGCTGCGGAAACGTCAGTTGCGCTCGGCCAATGGCCACTTCGACCAGGTCGGCTACGACGGCTGACGCCGTTGGCATTTGTCCGGCTCCGGCTCCCGAGAGTACGAGATGCCCGACAGCGTCGCCTTCCAGCTCGACGATGTTGAGGGCTCCGTCGGTCTGCGCAATCGCCCGCTCAAGCCGCAGCAACGTCGGCTCGACGTGCATTTCCAACTGGTCGCCGACAACCCGCGTGACGCCGAGCAGTTTGACTCGATAACCCAGTTCTTCCGCATAGAGCATGTCTGCCAGTTCCAGCGTGTCGATGCCCTGCCGCGGGAACTCGTCGAGGCCCACTTTCTTACCGAGAGCCAGTTGCGTCAGCAGGATTAGTTTCTGAGCAGCGTCGGTTCCGTCGACATCCATTGCCGGGTCCGCTTCGGCGTATCCCAATGCCTGAGCTTCCGCCAGCACGTCTTCGTACTGTCTCTGCTCACCGAGCATTCCGCTGAGAATGAAGTTGCTGGTGCCGTTGAGAATGGCTTCGATCGAAACCACCCGGTTGCCGGTCATTGAACAGCCGACGGTCGCGATGATCGGAATTCCGCCTGCGACAGCGGCTTCATAGGCGACACAAACCCCCGCTTCGCGAGCGGCGGCGAAGACCTCGTCACCGTGTCCGGCGAGGAGCGCTTTGTTTGCGGTAACAACGTGCTTGCCCGCGGCGATGGCTGCCAGGACGGCTTCACGAGCGGTCGTCGTTCCGCCCATCAGTTCCAGCACGACGTCAACTTCAGGATCGGAAACAGCGGCCTGCCAGTCGGTCGTCAGTCGATCGGCGGCGATGTCCACATCACGTGCTTTCGATGGATCGCGAACCACAACGTGACGAATATCGAATGTGCGACCAGCTCGACGACTCACCGGCGAATCGGCTCCAGTCAGAATTCGAACGACTCCGGACGCCACTGTCCCCAGACCAAGAATTGTCAGACGAAGTGCAGGTTCAGACATCTTAAAATCAGCTTTCGGAATCGTTAGTCGCAGGCTCAGAAGTTGTGTTAAGGCAGGCGTTGCGATGCGGTTACTGAAGCATCGGGGCCGCGAATCCTATCGCCCTGACCATCGGAATTCTTCCGATGCGGGCACGAACTTACCCGGACACCAGGGCAAGTGATACAGGCGGGTTTCGGCAACTGCCCCGAGGCCGATTGCGAGTGTGGGCTGCGGTCCTATAATCGTCAAATTCGATGACTTGAGGCATCCAATGAACCAACAGCTTCTGGCAACAGAATCCAAAATATCAGTGTCTGAACTCCCAAATTCACCGCACGTAACCGGCGAAACGGAGGCGAATTCGCCGCTGCCTGACGCGACCGTTCGAATCGGAGCGGTCAGCTATCTCAACTCCAAACCGCTGATCGAGGATCTGCCGGGGTTACTTCCCGAGGCAAACGTCAGCCTCGATTACCCAAGCCGCCTGGCTGATCAGCTGGCTGCCGGGTCACTGGACGTTGCACTGATCCCTTCGGTCGAGTACATGCGTGGTGCAGACTACGAAATCATTTCCGACGCCTGCGTAGCGACTCGCGGGCCAGTGCTCAGCGTCAAGCTTTACAGCCGCGTCGATCCGGGAGCGATACGATCGCTCGCGCTGGACGAGGGATCTCGGACGAGCGCGACGCTCGCCCGAATCATGTTGCTGGAGCGGTACGGCGTTGATCCAGCTCGGAAACCGCTGCCGATCGAAATGTCGGTTCAGCACACCGATGCCGATGCCGTGCTGGTGATCGGCGACCGCGCGATGCACGCTCCAACCGAGCAGTTTCATACCGTGTGGGATCTTGGCGAAGAGTGGCTGGCGTGGACGGGTCTGCCTTTTGTGTTTGCCATGTGGGTCGCGCGGCGCGGAGTCGCTTCGTCCCACGTCGAAGAGATGTTGAACGAGTCTCGTGATCGAGGCGTTGCTCGGATCCCTGACATTGCCCGGCGGGAAGCTTCCCGACTGAACATCCCGGTGGAATACGCCGAGCGTTACCTGACCGATAATCTTTACTTCCGCCTGACGTCGGCTGAGCGAAGCGGCCTGCGGCTGTTTCAGCAACTGTCTGTCCAGGCGGGACTGGCTCCTGAAGGAGTGGATCTTGTCTTCCGGAATTAGATACATCCTCGATAAAGCCGTTGCTGGCGAGCGACTCACGTCCGACGATGGTCTCACGCTGCTGCAGTCTCACGATCTGATCGCGATTGGCAAAGCTGCCGATGCCGTCACCCGGCGTCTGCATCCCGAGCCGTACCGCACCTACAACATCGATCGCAATATCAACTACACCAATGCGTGTGCGGCGGTGTGTGACTTCTGCGCTTTCTATCGACCGATTGGGCACGAAGAAGTTTACGTACTCACGCCCGAAGCGTTGCATCAGAAGGTGCAGGAGACCATCGACCTCGGCGGCGATCAGATCCTCATTCAGGGCGGGCTCCATCCGAAGCTGCCGCTGGAGTGGTACGAGGAAATGCTCAGCGGTCTGAAGTCCGCCTTCCCGCAGGTCAACATTCACGGCTTCAGTCCGCCCGAGCTGTACCACTTTCATAAGCTCAGCAAGCTACCGCTGAAAACCGTGCTGCAGCGGTTGAAAGATGCCGGGCTGGGAAGCGTACCCGGCGGCGGCGGCGAGATCCTCGTCGATCGAGTTCGCAAGCTGATCACCCGCGGCAAGGTTCTCTCTGATGACTGGCTGAACGTGAACCGTGTGTGGCATCAGCTCGGCGGCAAGTCGACCTGCACGATGATGTTCGGCCATGTGGAAACGCTGGAAGAACGCATTGAACATCTCGATCGACTGCGGAGTCTGCAGGACGAAACCGGAGGCTTCACGGCGTTCATCTGCTGGACACATCAGCCGCCGCACGAAGCTCCGTGGTACGACAACCGCAAAGACGGCGTCGACATGTCGAAACTGTCGGAAGCCGGCGCGTTCGAATATCTGAAGACACAGGCCATTGGACGGCTCTACCTGGACAACATTCCGAATATTCAGTCCTCGTGGGTCACGCAGGGTGAGAAGATTGGTCAGATCGCGCTGTCGTTCGGGGCCAACGACATGGGCAGTCTGATGATCGAAGAAAACGTCGTCTCGCAGGCCGGCACGGTTTACCACCTCTCGGTCGAAACGCTGCGAAAGTGCATTCGCGAGGCTGGCTACATCCCGCGACAAAGGAATGTCTTTTACGATTACATCGACGAGGCAGACGAATCCGGCCAGGGAGAAACGTCGAAACCTGCCGCTTCGGTGGCGCTGCCGGTGCTGAACTGAGCGAACTCGCCCAGCAAAGGATTTCGAGCATCCAATTGCCATTGTTCTGAGTGTACAGTCTCGGCAGGGAACTCCGCAGAGGGTGCGGTGTGTCCCTTGCGATTTGACCGAGACCGTAACACCTGACAATCGAGCATCACGATGATTGAGGTCAGCGAGCTGACGAAATGCTTTTCCGATCCCAAGCGGGGAAGCGTTTCGGCTTTGAACGGCGTCAGCTTTGAAGTGAAACCGGGTGAAGTGTTCGGACTACTTGGTCCCAACGGAGCAGGTAAAACCACCTGCCTGCGCATTCTGAGCACTGTGCTGCGACCGACCGGCGGTCGAGCGATCATCTCCGGATATGACGTCGCGAAGTATCCAGCGCAGGTGCGATGTCGCATTGGGTTCATGTCGAACAATACCGGCATTTACGATCGCATGACCGCGTGGGAAATGGTCGAGTACTTCGGCAAGCTGTACGGCCTCGCGGGCGAAAAACTCGACAGCCGCATGGATGAAGTTTTCACCATGCTGAAAATGCACGAGTTTCGCGACATGCTCGGCTCGAAAATGTCGACCGGCATGCGACAGAAGGTTTCGATCGCCCGCACCATCGTCCACGACCCGCCGGTTCTGATCTTTGACGAACCGACTTCCGGCCTCGATGTTCTGGTCGCACGGAACGTGATCGAAGCGGTCGCGAAACTGCGTGATGCCGGCAAGTCGATTATCTACTCAACCCACATCATGTCTGAAGTTGAGCGACTGTGTGACCGGGTTGCCGTGATCCACAAGGGCGACATCCTGGCGATGGGCACTCGGCAGGAACTCTGCGAGCAACACGAAACAGACTCGATGGAAGACCTGTTCTTTGCCCTGATTGATCGTTACGAAGAGACCCACGTCGCCGTGTGACGGCCACTCACACAATTCACTTAACTAAAAACAAACTTGCAACCTGGACACTGACAGGAATCCGCTTCCTGACGGGAGCCCGATCTTATGGAACTCACCTGGAAAAACGTCTGGCTGATTCTTCACCGCGAGGTGCGGGACCAGTTACGCGATCGCCGGACGCTGTTCATGGTCCTGATTCTGCCCATCATGCTGTATCCTGGTCTCGGGATCGGCATGTTGCAGATGACGATGTACTTCACCGAGCAACCTCGTCAGGTCGTCATTCTGAACGCAGGCGAGCTGCCTGATCCACCGCTGGTTGAAGAGGGCGCGTTTCCAGCTCGCTGGTTCCGTTCTGAAGAAACAGCGTCGAAGCTGCGAGTCCTGACCGACGCCCCGGACGACAAGACGCAGTTACCGAACATTTCAACCGACGAGCAGAAGCAACTGCTGGCAGACGCCGCCCGCATTCGTGCCCTGATCGAACAACGAAACAAACTCGTCGCGCAGCTCGCTCCCTGGAACGCGGATCTCGCCGACGAACTGCCAGGAGTCCAGTCCGCAAAACTGCGAAACGCGATTCAGAATGGAGAAACGCCCGAACAACCCGAGAATTACGCGGCGCTCATCGACGAGTATCTGGCACTCAAGAAAACGATTGGCGAGCAGTTTGCCAACAGCAAGCTGCAGGTGTTGATGATCGTGCCCGACGGGTTCGCTGAAAATCTGAAAGCCGTCAATGAGCTGCTCGCCGACCGCAGCGTCGACAATGACGAGCTGATGAAGCTGCCACTCCTCCGACCAGTTCTGGTTCGCAACCGCGCCGATGAAAAATCCGACGTCGCTTACCGACGTGTTCGAGAAGCGGTCGATAAGTGGGAACGTCAGCTGCTGAAAGATCGTCTTGAGCTGGCGCACCTTCCGGAAACTGTTCCGGACCCGGTCAACCTGATTTCTATTGATGTCGCCAACGAGGACGAAATTGCGGCCAGCATCTGGGGGAAAGTTTTCCCGGCATTGCTGATCATCATGGCTCTGACAGGAGCGTTCTACCCGGCCATTGATGTCGCCGCCGGAGAAAAAGAACGCGGCACGATGGAGACGCTGCTGATCTGCCCGGCAACTCGATCAGAAATCGTCGTCGGGAAATTTCTGACCGTGCTGCTGTTCAGCATGTCCACAACGATTCTCAACCTGATCAGCATGGGGTTTACCGGTAAGTACATCGTCTCGATGACGGCCGGCGCCGGTTCGGCCATGTCCGGCATGGGAGCCGTTCCGCTGCCGACGCCGCTGGCCTTGTTCTGGCTGGTTGTCCTGCTGGTGCCGCTGGCGGCGTTTTTCAGTGCGCTCTGTCTGGCACTGGCCACGTTCGCTCGCAGCAACAAGGAAGGACAATACTATCTGACGCCGCTCTTCATGGTCACGATGGGCATGACGATGTTCTCGATGTCACCATCGATTGAACTGACGGCCAGCGGCGGGGCGTCGCTGTTTTACTGTGCGATGCCGATTGTCGGCCCGGCTTTGCTGCTGAAAGCGCTGCTGATGAACCCAGGTAATACCGAAGTCCTCGTCTTCGCGTTGCCGGTGCTGATGTCGAGCATTGGCTACAGCCTGATCGCTTTGTGGTGGGCCGTCGAGCAATTCAAGAGCGAAGATGTCCTGTTCCGTGAGGCTGAGCAGTTCGACTTGAAACTGTGGTTGAAACATCTGCTGCGTGACAAAGCTCCGCTGCCAACATTCGCCATGGCCGCTGCCTGTTTCATGCTGATGATGTTCCTGCAGTTCCTGACGATCAAACTGCTGACCGGTTCCATGGTCGGCGTGAAGGCGGAAGATCTGGGGAAGAAGATGATGGAGCTGGCCGTCGTTCAACAGCTGGCTCTCATCGCTGCGCCGGCTGTGTTCATGGCAATCCTGTTCACATCGAGCGCCCGCAAGACACTTCGTCTGAAACTTCCGAGTGTCAGAATGCTGGCCGTGGCGATTGCGTTGCCGCTGGTTCTGCATCCACTGGCGATCGAACTACTGGCCAGCCTGCACGATTTTTTTCCGCAGTTACCGGACAGCGCGAAGGCTGCCTTCGCTGCGATGTCCGACGAAACGCTGCCGCTGTATGTCATCATTGGAGTGTTTGCGCTGACACCAGCGTTGTGCGAAGAAGTCGCCTTCCGAGGATTCATCCTGTCCGGCTTCGGTAGTGGCGGACGCACCGGAGTCGCGATTGTCCTGTCGAGCGTCACGTTCGGCCTGATTCACATGGTCCCGCAGCAGGTGTTTAACGCCACATTGCTGGGCCTGGTACTGGGACTGATCGCCGTCCGAAGCAACAGCCTGCTTCCTGGAGTCGCCTTCCATCTGTGTTTCAACACGCTTGCCGTCTTTCACGGACAGGCCGGTGCTGCCTGTTCAAAGTCGCGACCGGACTGGCTCGACAACGATCTGATCTCATGGTTTGTGTCCTGCCCCAACGACACCATCCGCTACAACTTCCTCACGCTGATGACATGTGCCGGTGCCGCGTTTCTGATGATTCGCTGGCTGATCAACCAGGGCGAATCACGCAAGGACACAAACGCACTTCCGCGAGTCCAGCCAGAAGCCGTCGCCCTCGCCGGCTCTGCCACTTGATCGCCGATCTCAGCTTGTTGAGATCCGGCCGTTCGTTCGCCTTGTTCCGCTGGGACAGGTTGCTAGCATCCTCGCAACCTGCCCCCAATGGAGAATATCGTGGCCGACGAACCAGCTCAGTTGAACATCCGAGTTCCGCCCCCGATTCACACCTGGGTCCAGCGGGCTTCAAAGCGCCGCGGCCTGTCTCAGAAAGCGTTTATCGTTTCGCTGATCGAAGAAGCGATGGACCGCTCGAAAGGTCCGTCGCTGTTCGGCAAGCCGGAGGAACCCCCGGCACCGTCGCAGTTTGATGGTGAAATGCCGTTTCGATTTATCGATCTGTTTTCCGGGATTGGCGGGCTGCGGATAGGTCTGCAGCGAGTCGGTGGTCACTGTGTTTTTTCGAGCGAGATCGACTCCTACGCTCAGAAGACTTATCGAGCGTGGTTTGGCGAAGAACCCGCTGGGGATATTCAGGACTTTGTGTCCGGTAAAGGAATCCCCGAACATCATCTGCTGGCTGCGGGATTTCCGTGTCAGCCGTTTTCGATCGCAGGTGTGTCGAAGAAGAACAGCCTGGGCCGCGACCACGGATTCAAAGACAAAGCGCAGGGGACGCTGTTTTTTCAACTCGCCGAAATCATTGATCACAAGCAACCGGAAGTGCTGCTGCTGGAGAATGTCAAGAACCTGAGGTCGCATAACAAAGGGGACACCTGGCGAACGATTCATGGCCGGCTGTGTGACCTCGGTTATGCCATATTCGATCAGACTATCGACGCCGCTGACTATGTGCCTCAGCATCGCGAACGAATTTTTATCGTGGGATTTCGTCGCGACATTTACGGCGATCATCCACCGTTCGAGTTTCCCGATCCCCCTGAAGGGCCACGGCCAAAGTTCCGAGACATCCTGGAACCGTCAGCAAAGGTTCCCGCGAAGTACACGCTCAGTGACAAGTTGTGGAACTACCTGCAGGATTACAAAAAGAAGCACGCCGCTAAAGGAAACGGCTTCGGTTTTGGTATGACCGATCTCGACGGAATCAGCCGCACACTCAGCGCCCGCTATTACAAAGACGGTGCCGAGATCCTGATCCCTCAAAAGAAGGAAGGCCCGCGACGATTGATGCCTGTGGAGGCCGCTCGACTGATGGGCTTTCCGCCGGAGTACGCTGAGAATCAAGTCGTCTCTGACACGCGAGCTTACAAACAGTACGGCAACGCCGTCGTTCCGCTGGTCGCAGAAGCCGTCGCAAAGCAAATCGTCAAAGTCATGAAATGGCAGCGAGTCAACTCGCCTCGCTGAATGACCTCCAGAAGAAAGCCGTCATCGCGGCGCTGGCAGGCCAGCATCCCGAGGTTCGCGCCGTTCCGGCAACGAGTTGCGCGACGCCTCGCGACAAATTCATTTCGGAAATCATGTTCGATCCTTCGCCAGCACGTCCGCCGCAGCCAGGCCTGTGCAGAATTTCTCGACGCTCGTGCCGGGCTCACGATCACGCAAAAGGACACGCACACAAATCATGAGATTATCCGCGAGCTTCACGGACTCATTCTTGAAACAAAGTTGCAGACATAACAATAAGTCCACGAACGGATTATCCAGATTTAGGCTGAATACTAATGGTTATGACTCGATGAACTACACCATTGAATGTGATTGCGGAACCACGTTTGATGTGTCCGTTTTTCATGGGCTGCCGCAGTACGGGGCTGGTAAAAAGAAAGGACGGTCGATTCAGTTGGTGCTCAGGCCGTTGGCTGTGCGGCAATGAGATCGACAGTCCTCGAACGGAATGATCAGCAGGTCGGGAGTCCGTCACATGGTTAATTGCGTGGGGCGACGAGTTTTCCCACCTTTTCGATCTGATGGCCCACCGCTTCGATCCCTTTGCCGACTTCATCAACGACAACTCCGCCGCCTTCGATCAGCTTTCCACCCAGTGTGCGAGTGCCGCGATATGTGGCGACCGCACCTTCCTCGATTTCCTCACCGGTCCAGCGAGCGGCTCGTTCAGTCGCATCACCAGCAGCACGCAGACGATAGCCAGCAATCCGTGATTCCCGCTTCGCCCACGACTCGTTTGCCAATGCGTAGTGGTGCTGAGCCAGTGCGTGTTCGGCTCGCGAGAAAGCGTGTTCCAGCGTTTGGATCGATGTGACGGTGCCGGACTCGACACCCCGCGCCAGCGATTCCAGCTCGGTTGCTGAGGAGCGAAGATTCTTCTCTGTTTTCGCCGAAGAATTCTCAGCGGAGATCTTCAGGTACACCACCGCTTTCCGCATCTGCCATGCGGCACTCGTTCGGTCATTCTTGAAAAAATGGTCGCGAGCCTCCTGCAGATGTCGACCCGGCTCGTCAGCCAACTGCAGCCACAAATCCTCGGTGACGCTGATGTTTCTCCCATGCGTGTTTCCGGATGACTGCCCCCAGGCGGTCACGGCAACCAGAGAAGCCAATACGCAACCACATAGAACGATCTTTGAACTCATCATCTGCCAAACTCCATTTTGAAAGTGAGGATCCAGGACGTGTTGCCGTTCTCTCTTCTTTCTGGCCTGCCTGCCCGGATTTGACGGCGACCATGTTTCAAAGAGAGAGAGGTGGAGACATCGAATGCAACGTTCGTGCCAAAGCAGATCACCGATGCTCAGACAGGCACCAGGCCGACTGAGTGACGAAGCACGTCAGCACCCATTTCTCACGCTGCGCAACGAATGACCAGACGAGGAAGACGGCCATGCGCGCCGACCGTCTTGATTCGTCTGGCCATTATCTGCGCGTGTCCGAGTTCAGCCGTGACATCCAGCGCCTTCTTGATCCCTACAGCACACAGGCCGTCGAGATTCATCGAGTTTGCGATGTCGTTCATCACGGTTTCCAGCTCCAATCCAGTACGTCACCCGAAGTTCGTTGATCATCTGCGTGATGGCGGAATCGTCTACGCGCGGCATCGCGAAGGTCGCGGGTTTCCTACGGAAGCGTCGATTTTGCGGTCCGTCGTCAACAAGCAGCCAATCTTTACGATCGTGCCGCGCGACGTCAGTGAGCGGGGGGCAAGGACGCGTCCGCATGTGCGAACAGGCACAGCACGAACACGATCAACAGCAGCCATGCGGCGCTCCCTTGATGAGTTCGGCGTTGACTCGCATGTGCCCCAGCGCGACGATAGCCAGCAGGACGCCGACAATGATTAATCCGTGTGAGTAAAGCCAACTCAGGTATTCCATCGTCATGGCGTGGATGATGCGGACCGCGACTCCAGCCGGCAATTCGGTATGAAGTTTGCGTATTGCTCAGCGTTCCCACCCACAAAACTGAATGACAGTACAAGGGAACTGAGATGAGCGGACCAATGCAAACCACGGCCACACCGGACGATCTTCAGAATCTTGTCGCTGCGCTGGCCAGCCAGGACGGGCTGGAAAGACAGAACGCGCGACACGCTCTTGTCGACCTGGGGGCTCTTGCAATCCCGACGATCACGGCACTCGCCACCTCGGACGACGACAATACCCGTTGGGAATGTGCCAAGACGCTGGCAGCGATTGCTGATCCAACCTCGATCCAGACTCTGATCGAGTTGCTGGAAGACTCGAAGTCCGGAACCCGCTGGATCGCTGCAACGGGCCTTGTCGCTATCGGCAAACTGGTCGTCGAACCACTTTTAAGTGCGATCATCGACCGAGCAATTCACTTCACGATCGTCGAGGGGGCTCACCACGTACTGTATGAATTCTCGCGTACCGAGTGGGGAGCGAGCCTGCGTCCTGTCTACGACGCGCTGGGCCAGGAAGAGCCCGCCATAAAAGGCCCCGTTGCGGCGTCGCAAGCACTTCAGCAATGGAAAACCCACCGGTAATGACACCTTTCCAGGCTGTGTCGGTTTCACACTTGCCAGAGGGTAGACGAGCCTCCGTCTGACGCCGGTATCTGTTCGGTATCAATGTCGAACGCACCACTGGATTCAACGCCAATGGTGCGTTGGCTGTCCACTTTGGCAGGTTATTGGCAATAACGTCTCTGTAGCTCTACGGCTGCGGAGGACTTTGAAGAACAGGCGGGCCGGACGACTTCGGTCGGGGTGCGGGCAGTTTGCTTCTCACCCCGTAGTCGTTCATCAGGTGGTGCAGAGTGACCTCGAACCTCTCCATCCTGTAGGTCAGATCGTGGCTGTGATAGCGATTTCGAGATGTCCAATGCGCGATGTCATCCTCGACATGGTGAAACAGCTGGTCCATGTCGTGCAAATCTTCCGCGATGTGATCCTCGTTATCCGCCCTGGCGTGGACAGCGTCATGAGCCAGATCGTGGACGTGGATCGCGTCCTGAAGGAGAGTGTAAATCTCGCGATAAGTCTCGCGGAAATTTCGCTCATGCTGATAGTTGTCGTGCATTTCCCAGCAGATTGCATTCGCTTCCCATTGAAGCCGATCGGCCAGCGTATCTACATGACGCCTCGCACCAAACGTGTATTGAGTCCGGCTGTGATCGTGATAATCCTGAGCGATAGCGACGGAACCTGGTTGGATTCCAAGCACGGCGGCAGCGGCAATTGAGAGCAGGTACTTCATTTGTCTGATCCTTTGTGTTGACCAGGAACGGGATGGCCATTGCGCAGCCGCTACTTACAACTGCCTTTAGAGAGTTGCCGAAGCTCCTGGCGGCTGTCCGGCACAGCGAGGCTGACCGAACGCAAGAGGAATGCCGTCTCAAGCAGCCGATGCTGTAAGTGGTCTCTGCAAAAAGGTTTACGGCATTCAGCTAGCGATGCAGCCAGATCGGGCCTGTCGTCGCGTTGAGGGCGCGCGTTGTGAATATGATCGGATTGCCACAGCTTCAGAGCGGATTTCTGACCTCGTCAATTGTGAGATCGCTGGATCGTGGCGGTGAAACTGCTGACGCGTTATTTCGAAGCAGGCCTCAAGTTGACGAGCAGAATTCCGATGGCGACGGCGATGCCCGACACGAACAGCCAGGGTGAGACCGGATCGCCTCGAAGCAGCACGGCGAACAGAATGCCGAACAGCGGAGTCGCGAAGCTGAAGACCGCGATCTTTGAGGCGGAATGCTTGCGAAGCAACCGAGCCTGGATAGCGAAACATAATCCGGCAACGGCGATTCCCTGGTAGGCAATTCCAGCAAGGGCAATCTGAGTCTTCGCGTCGTGAATATCAGCGACGACTGAAAAGCGAAACCCCTCGACTGTAAATCCCCAACACGCAAACAGTACGGTTCCAAACACGGCGTGCCAGAAAACGAAACTGTCCGGGTGGATGCTGCCGACCGAGTACTTCGTGTAGGCGATTTTGACCGCCAGGATCAGAGCACTGAGAATCAGGAGCAAGTCACCATCGAGTGATGCTGCTTCCAGAACGGTCGCTGTTCCTGGTCGAGCGGTTGTGGCCAGAATCAAACCGACCCCGAACGCGGCGAGAATCAGTCCGACCATTGGCCGGAACGAGAGTCGCTCAGTCTTTGTCACAAAGTGGTCGATCGCGACCAGCCAGAAAATGAAGGTGTTGATGAAAATCGTCCCGTGCGACGCGTTCGACCAATGGATCCCAAGAGTGAAAAGTCCAATCTGAAAGAACAGTAAAACGCCGCCGATCAGTGGTTTACGAAGTTCGGTCCAGGTCAATTTCAAGCTGGTGCCGTGGTACAGCGACCAGAAGAACATGAAGACAATCGCGACGGCAAAACGTAAACCGGCGACTGACACGGGCGGAATAAGATCGGTTGAAAATCTTATTGCCGTCGGAGTGCCCGCCCACAGAACGACTGTCAGCATTGTCAGCAGAACGGCCGATACTGTCAGCGGCTGATTGGAGCGTTGCTCAGAGTTCATGAGGCGTAATCTGGATCTACGTTGACGGTGTGTCAGGGGCTCGTGGATGGCGGCGAGCGTTTCGGGACCAGTGCCGAATCCCTCGCTCGTTGACCGACTTCAGAACCAGGTACCACGAGATCGCCACGACCGTGCCAGCAATTCCAAACGCGATCCAGGCATACATTCGCATTGTGGCCTGCAGTTCAACGACCGGTCGCAGAACGTCCGACCGGCGTTCCTGCACGATTGCCGTCCAGTCCGTTTCACCGACTGCCGAGAACGCTGCCAGCCATTCGCCGCTGGAACCTTCGGGGTCAATCTCCCGCAAAGGATCCACGTAATCTTCCAGCCGCACAGCGGCGTGACCGGCGGTTCGGATCTTCTGCAGCGTCGCTTCCGGAATGGCAACGACCTCAGTCAATTCCAGGTTTGGACGCGTTGCTGTCGGCGACTCGTCATCAGACGTGTCCACAACGGAGTCTTCCACATCGGTATCTTCTTCAGGCATAGCATTGCCGGCATCGAAACTTGCCAGTCGAGAATGATCGAGCAGCCTGCCATTCCGGTTATCGGCGAGAGCGATCGTACGGGCGACACCGTTGCTGCCCTGGATGCTGCCACGATATTGAGAAAGCAACTGTTCGAGGTGCGTCGTCCTCGCGAGAACGCCAATGATTTCCTGACCGGACTGATCCCAGACGGGCACTGACAACGCCACCATATTTCTGAACGTTGAATTCGAGTGGAACGGCAGCGAGATATACGGTTGCCGAATCGGCCCGGTACCGATCGGCGCCTTGCCTGGTTCATACTCGACGCTGTGACCGTGAAAGTAATCGCGGTAGGAAAAGTCATTGTCGATCACTCCCGGGTCGAAGCGGTTTCTCCAGCGCTGAAACCCTTTGGTGTCGACGAAAAACCAACTCGTGTCGAGCTGCCGATTCCGTTTTCGGCGGCGAGTGTCGACGTTCCCTCGCGTCTTATCGAGTATCTGGTGAAATGATGTTCGATCGGTCCAGTCCGTTGATGCTGCGTGTTCGATGGCCTTCCGCAGTTCCAGACCGGAGGCGACGTCGATCAGTTCATCGAGGCGGTCCTGTAATTCTTTCTCGACGCCGGACGCTAGAATCGTGACCGAGATGACGTCGCTTTCGAGGGCGCGCGCGGTCAGATTCTCGCCAGTTGTTGAAACTGCGCTTTGAATCGATCTCGACGCAAACAGAAACATCGCCAGCAGAATGACGGCCGGACCGATCCCGCCCATCGCGACCAGCGGCTGGACTCGCCGCTGGCGTTCGCGGATGTAGAGCACGTCGAGCACGGCCTGCGCGTTCGAGTATCGACGCTCGGGATCCAGGTGCAGACAACGATCAACGATCTCAACGAGACGACGATCCGCCCCTGCGACTCGATGATGCTCACGCGGTCGCGGACTGGTGGTCACAATTTCGCGGTACGTCTGCAGACGCTCATCCAGCGTCGTTGTTGCTTTGAGCAACGCTTCGTTCTGTGGCGTTCGAAAGGGCGGATGACCGGTCAGCAACTGAAACAGCAAAGCTCCGAGGGCGTAAACGTCCCATTGTGCATCGGGGATGGAATTGAGACTGGCCTGTTCAGGAGCCATGTAAAACAAGGTGCCGAGAGCCGGATTCTGTTCGTGCGATAATCTCGACTGCCCGAAGTCGCACAGGCGCGGTTCGAGATCGGAATCCAGGAGGACGTTGGCCGGTTTGAGGTCGCAGTGCAGCACTCCTCGACCGTGAGCGTGGACCAGCGCCTGACAAACCGACCGGATGATCCGCACTGCTTCTTCAGGTTCCAGAGTGCCTTCTGCCAGGAGCGTCTCAAGAGAGCCTCGCTCAAGATACTCCATCACGTAATAGGGTGGGTCGCTTTGCCAGCCGACGTCGATCAGGCGAACGATGTTTCGCGACGTGTAAAGGAGCGCGAGTTTTTCGACTTCGCGGTTGAGCAGCGACCAGTCGAGACCTCGGCGGTGCGTATAAAACTTGATCGCGACGTGCTTCCCGGTTTTGTCTTCGCGAGCCAGCCAGACTTCGCCGTACGCTCCTTCCCCAAGCCGTTCGGTCAGCGTGAAACCCGGAACGTTCAATCCCGCGCTGCCGGGAGCCCGTTCGCTCAACAGTCGAGAACGTTCAAGTTGCTCGTCAGTCTGGCGAGGCGTCAGATTCAGCGATGGTTGATCGGATTGCGGCATGGGCTCGGTGGGTGAAGGCACGATTCGTGCCGATACATTACGTCCGCGTTTCCCGATTCGACAGTGTGAGGACACAGTCGCGTCCGGAATCGTATGGATCAACCGGGCAGTTGCTGAAACTCCCAGCCCATCATGATGGAGTTCAAACCGCTGCCGATGCCCAGCATAGCGACGTGCTCTCCTGGTTTGACATGCCCGCGTTCCAGGCCGATTGCTGTCGTGACCGGCAACGCCGCCGCTCCGGTGTTACCGAGAAAGTCGACGGTCGCGAAGTCGATCTCAGGATTCAGGCCGAGGCTGTCGTAAAGGAGCTTTCGATGGGCCTTACCCACCTGATGCGTGAAGGCTTTGTCGACGGTCGAGTTTCGCCACCCGAGTGTTTTCAACGTCGCCTCCCAGTTCTGAACGGCGAGATTCACTCCGGCATGCAGCAGCGCTTCCGAGTCGGTCTGCATTCTCGGTCGATCATCGCCGTATGTTTTCGACTGAACGCCACCTTCGCAAAGTTTGTGGTGTGACGAATCGGCCAGACAGTGCGCACCAATCAGGCGATTCCCGGTGCGGCTGAGTTTCGCATCGCAGACGACGATACCAGCCGACGCCGAGCCGATGGTCAGCGACGCAAATTCGCCTTTCACGTCTTTCCGTGTGACGTTTGGCGAGTTGAGAAGTGTGTCGATTGTGCCTTCCACGAGGCCGCGACCGACTTCAGTCCCGACAACGACTCCGGCGCGAATCTGCCCGAGTTCGATCATGTTGGCGAGAAGCAATACTCCATTCAGAATTCCAAGGCAGGCGTTACTGACGTCGAGCACCGCGCACGAACCGGGCAAACCCGCCGCGGCATGAACACTACAGGCCGTTGCCGGTTCCAGCTGATCCCGGCACACCGAACCGTGAATCAGCGATCCGAAAGACTCTGCCGGAATCCCCGACTGTTCGATCGCCTTCTTTGTGGTCAGAGCGCTGATCTCACCTGGTTTTGTGCCTCGTGGAAAGAAACGGCGTTCGCGAATTCCGGTCATGAGTTCCAGCCGACCAGCCGGTAAATGGAGTCGGTCGTAAACCGGGCGCAAGCTTTCCTCAAGCTCGTCGGATGTGACGACTTCGTCGGGAAGCGTGTAAGCAAACGCCTCAAGGCAAACGTTGTGGTATCGCATGAAGGGTTCAGGTTTCCGAATGACCGTACCGGGTCATTTCAGCAGGGACTGCCAAAGCGCCAGATCTCTTGATACCGGTGAGGCTTCGTGAATTCAAATCCGGGAGACTCGGTTGCACCAATCATCCCTGCGACGGGACAGGCAATTCGCTTTGCCGGGAACATCCAGTCTGAAAACAGGACGAGCCATGCCAACTGACCCTTGCGGGCGAATCGGCATGGCTCATCTGTGACTTGACGCCCATTCGGGAATCAAAAGCTCGCGTCTGCCAAACGGCAGAGTATCCGTATCTGACATTCATCGAACGAACACCTGCTGAAGACAATCAGGCGCTACCAGGAATGCCAGACAATCGTTAAACGGTCGCTTTGTGTGCGACTTCCTGACCGCTGAGCAGGCTCGAAAGCGCCGCAAGCCGCTGCAGCTTCTCGCTCCGCTCTTCCACAAGCTGTGGAGTCGGGTCTTCCGGAGTCAGCATGACCGAACTTCGGACATATCGCAGTCCGCGGAGAATCGCATCACGCTGTTCTTTATTCAGTTCGACTGTCAGTAGATCACTCATGGGGGTGAACTCGCTCTGAAGCAAATCCGTGACATCCATGCACATTGTCATCCGGGCGATCCTTGCCTGGGGTTCATTGAATTCTGTTGAAATCGTCGCGTAACGGGAACGCTCGGAAAACCGAAACGGGTCGTTCAACCGTCCCTGTACGACCGAAACGGCAAATGCGATGAGCCGATAGTAATCAACCCGCATCGGACTCTCAACAACCGAGCCGCGCGATCCTTGATCGACTCTCACATATCTTCGGTCAAACTCACAAGAATTACACCAGCTGATCGCGGTTCACTTGAGACTTTCTCCCAGACTGACGCTGGATTCTGGAAATCCCGGCACAGACGGACATCCGGCCCGCTCCCCGATAGCGGCACGACGGTTACAGAGGTGTCAGGTTCAGGTCGAGAACCGTGACGT
Source organism: Rhodopirellula sp. (assembly GCA_013203845.1). Taxonomy (GTDB): domain Bacteria; phylum Planctomycetota; class Planctomycetia; order Planctomycetales; family Planctomycetaceae; genus JABMPE01. The sequence continues at coordinate 2,258 of JABMPE010000326.1, read as the reverse complement.
CGAGGATTTGTCAGTTGCCGACAGCGCGATCTGGATTCCGCGGGTCAAAACAGCTGTGACGCCATTTATCGCACCGGGTCAATCTCAAAAATAATATTGCGGACAGAAATAAACTAAAATGAAGACCAGTCAGACAGCGAAGCCTGAGTACAAGTCCTTCGAGATGAGGATTGGTATTCGAAATTGGGGTGGTTGGTGGTCGCGTCCGGAACGAACTGGGGGCTCGCCAGGGCTCGAACACCGGCCACTCGGGATTCCGATCCCGGATTCGCAGGACCCGTACCAGGGACGACTGCCGTCACAAACTGAATTCGTCGATCCGCGAGCGTTACGTCGTCGATGAGGACCGAAGGGTTCCCTGTCGGAACGCTTCGGCCATCGCCAGCGGGACTTCGGCTTCGGCGAGCACCACTTGAGCCTGGTTTTCGACGGTGGCGGCCTTCATTTCCTGCTCGTTAGCAACAGCCATCGCTCGGCGTTCTTCAGCCTTGGCGCGTGCCACCCGCACGTCGGCTTCGGCCTGATCGGCCTGCAAACGAGCTCCGACATTTTCGCCGACGTCGACGTCAGCAATGTCGATCGACACGATGGCGAAGGCGGTTTGAGAGTCCAGTCCCTTGGCCAGCACCGCGCGAGCAATCAACTGCGGATTTGCCAGTACGTGTTTGTGACTCAGCGATGAGCCGATGGCGGAAACAATGCCCTCGCCGACTCGGGCAATGATCGTCTCTTCGGTGGCCCCGCCCACAAGCTGTGCAAGGTTGGTTCGCACAGTGACGCGTGCACGAGCCTTTAGCTGAATTCCGTCCTGTGAAATGCCATCCAGAGTGTTGCGACCGCCTCGTCGAGGATCGGGGCAATCAATGACTTTGGGATTCACGCTCGTCTGCACAGCTTCCAGAACGTTTCGCCCGGCGAGATCAATCGCTGACGCCGTGAACCAGTTCAGGTCGATCTTCGCCCGGTGAGCCGCGATCAGAGCCTGGACAATGCGTCTTACATTTCCGCCACTGAGATAGTGAGCCTCCAGCCCCTGGACCGTCACGTCGGTCAGTCCGGCCTGCACAGCCATGATTCTGGCATCCATGATGACGTGGGGATTGACGTTCCGCAGCGCCATGAATACCAGTGTCGGAGGACTGATGCCCGCTTTCGTCACGAAGCCGCGCAGCCACAGCTTGAAATAACGGAAGAACATGAAGACGAAGCCCAGACCCACCAGTCCCAGGACGCCGATAAGGAATGCGACAATCAGTTGCCACTCGGTCCACGCTGCCAGGACACCCATCACTGAAACTCCCTTAACTCGGGGCTGATGCTTCACCAGGGAAACGTTGTTCCATTCGGTTAGGAAGTCTACGCAACCTCGCGACAGGTTCAAAGGAACACGGAGAATGGAACGTTATTCGGGACCGCCTTACGATGACCGACGACTGCAACGGTGCTTGATGGATTTCTCGACCGGTTCGCTGCAGGACGCGACCTCAAAATTTACACGCTGAGCCCCCGATAACCGCCGAACTGAACCACAGGGAGTTGACAGAATGCTGCAGATTCATGGCCGACGATATGACACGGGAGAGGTTGTCTGCATTGAAACGGAAGGGGATCGGATCAAATCTGTCGAGTCGGTGACGCCGCAGACTAATGCCGGAAAACTGCCGCTGATCGCTCCCGGCCTGTTTGATCTGCAGATCAACGGGCACGGCGGGACATGGTTCAGCGACGAATCGCTGACTCCGGAAAAAGTCATCAGCACCCTGGAGCCGCACTACCGATTCGGGATCACACGCCTGATGCCGACACTCGTGACGGCCTCTCACGAAGCGTTCGTTTCAGGTTTTTCTGCGATTCGTCAGGCCTGCGAACAGGAATCCTGGGTCGACCGGATGGTCGCCGGGTGTCATCAGGAAGGGCCGTACATTTCGCGCGAGGATGGCCCTCGCGGAGCGCATCCGCTGCAACACGTGCGGTCGGCTGACTGGGACGAGTTCTGCCATTATCAGGAAGCCTCCGGCGGGCGAATCCGTCTGGTGACTCTCGCTCCCGAAGCGTCAGGTGCTGTGGCGTTCATCAGAAAGGCCGTTGCCGCTGGAATTACAATTGCGATCGGCCACACCGGTGCGACTTCCGATCAGGTCGCCGCTGCCGCTGATGCGGGTGCCAGGCTAAGCACGCACCTCGGCAACGGGGCTCACGGGCAAATGCGGCGGCATCCCAATAACATCTGGGATCAACTCGGCGATTCACGACTGATG
>JABMPE010000325.1 GCA_013203845.1 Rhodopirellula sp. | reverse complement strand
GGTAAAGGAAACGTGCCTTCAAACTCAAACGGGTTCTGCGTGGCCAGTACGAAAAATGGCGGAGCGAGCGGGTGCCCGATTGGCACGATCCGCAGCCACCATTGCCCGGTCACCATTCATGTCGATCTGTCATCGTCGCGGAGTTTCTCTCCGACGAAAGCCACCACATTCGCCTGGCGTATCTGCCGAAGCACAGTTCGTGGCTGAACCAGCTCGAAGTTGTCTTCGGGATCGTGACGCGAAAGCTCCTGCGTCGCGGATGCTTCACGTCGATTGAAGACCTGGAAAGCCAGCTCCGTGCGTTCTTCAACGAGTTCAACACAACACAGACTCAGCCCTTCGACTGAACCTGCACGGGACGACCACTGGCCACTCCGGACGGATCCGGCCACTCCGGATACCGCCCCCACACGGACGGGCAAAGCACATTCGGAAAACGCAGATCGCAAAGTAATCCTTCTCATGACCCAGTGCTTACGGTCTGCGGCACTAACTCTTCTTCGCCCGCGATGCTTTCGGAGGAGCAACCAAGCCGAGGGAAGTTCCTGACTTCCTGGCGTATCGTTCTTTGCTGCCGTCATCCAGATAACGGAAGCCGACGCGCGTCGGCTTGTCAGTTGTTGGATCGATCAGAGCAACTTTGCAGACGTGCATCGGCAATTCGATGTCCAGTCGACCACCCTGTGGGCTTTGCGGATGGCCTCGCTTGATGTGTTTCCGAGCAACGTTCACGCCCTGAATCGTCACCATGCTCTTCTTACGGTTAACGCTGGTCACCTGACCGCGTTTGCCTTTGTCCTCACCGACGAGAACCTGGACCGTATCTCCGTTGCGAATGTACATCTTCAACGCTCTCCTCAAACCGGAGTCCGGTTTGAATCTGTTATTCTGTGTCTGAAATGACTTTAAACTCGAATTTTCGTCAGCAAAAGCGCAGGGAAGATAGCCAGATTCGTGGCGGGAAACAACAGACCGCCCGCACCGAGAGAAGCGTTATTTCGCAGCTTCTTTCGGTTTGTCGGCTTTTGGCTCCTCCGGCTTCTTATCAGCCGCTGCTTCTTTTTTTCCGTCGGCAGGCTTCTCTTCGGCAGCCTTAGCGTCAGCGGCCTTTTTGTCGGCTTCTGCTTTCTTCTTTGCTTCCTCTTCCGCTTTCTTCTTTTCAGCTTCGGCTTTCTTTTTCACTTCTTCAGCCTTCTTCTTTGCTTCCTCTTCGGCTTTTTTCTTTGCCTCTTCCTCAGCTTTTTTCTTCGCTTCTTCAGCCATTCGCTTTTCGTCTTCCGCCTTGCGGATCGCTTCCTGTTCCGCCCGTTTCTTGTCGTCGACCAGGTCCGGAATGATCTTCAGGTCCGGACGAGCCTGCTTCAGTTTGGCGACACCGTCGATGTCCACTTTCGTCTGCCAGATGTAAATCTTCTTGAGATTCTTCATCGGAACGATCGTGTCGAGGCCGGCGTTCGTCACTTCGGTTCCGTAGACGTTGAGATATTCAAGATGCTCCAGCTTCGTCAGGTGCTTCAGCGCCTCGTCGGTAATCTTTGTCTTTTCGAGGTGCAGCTTGACTAGCCCGGTCGTGTCGGCGAGCTGCGCAACACCGATGTCGTCGACTTCGGTGCCTCGCAGATTCAACGAGTAAACGCACTTCAGACCTTTCAGCGGTGCGAGGTGGTCGTTGCCGATCTTGCCATCAGACAGGTGATACGCGACTTCGACACGGTTGTCGTTCTGAGCCACCTGCAGAGTCATCGCTCCGAGTTCCCGTAACTTGGCCAGCGCCGCGTTGTCCGCGGCCGTCAGCTCAATCTTGACGCCTTTGGGCTCTTTGGCGTCTTCTGCCTGGACAGCAAACGGGACTAGAGAAAACTGAAAAGCTGCCAATGCACCAAACGTTAAAAGAAATCGCATCGCTGCCTCCTTCGTGCTGAGTTGCTCAACCTGGAATGACTGAGGTGGGAATCTTCCGCGTGGAATCCCGGAAAGCTGATTCCGCAGGGAAACGATTCTATCAGTCTGCCCGGTATGTTGAAGCAACCAGCCGATTTGAGGCTCGGACGCAATTCGGCCATCGAGAAAACAGGTCGCCAGTCGAAGAAACTCAGTCGAGGAAAGCTCAGTCGCGTGTCACACCGCAGCCGCCAGTCGACTGTTCAGCTCGACCCACGACTCCCGGTAGCCTTCGAGCAGCGCGATGGCCTTTTCTGCCGAAGTCCGGTCCTGCTGCATGTCGGCCAGAAACAGGTATTTCTGGATGTGCAGGAAGTAGTCTTTCACGTTGGCGGCAAGGTCCGGTGCCGAGTCGTCGCGGATTCCGCCGAGCACTTCAGCACAGAATTCGCGCGCTCGACTCGTTTCGTGATGGGACGTTTCGAAGTCTTCGCTGTCGATCGCCTTGAGGGCATTTCGACTGTGACGAAGCATCCCGTCGATCACCATCAGATGGAGCCGGTACGGGCTGGCGGTCATGACCTTGGTACGCAGATACTCGTCTTCGGCTCCGTTCATCAACCTTCTCCCTTTTGACGCAAGCGACACCGCCATCAGACTGCAGACGTCCTTCCCGGTTCCGGGCTCTGAAGACTTGCAGGACAGCTGGAGTTTCGTCGGCGGATCACTGCCAGACAGCTGACCGCGATTTGCTCGAGAACGGCAGGAGCAGGCTTTCGTCGCACACGTCTGTGCAGACAAATCCGGTCAGGCAAACTAGGCAACTCAATTTCAGACGTCGAGCAATTTGTAGACCTCATCAGTCCAGCCGAGGGGCAAGCAGGAGCGATGGTTGCCGGACCGTCAGTAACTGTCCACAATCCGCAATTCTTCAGTGAATTCCGGCGTTCGCCTGTTTCCAGCGGCAAGAGCACCACGTCGGCAAAATCTGATCACAGGAAGAGACCCCACGGGAGTATCGGTTTCAGAGTTTCACATTGCTTCCATATCTGCTCGAATCACAAGATAACTGCCGACAGCTGAAACACTTAACTGCTGGTAAGCGGTCTTCGTACCAGACTCATCAGCGGACAAGGCTACCGAGAAATGTCACAACGGAATGATTCTGGAACCTCTTCGCCGTCTGAATTGGACGAAGCGTTCACGAAGGTTCTGGGGTATCTGAATTTCTCGAACGGAAAATCCGACGTTGATTTTCTCGGTCAGTTGAACCATCTGGCGGTTTTCTGCGGAGTCGAGACTTCGTGGGAGCCGCTCCAGAGTTCGCTGAATGAGCAGCTGAAACAGCTTGCCGGTTCGAATCCGGCTTTCAGCGACGCCGCGCAGGCGACTGCCGCGTTGAGCATCACGTTTGATGCACTGTTGCCAGCGTACCTGGAATTCCATTCGGACCTGCTGTTCCATCTCAAGCCTGCCGATTTCGTCAACCCGCTGTTTCTGGGACGCTGTTTCGAAGCCGTTCTTGAACAGGGTGGACCCTGGAACGAAGTGGAGCGAGTCGTTGCCGGGGCTCTGGAACGTCTGAACGACTATCTCGGATACCGACCGGTGCCGGTGCTTGAAAACGGTCGCAAGATGATGCCTTACGATCACGAGCGGTTTCGGCCACTGCCGCTTTACATCGAAGGAGCGGGTGTCTCGCCCGGCGATCATCAGCCGATTATCGAAAAAGCGCTGGCGATGCTCAAATCGACGCCGTCCGACGTACTGATCGGTGCGCACTTCGACCTGGCGAATCTCAGCGAACTGGCGCTGGATGTCCGCGCGTACGACCATGATCACCCGGTCTACAAACGCACGAACTATCTGTTCGGCGAGTGGGACCCACACCTCATTGATAATAAAGGCGACTATCGCCGGTTCGTCATTCGGAAAATCATCTTCGATGCTTTGATCGAGTGGGTGAGTTTCCAGGTGGATCAGGAAGAAGCGATCTTCGATGCGGGTGCCGTTCTTTGCGGAACGATTCTGATGGCATCAGCCATCAGCGGCGACGGACCATCGTGTCATGACTCGACAACCACACTCACCTCATTGCTGCCAGTCGTCGCCCGACAACGGGACGACTTTTATGCACGGTTGATGTCATCACAGGATGGCAACCGCGCCAAGCGACTCATTGCCGAAGCCAAGGCGACGCAGCAACCGTTCGGTCACGTGCGACAGGCGTTGAACCTGCATCTGGCACACTTCGGCGCCCGGCAGGTGCAGTATCGCCAGTTGGCGAATCTCTACGCTCGGATGGGGCATTCCGAGGCCGCGCGAGAGCAGGCGGCCATCATCCCGTCGGTTTCAGCACGGTTTGAGTGCGAGGTTCAGTGGAGAATTACCTCTGCGCTGGGAGCCATCGACCGGAACGACATCGAACTCGCCGACAAGCTGCTCCTCGAAGTCGAAGGTCTGGTTGTACGAGCCGTTCATTGTGGAGCCTTCGTTGACCCCTGGAACATTCTCGGGTTCCAGGGCAACTTTCCGCTGTTTCAGTCGCGAGAAGACAGTATTCCGGATCAGCGGGTTGAGATTCTTCTCGATTTGATGGAGCGGATTTTCGGTGCCTTCTCACGAGCCCTCGGCGAAGCTGCCGCGCAGGGACAGAAGGCTCGGGTTGATGAGTTAACCGCGCGATTCGAAAAGCTGGCCGAGTACTGGGATCAGTTTGCGGCGCACGTGATCGACGATCTGCCGAAAGTATTCGGCGGCGAGAGTCTCGAATCTGCCCGCCATGTGGCCGAGGCGTTGAGTGATTGGCGAGCGGCTGGCGAAGCGGCCGGCGACATTTCGTTCTGGAGAAAACACGTCAGCCGCTTTACCTCGGCCAAGTCGTACGCCTGCGTCGTTGAAACGTTACTGTCTCGAGGCGACAGCGTGGCCGCGATGGCTCTGCTCGTTCAGTGGCTCAGCGTCTCGGACGAAGTCGGCATCGAATCCGGTCAGTACTCGATTCATGCGTTGCTGATTGACTGGATCAATCGCGTCACGACAAACGCTGACGGTTCGTTGCAGACTCCGGGTGACTGGGCGTCAATCCGTCGGCTGTTTGACTTCCTCGAAGCAAACGCTGGCGAGTACTGGGAGGTTCCGCAGCTGGAATCGTTCGGCGGTGCGTCGTCATCAGCAACAACGAAGGAGCCCGGCCTCGAAGACTGGGACGTGGACCGCGACGAAAAATGGCTCGACGAAGAGGACGACGAAGACAACATTTTCGAAGCGGCTTACGAAGGGATCGTCTTTAAAGACAGCACAGACGACGGCAACGAAGGAGAAGTTCTGGACAGCGGCACCATTCCGGGAAATACCGAGTTTGAAATTCTCAATCGGCATCTGGAACCCCGCATCAAGTTTGTGATGGCGTTGGCGCAGCTCTGGCAGATTGCCGCGACCGCGCTGGCTGCCGAGTTCCAGGGAGCACCAGCCGCAAAGACAGCCAAGCTTTCCGACGAGCAGGTTGACACACTGACGGAGTGGTCACAGCGAGTTCGCCGACTCCAGGAAGATCTGCTGAAACTCTTGACGGCGATCTGGGAACAGGAACTCGACGAAACCGGCGGCGACCACGACGCCAACGTCGAATACGACATTCAGCTTCAGACAAAGTTTTATCTGTTAAACACGGTGATCGCGACTCACATCAACTGCCGTGTCGCCGAAGTCGGACTGCTCTGCCTGTTGCCGCCGACCAGTGACGCCGTAGCGTTGCCGGAAGAAGATCGGCAGATGATCGAGTTCTACCGCGCGGTGATGAGTCAGGACGTCCAGCTCGTCAGCAAGCTGCTGGCTGGCCAGTTTCACCGCCTGTCGCGAAAACCGTTGCTGTACGTGCCGCTGGATAATGGCGGGCATCCCACGCAAATCCTCGTCGCCAGAACCGTTCAGACGGATATCCGGTTTCTGCTGAAACAGCTTCCGCGGCTCGGGCTGTTTCGTGAGACATGGCATGTCGTGCGGCTGGCTCATCGCATGGAACGCGAAACCCGGCCGGACCAGATGTCGGTCACCGAGTTCGATCGGATCTTCCGGACAGCACTCCGCAACACGATCGAGTGCATCGTCGAATCGTCGGAAACCTGGGACAACGGTAATTATTCAGACGAGCGACTGACGGCTCTGGTCAGCGAAATACTGGGGCACTATCGCGAACAGTGGCACCGTCACAGCCGAACGATGCGATTGTCATCGGTCGAAGGTTTGCGGCACGACGTTGTGTGGGAAGACGTCAAAGAGTTCGTCGAAGTTTTCGGGGACGACCTGTTTCACGCGCGGTCGCTGACGCTCGGCAACGTGCGGACGATCCTTCACAACGGCGTGGACTGGTTCATCGCACAGCTCGCCGAGCACGACGATCCCCTACATCCCAGTCGGCTGGTCGAAGCGCTGGAAGCGGGCGACATCGACATCGACGATGCCGTCGAGATTCTGGAATTGATCTACGGATCGGTCGTTGACAAGTTCGACCGGTTCCTGGAATACAACACGACGACCACGCAGTCGGATTACGGCGACAAGTTTTACGTGCTGCTGGATTTCCTGCGGGTGGAAGCGGTTTACGACCGGGGTGCCTGGGAGCGAATTCCGGACAGCATCGTGCATCGGTCGCTCGCGATGGCCGGCAAGCAGAATGCACTCGCGCTGCTCGAAGATAGTTTCGAAGAGGACTCGCGGGAAGAAGCGAACCGTCACGTCGAAAGTCTGCAGAAGCTCGAACGCGAATACGGCGTTCACCTGCCGGGAGTTGCCGATCGAATCAACGAACGCTTCACAAAACCGCTCGCCGTCAACCGCATGCTGGCGCTCGTCAAACCAGCGATGCGACCTCAGATCGACGACAAAGAAGCTTACGAAAAGTTCGCCTTACTGCGTCGCGAGATCGAGTCTTACATGGAAGACACCGCCGGTTCGGCCATCGACATTCCGCAATGGCTGCAGGACGTCGGTCGCGAGGTCAACCGCCTGGAAGCTCCATCCGACTACATCCGCCCTCCTGAACTGGAGCTGCGTCTGCCCATTCTGATCAGCTCAGAATCAAGTATTCGCGAGCAGCTGGAAACGTGGTCGACCGGTGTCGCTGCCCCCGAGAGAAAACGCCGCAAAAAAAGCAGCCGCAAGCGTCCCCAGGATGACAACGACGACGAGCAGGAATGACGCCACGATAAAGGCACACACCTGAGATCAATGCCCGCCGTTCACGAGCTGTAACGAACAGCGGCAAAACGAACCGTAGGCCGGAGCTTGGTCCGGCCTTCCGACTTCGCCGTCATCCCCGCACACACTTCCTCATCCTCACGCAAACTTCGTCATCCCCGCGCAAACTTCGTCATCCCCGCGCAAACTTCGTCATCCCCGCGCAGGCGGGGATCCAGTTTTCATTAACGATCGACGTCTCCAGGACTCTGGTTTCCCGCCTGCGCGGGAATGACGTGACAGGAATCTCGTAGGCTGGCC
>JABMPE010000324.1 GCA_013203845.1 Rhodopirellula sp. | reverse complement strand
TCATTTTGTGGCGTTCCGGTCAGGCCGATTCTCAGGATTATGCCTGCCTCTGAAACGGTTATCAGCAGACCGCTCACTCTCGCGAAGAAAGCGGCGATCTACCACGCCGAGTGCTCTGATGTCAGCCCCAGCCATCGAAATCGAGAAACTGATCGTGCGATTTGGTCGCTTCACGGCGGTCAACGGGCTTTCGCTGACGGTCAACGAAGGCGAACTCTTCGGCTTCCTCGGCCCGAACGGCGCCGGCAAAACGACGACCATTCGAGTTCTGAACGGCAGCCAAAGGCCGACATCCGGAACGGTTCGCGTTGCCGGCTTCCAGATTCCCACCGAATTCGACAGCGTCAAACAACAGTTTGGTTACGTCCCCGACACCGAAAATCACATGGAAGAATTCACGGGGCGGGAGAACCTCGAACTGTTCGCTCGACTTTACGACATACCGTCGTCAACCGTTGACGAATCAATCGCTCGACTGGAGCTGACAGAAGCGGCTGACGTCGTCGTCAGTGCTTATTCAAAAGGAATGCGGCGTAAGCTGCTGATCGCTCGCGAAATCATGCATCGTCCGAAGATTCTGTACTTCGACGAGCCGACGGCGAACCTTGACGCTCACTCGACCGAGCTGGTGCGTGAACTACTGCGCGAACTCGCCTCGGAAGGGTCAACGATCTTCCTGACAACTCACAACATGGAAGAAGTCGAGCAAATCTGCGACCGCGTGGCGATTCTGTGCCGCGGCGAACTTGTCGACTGCGACACGCCGACCAACTTCGTGACACGTCACGCCGTTCGAATCGTGAAAGCGCAGTTCGAACAGGACGACCATGTCATCCGCGAGTCGCTCGATCTGGATCTGGACGACCAGCGTGAACGATTGGCGGAAATCATTCGCAACGAAAAGTGCGTCCGAGTTCACTCGCAGGAGTTCGACTTTCAGGACGTCTTTCTCAAGATCACGGGGCAGGCCTACACATGATCCGCTCCCGCATGATCAGAATTCTGCTCGACCGCGAATTTCGCCGCCTACGGAAAAACCCGTCCGCGCTGATGCTGATTGGCCTGCTTTCGGCGGGCGCGTTGTTGATGGCGACCAGCCGCCCCGTGTCGAACGACAACAGTCAACTCAACACTGATTCGCAGGCGGCATGTGATGTCTGGCTGATCTACGACGAACGAACCGAGTGGCTTGATTATCTGGCCGCAAATCTGCCGGATGTTCCCACGGTGCGAATCGTACATCGCGATCGAGTGCCGATCGAAAACAGAAGCTGGAAGCTGCCACCTGGCGACGGTGCTGTGGAGATTCTCAACAGCAACGATGGATACGGTATACAGAGAACGAATCGAGGTTCGGCCTTCGGCAAAGTCATTCTGAACGGCAGGTACCCTGGCAAGGATCGATCAACGCTCGACCCATTCTGGAACTGGTTCTGGCCGACACTGACAGAATATCACACACAAGGTTTGCGATTCGAACTGTCGTCAGAACCGCTGAGCACGCCGCCAGAAAATATTCCCGCTTCGCTCGAAGACACGTCGGTCGCCGATCTGATTACGAACGAACTGATCGCGACAATGCTGCTGCTGATCGTGATGTTTTTTGCCTGCTGCCACCTGCTGGTTTCCTTCACCGCGCAGGACCGCGAACGCGGCACGTTGTCGGCACTGGTACTGAGTCCGGCGAACACGTCAGAAATTCTGCTCGCGAAGTTTCTGTTTCATCTACTCATTTCACTGGGCGGTTGCGTGTCGATCGTCGCGATTCTGAAACCCATTGTTCTGACACAGCCAGTGCTGTGGCTGGTCATCCTGCTCACCAGCATCGGGCTGATGTGCGTGGGCACGTGCATTGCCACTCTGGCGAAAACGCAGGCGTCCGCCGCGTTGCTCGCGTTGTGTTACATGCTGGGCGGAACGGTGCTGTTCTATCTGGCGACCAAATTTACGGCCTTCCACTTTATCAAACAGATCGCATTCGAGAATTACACGTTCCCGCTGCTGTTCGCGACGATGAAGCATCCGGTCAGCGTGTTTCACGCTCCTGGATTGGGTTCCATGTGCGTGCTGGTGGGAGTGTGGATCGCCGTCGCCAGAACCTGCTTCTACCGCTACGGCTGGCGATAGAATTCCCACATTCCGGGTATCTGAGAAAGAACATATGCAGAGACCGCTGAATATTCGCAGAGAGTAAGGAGAGCCAAATGATGCTCCACGTCCTCTGCATTTGTCGTCTCGACATCCTCTGCGATTAAAGATTCACCGCAAGCGTCACGGCTTCTCGCTGTTGTCGCAGATGCAGACGATTTTCCCGCATCCCGGACAGCCGGTGCCGTACTTCTTCAGAAACGCCGCCTGAAGATCGACGCCAGCAACGTTGGCGATCGTGGCCAGCCAGGCGAGCACATCGGCAAACTCGAAGGCCAGCGCTTCGGTGGCGGGACCGCCAGCGGCTTCGTTCTCGCGCAGAGCCGATGAAAGCTCGCCGACTTCTTCCATGAGCCACATGAATGTGCCAGGAATCCCCCGAGCTTCGTCTTTATCGCCGTACATTTCCTGAATCAGAGACTGCATCCGCGCGAGACTCAGTTCCTGCTGCAGTCCGTTCGGGTTACTCACGCTCGTCTCTCCTCTGACTGATTTAATGGCTCATCGTTGGTCGCATGTGCGAGGACGGGAAAGCTAACGACTTGCTCCCGATCCTGGAACACGTGCGTTGCGTTGCGATCTTCGATCTGAGTTCTGTACGCTCGCCGTCTCTCAACGGGGACACGCCTCAATTCACCTGAGAATTACCACAGGAGCAGCCGATGACGCAGAATCAGATGACTGAGAACAGTAACAATGACGAGCAACCCTCAAGCTCGATTGTCGCACGCCGAACGTTCCTCGGTGCCGCCGCCGGAATCGCAGCCAGCGCGGTCGCATCACTGTCAGGATCGGCTTCCGCCCGCGATTACGGCCCAAACGCCCAGCCAGCCGGATATCCCGACCCGGATATCGTCGTGCTCGATGATCGCTTCAAGAAGTACGCCCTGGGCAACACCCCGATTCAGCGACTCTTTCACAGCAAAGAAATGTTGTGGGCCGAAGGTCCGGCGTGGAACGGCTCCGGCAAATACCTTGTCTGGAGCGACATTCCCAACAACGTGCAGTACCGCTGGCTGGAAGAGGACGGCCACGTCAGCAAGTTCCGACACCCGTCAAACAACAGCAACGGTAACACATTTGATTTTCAGGGTCGGCAGATTTCGTTCGAGCATGGAACTCGCCGAGTCGCTCGGTACGAATACGACGGCACGATCACAGTGCTCGCCGACAGTTTCGAAGGCAAGCGGCTGAACGCTCCAAACGACGGAGCCGTCCATCCTAATGGCGACGTCTGGTTCACCGATCCCGGCTACGGCAGCCTGATGAACTACGAAGGCAACCGGGCTCCCAAAGACGCCGACTGGCCTCGCCCTTACATCAAGGAAGCGATTTACCGGATCGACGCCAAAACAGGCAAGGTTCACAAAGTCGCCGATGACATCTTCAAGCCGAACGGCCTCTGCTTCTCGCCTGACTACAAAAAGCTCTATGTCGCTGACACCGGTTCGTCGCACTATCCGGAAGCTACAAAAAATATTCGCATGTGGGACATCGTCGACGATAAGGCGCTGAAGAACGGTCGACAGTTTGCATCAATGGAGCTGGAACTCGATGGCAAAGTCGTCGCTGGCCAGGCGGACGGAATTCGAGCGGACGAAGACGGCAACATCTGGTCGAGTGCCGGCTGGGTCGGAAAAGGCTACGACGGCTGCCACATCTTTGCCGCCGAAGACGGAGCACGCATCGGCCAGATTCGTCTGCCGGAAATCTGCTCGAACGTCTGCTTCGGCGGCACGAAACGCAACCGTCTGTTTATGACCGGTAGCCAGTCGCTGTACGCCGTCTACACCGAAACCAAAGGCGCGCACATTACATAATTGCCCGTTGTCTCTGCTCTGAAGATAAAGAACGCAGAGTTCGCTGTGGACTCTGCGTTCCATCTTTTTGCGACTTGCAAACTGCTCGGTTTCAAGCCGTGCGTCCGCTACTTCTTCAGAACCAGCAGTTCGACTTTGCGGAATTCGCAGGGATGGCTTTCTGACTGAAGCGAGATCGTTCCACCACTCAGCATCGCTCCGCCGTTGGCGGCGATCAGCTTTTGGCCGATTTCTTCTGAGTCGTCGAGCTGCGGCTGGTTGAATTCCAGCACGACTTTGCCTTCGTGGAAGACACGCATGACTTCGTTGCCGCGGACTTCTACTTCGCAGGTCACCCACTGGTCGCCGTGGTAAGTCTTCGACTTTGACTTCGTGCAGTGACGCTTCACGAGTTTGCCATCCATCACGACGTGCGTGTACGGCGTGCAGAGATTTCCGGTCGTTCGCTCGTCCTTACCATTTCCACCGAGAAGCTGAATCTCGATCGACGCTGGAAAGTCCTGATCGAGGGCCATCGTCTCCGGCTGTTGGCCGTGCAGCATCAGGCCGCTGTTGCGGTATGCCCAGCCTGGTCCGCCCTTCGCCTGTTCGCCGACAAATCGATACTCAACCCGCAGCCGGTAATGTGAAAACGAATCCTTGTAGAACAGGTGCCCGAAGCGTTCGCCAAACTCGTCGTACCCGTCGTATCCGACTTTAATCACGCCGTCTTCGACGCGGAACGTGTTGCCGAAGTTTTCACCGGCGTTGTGATGTCTGATCTTCGGAATCCAGCCGTCCAGGTTCCTGCCGTTGAACAACTGAATCCACTCACCGGATTTTGAATCTTCCGCCATCGACGCTGTCGAAACAAACATCAGCGAAAAAGCGATCAGAAAACATCGTGATAAGTTCATAACAACCTTCTTAAGGAGTGAATGAGACAACGCCGTTTCGACTACCGTTTGCGGTTCCAGGATTCGACAGAACCATACACGCTGGTTAACAGCAGAGCGAACAAAAGCCCCGAAGCAAACCCGCCAATGTGTGCTCCGTAAGCAATCCCCGCTGACGTTTCCGTCGCGACCGAGTAGATGTCGAATCCGATCCCGATCAAAGCGTAAAGCACTAACTGTGACGGAGGGATCGGGTGCGCCAGCGGAAACACATCCGGCCAGGACAACGTCCACCTCAACGACAGACCAAAGTAAACGCCTTCCAGCCCGGCAACGCTGCCAGACGCTCCAATGATCGGAATCATCGAATCCGGATTCATGTAAATCTGCGTCAGATTTCCAACGGCTCCACACACCAGACACAGAGCCAGCGCCCACCAGTTTCCCAGATGCCTGGAAACCAGCGACCCGAAAGCCCAAAGAAACACCATGTTCCCTGCAATGTGTCCAGGTCCGCCGTGCAGGAAGATGGGTGTGAAGAGTCGAGCCAGCGTTGAGAATTGTTTCAGGCTGACGCCGTCCTCGGAAACGGCAGCCAATCCGTTGCGAAATTCAAGCGGCACGGCGCCGTAGCGCATGGCGAGTGCCATGCCGAAGATATCCTGAATCAGAAAAACGCACACACACAAAGCGATGACCGACACGATCGGACGGTGCGGTATCAATCGGAGTTGGTAGAGAAGACCCTTCATGAGAACTCGCACTTTCTGAAACACGGCCAGGCGATCGAACACCAGTCCTGGCGAACCGGCGATCAAACTCGAAATCGTTGCCAGCTTATCAGTTTCAGTCGATCACTTCGTCAATCGACTCCAGCGCGTTCTGTGCGGCGTTCTGTTCCGCTTCTTTTTTGCTGGGTCCCCAGGCCGCCGGAAAGAGTTGCGAACCAATCGCTGCGGCAATCTGAAAACACTTGGCGTGATCGGGGCCTTTTTCGTCCAGCATTCTGTAAACCGGCGTTTCGCCAAAGCTCTTCTGGGCGACCTGCTGCAGCTGACTCTTGTAGTTCTGCCCGTGCGTCGACTTTCCAACCCGAGCCACTTCGTCGCTCAACGTTTTCAGCACAAATCGCTTCGCGGCCGACCAGCCTCCGTCGAGATAAATCGCGGCAATTACAGATTCGAAAACGGCTGCGAGAACGGAACTCGGGATTCGGTCGTGAATCGCCAGCCCTTTACCAAGCTGCAGGAAGCGGTCGAACTTCAGCTCGTTGCTCATCTTCGCGCAGGTCTGCCGGCTGACGACCGCCGACTTGATTCGAGTCAGTTCGCCTTCGGAGTACTCGGGGTATTGATCGAAGAGGTACTCGCAAACGGCAGCCCCCATGATCGCATCGCCGAGAAATTCCAGACGCTCGTTGGACTGCCCTCGCGTGGGGGCAATCGACGAATGCGTCAGCGAATGCTTCAGGATATTCCGATCGGCAAATGAATATCCAATCGTTTCTTCGCACTTACGGAGCGTCTCATCGGGAATATGCACCCCCGGAAGATGCGAATGAATGCTCGACTCATCCTCCGACGACAATGCGCTCAGTACACCATCAGACTGTCCCGACATTTCAGCTTCTACAGACATCAGACCTCCAACAACGGAAACATCGGACGGACGCAGAACGTCCGTCTGTTTTCCCGTTGAAGAAGGGGTTGGCTCCATTGTCGCCTGTGAGCACGTTTTCAACACGCTCAACGATCGATGGAACGAGCCCCTTTTTCAACGAATCACAAACATCTAACTGACTCTGACCATCATTCCGGACGGTCAATTACCGTACCTGATCTACGAAGCGTGATGACGGGAACGGGCGACCGCTTCGACACCAAACTGACTCCACGCACAACCCGCCGCACCAATGAACCCGGCGCTTCCGCCGAGGCTCGCGTAATCAATTCGGATATTGGAAGACGGCACAGGAAATGAGAGCTGCTTAATCTCTTCTCGAATCCGATTGACGAATCGACGTCCGAGTTCAGTTTCGTTGCGACCGAACGTTACGTTGCCACCAAACAAGACGACGTCGGGATCAATCGTGTGCATCAGGTTGGCGGTTCCATACGCCATGAACTTCGCGGAATCATCGATCAACTGCAAAGCGAGCGGGTCACCCGCCGTCGCGGCGTCGGCGATGAGCAGCGGTGTCAATTCGGATCCGGAATTGACGAGCCTTCTCAGCAGCGTCGAGTCTTCAGCAGCGTCGAGAGCTTCCTGAGCACGAATCACGAATCCAGCCGCTCCGGCATACGCTTCGAGCGTGCCCTTCATCCCGGTAGCACAGGGACGACCATTTTCCATCTGAATATAGAGGAAGCCGCATTCGCCACCGTGTGAATGAGCCCCTTCGACGATCTTTCCGTCAACAATCAGACCGCAACCGACTCCAGTCCCGAGCGTCCACAGAGCGAGCGTATGAGCCCCCTGCCCTGCTCCGCCCCAGAACTCACCATAAGCCGCCGCATTACCATCATTCTGCAGCGACGTTGGCTTCTCGAAATGGTCGGCGATGATCTTTCGAATCGGAATGTGTCGCCACTTGGGAAGATTCGCCGGCTCCATCAGAATGCCGTTGGGAATATCCAGCGTCCCCGGCGTCGCGAGACCAATCGCCGTGATATTCCGCATGCGGATCGGACTTTGTTCGATCGCTTCATCGACCGCATGCTTAATGTTCCTAAGACCATGCTCCGGGCCTTTATCGGCTTCCGTAGGCAACACGATACTGGACAGCGGACGTCCGCTACTCGTCACGACGCCCGCTTTGATGTTTGTCCCGCCGACGTCGACGCCGACGAAGAACTCCTGAACGCCTTTGTTCCGATCCTTCGGAGTGATTGCTCCGGACATGAGATTTCCTTGAGAGATCGCAACTTCCGGAGTCCCTGCCGGTAAATCAAGCTGCGGAGGATTCAGACGAACATCGGATGGTTAAGAAAAAATGAAGACGCCGAGTATAGGCTCGCTTCAGAGAGAGAATCAACGTGCGTTCCGCTGACTGCTGCGGAGTGTGTTAGAATTCGCCGTTTTCACACAGAACACTTCTCGGTATCGCTCGAAAGATACCTAAAAAACCGGTTAAGCAACGACCGACTTCCGAGGCCCCACGACGTACCAGTCAACAAACGCCAGGACCATGATCAGCAACAGCCCGGCCAGAATCGCCCAGGTAAACGGATTATCAACTGTGTAATCGGTTGCTTTCCCATCGACAGGTGGCAATCGAATACCAGCACGCAACCCCGTCAGATCTGACTCAGCGGAGTCGAAAAAATTGACGGCGAACTCGCCCAGCACTTCATCTCCGTCGTTGATCTGAAAAAAGCCCGTCTGGTCGAGCGGAGGAATTTCGACGACAGCCGTTCGAGCCAGGTTTCGCGGACGAGCTGCCTCCGCATGCTCAGCCGCTCCGGCAACTTCTGAGACTCGCTGAAAAGTCAGACGCCGCCCCGACAAATCTGATGGCTCAACGATCCCCTCAAACAGGCGAAACTGAATGTCTTCGTTCAATCGATAATTCCAGCGTCGAAGACCAGGCAATGTATTGCGACGCTGCTCAACAAGATTGTTGATCAGGATCGGCCAGTCCGGACTTTCAGTCAGGTTCGAACGGCTGAGATCAACATTCAAAAGCAAAGCCGTCGAGCGGGTCCCGTTTAACCGTGACAGCAGCAGCTCATCACCCGCACTGATGACTGGCGTCGCGTCGACAGCCAGCGACTGCACGCCCCCCCAGATAACTCCTCCCAACGATACACCTTCCAGCAGCGGATCTCGTTTCTCTTTGAGGTAAGGTCCGAGTAAATCACGAGCCGCCTGTTTCGCCGCTACGGAAACCTCAACAGGCCCAATCCCCAGCCACCAGAGATCCCGCCGGGATTCCGGCAGCGTCTCAGCACTCGCCACCAGAAGATGAGCCGCTTCTGGGCCCGAGATCTCAACGTCGGGAGTAATACTTAGAACTCGCCGCACCGATCGAACAGCCGAGTGGTCATCCGGCAAAGTGACAGCCACCCGCACCGTGCGAACCCTGGATTCAACAAGTGAGACACGACTGTCGACTGCCAGTGCATCATTTGCCGACTGAACCGTCACCACCAGACGCCCGAGTCCACCAGAAACGTCGGTCTCCAGCGGCAGTTCTTCTTCAGAAGCAAGTTCCAGCCGCGACTGAAACACGACGCGATCGCCTGATCGACCCTCGATAGTTGCCTCAACTGGACGCGGCCCGGCATTCCTGACACGCAGAAAAACATGGCCGACCAGTGTTGCCGAGTCCACCGTCCACCGTGCTGCGGTGACCGCGACATTACCGAGTGATTCTCCCACGGCGACGATCTCCGCTTCGCTGGGAACGGATTGGCCGTCTTCCGGCAACGCATCCGTCAGGAACACGACGTCTCCGCCGTTACCGGCAAGCTGCACGGCCATATCGAGCGCCGGAAGAACGTCGTGATCGGGCAGCGTCGGTTTCCAGTCGACGATCGCCGCTTTCGCAACATCCCATTCCACGGCCGGACCGACGAGCATCACCGGACGCCGTCCCGTGAGAATCAGCGTCACTCGACTGCCGCGAGGAGCCCCTTCCATCCGCCTCGCCAGCTCAGCAACGGCACGGTCCCGAGAAGATGTTCCATCCGCTCCGACGGCGGCCATCGACGCCGAGTCGTCCAGCACGGCAATCAGATGTAGAACTTTCCCTGAGTCGCTCACACGCGGCTGCGCCAGCACCATCGTCAGTAACAGAGCCGCCAGCAACTCCAGAATCAATGATGACGAGATCGGCAGACGCTCGCGTTTTCTGCCGGCGGTGGGAACTCGAACTTCCGCTCCCCACAAATGAAGGCCCGCCACCAGCAACGGCGGGAACCGGCGATGAAACAAGTGAATTGCAACAATCGCTGGCAGAGCCAACAAACCAAGCAGTCCGAGAGGATTTGCAAATCCCATGTGTCTGAAACCTTCCCGTCAGGATGCTCGCAGGATTTCGGCACGGGACAACTCTTCGCGACAGGCAACCGTCAGCCCCTGATCCGCAATCAACGTGACGGGCACCGCGTGATGTCGACGGCAATGCAAAGCAATCTCTTCCTGCAACGTCTGCAGCCGCTGCTTGTACTCAGCAATCGTCTGGTGATTGAGATAAACGTCGGTCTCGTTGCCGGATTCGATATCGATCAGCCGCGTTCCGCCCGCCGCAAACGGATCGGCTTCCCACGACGTCAGAATCTGAACAAGCCACAAAACACTGGCTTCGCTGGCCAATCGTCGAACAAGCTGACCAGGCTCGTGCGGAAACAGAAAGTCGCTGATTACCACTCGGATCGCCTGCCGCTTGAACGGAACGGCATGATCAGCCAGCAACTCATCCATCGTCCCGACAGCCTGAAACGGGACGTCGTCCAGCGTTGCCAGATTCTCAAGACGGACCGACGGAGCCGGAACCTCATCACCAAGCAACCACACCGATGGCTGGCTTCCGGTCCTGCCGGCCATCATCGCAAACATCGCTGACAACTGCCGAGCCATCTGCATCTTCGCTGGCGACGTCGACATCGATCGCGAAACATCCAGCAGCACGTCCATCCGTGGGCTAATTTCCTCGCGGTAGAGCCGGACCATCAACGAATCAGAGCGAGCATATGCCGACCAGTCGAGATGGCGAATGTCGTCACCCGGCATGTACTCGCGGTATTCCTGGAATTCGAGCGACGTTCCGATGCCACGTCCCAGCAACTCGCCAGACCGCCCCGAAGCCGGCATACGCGGCAGCCCGAGCTGATACATGCTGACAGCTCGAAGAACCTCTGGATCATGTCGCAGCAAGATTCTTGTCCCGAATGAATAAAGCTCCGCCTGAATCGACAAAGCCCGGATGAGCACAAAGACACCAAGAATCGATTCAGACTAGCAGAACGCCGAACCCTGCAACACCCGCCTGCGACAGCCCGTCCGACATGTACCGGAAGTACGAACCTGGCAACGTCCCAGCCACCTGCAAGTTCCCAGCAACCCACCAGACTAAAAAAGAGATGCGGCGATTCAGCATCAACTCACACACGAAGTCACTTCGACAACACTCACCCAGCCTTCAGTTCATTTCGACAACATGCAATCCGGCCTGAACCCACGAGGGAAATCTCACGCCCAGCCATAACAAAAACATAACCACAATTACCAAAACAACTTACAGCCCAATCAGAAACACAGAAAAGACCTTACTGGCACACCGCTTGCATCACCCCAGCCTCAACTTCCGGCCAAGCCATTCATGAAAAACGGCGAAGCCGACCCTCAAAACCAGCAAGGAGCACTGAGATGACAACAGCAAAAGCAGTACTGGCCCACGGACTGATCTTCGGTCTTGCTGTCATCCTGACAGGAGCAACGGCACAGGCCGGCCACTACGGGCACATCGACAACCATTCGCGGGACATTGAGCGTGAAGCCGAGCGTGCCGAAGCCATCGTAAAATACAATTTCCGACACGCTCCGGCCCCCATCGTCCAGTACCTGTGTGAAAGCCTTAACGGAGTTGCTCAAACGTCACATCAGCTTCACGAACTCAGCGAGTGCAGCGGCAACGTCCTGGCCATTGAAACAATCACGTCTCAACTGGACGCTCAGGTCTGTGATGTCCGGCAAGGCATCGTGGTTCTGCGGGAATGGGTTGAAGGCTGCAGTTGCTCGGTTCGCCGATTCAGCAGCTGCTTCTCGTCATGCCGGCCTCGCAGTATCGACCGAGCCAATCTTTCCAGCCTGCTCCGACGAACAGACGAAATCGACGAAGAACTCTGCGAAATGAAAAAAGACCTGCAGATCGCTCTCACTGAACACCACAGGACTCACAGCCACTCTTCCTCATTCAGTCGTGGCATGGCACCCGCCATACCACAAGCGAGAATTGCCCCATCCCGGTACGTCATCCCGCTGGGAACGTACGAGCGACCGGGCCACAACTTCTCGCGAAGCACTCACTCATCCCGCGGGCTCGACTCACGACGCGGAACGGCAAACTCGCACAACCACGGTAGTTCCCACGACCAGCACGGCGTCAGCCCTGGAAGTCGTTCAGGACACGGTCGTCACTCCGACAGCTCTTACATCCAGACTCGCATTGGCGGATTCGGACTGTCGTTCCAACTGAGGTAGCACTTCAGAAAGTGCTGCTTGCTGACCACTCAATCACTGAAACGCCCGGATAACCATTTGGTTGTCCGGGCGTTCTATTTGACAGCATCTTAAATCTGGACCGCCGCCATTTGAAAACTCAATCCCACCACCAGGTCTTCAGCTCAGTGGGAGGCACGGATTCTCGAACACTGCTCTCAAGTTCGCGATTGCCTTGCCGCTCGAAAGAGACCCTTCGCAGCAACCGGTGCGGCGAAATCGTCACGCCGCCTCCGACAAGCCCGACGATATTGCTGCCCGCACGACGATAGTTACAGACTGACGCCACTTTCGATGGTGAGTTTCCCGTGGCCAGTGGCGTCTGAGCTTCGTCCATAAACAGTTCCATCGACCAGCCCGCTCGTTGAGGGAGTCTTTCCTTCTCAAACAGCGCCGCCAGGATTGCCAGATCAATGATGTTCTGCAGTTCGGCAAAGATAGGCGAAACTTCCGCAACGTCTGCGTAGCGTTCCGTGAACTGTTTCGCGAACTTCTCAATCGACTGTGCCTGCATTGCCGCAGCGGATCGTTTGCCAGAAGCACTGACCTGTTCCGACTGCGACATCAACTGGACCCGCTGGCCAGAGATCTGGAACGCGTTGCCATCTTCCGACTGCCGGAACGCATCGTACAGCGGCGTAAACCACCAGCGTTGCAGCGTGTTTCCACCGCTGCCAATCAATTCCAGATGGCTCTTCCATTTGGGAATTCGTGGTCGCTCAAGCCCCACCGACATCAACTTCATTCGATAATCCGCTTCAACCAGCACGCTCGCAAAATGCGAATCCGCTGGAACTCCAAAGACGGAAACGTCCTGAGTCCCCATTGCCTGAGCCATCTCGCGAAACCGCTGCTGAATCACTGCCGTCGTCGTGGCAAAACTGTTCCGGTTCACGTAATCGTTGAAGCGAGCCAGCCCCTGCTGAGTCGGATCGATCGAGCAGCCGATCAACGACTCTCGAGGCACCGTTCGCAACGCGACGATCAAATCGTCAAGCCGCAGCGGCGGTCGACCGGTCGACGTCCCGAGAACTCGACCAATGACATTCGGAGCGAACCCTTCGGCCGGCCCGGCAATCACCAGGTCGCCGGTATCCGGGTAGACAAACACATAATCGATCCGCTGCAGCCCTGCGAGAAACTGCATCTCAACCGGGACGTGCTTTTTCTGGTCGGCGAATTCGCGGCTCGCCTTCTCAAGTCGAACCAGAGAAACCTTCCGAAGAGGACTCGATACGTTGACATCTTTCGAAAGATGTTCTGCGGCAAGTGCTTCCTGACGTTTCTGATTCAGGCGGGCTGTCGTTTCTTTCTCAAATGCCGGAGTCACCACCCCAGCCGCATCGATCGCGATGCCGCCAACGTTACCCTGATTCCCACCTCCCTGCCCCTGGTTCCCACCGCCCTGCCCGCCACCTCCGGCAAACTGGGCCTGACCCACCGACCCGCAGAAACCCAGCAACACCGCCAGCGCGACCAGCAGCCTGACTGAAAACAGGACTCGTCGTGTCATAAAGAGGTCAGAAGTCACAGCAAACTCCAGGGTAAGAAACAGTGTCGAAACCCGTATCAGATTTCGCGTACCACGGTAAACGAAAAACCGGCCCGCCGTTCAACATCGGCCAACACCGAGACTATCGCGGCGATGCTCTAACTGCCATCACTTTCTCTTGCTGAAATTCGACCGATTCCGCTACAAGTTCATTGCCCTGAAGGAGTTTCAGGTAATTCTTTCCCGTTATGAAGCATGGATGCTATGTCACTCGAATCTATCCCGAGTCGATTTGCTGCGCGGTTCCTCTCTGCGAAATCCGCCTGCCAGCTAACCAGCGCATCCTGCGGAATCCTCGCCACCTGCTGGATACAACAGGCACAGACCGGATTTGGCACCTCGCTCATCAGCCAGACCGCTCTGGTACTCGTCGTTTTGCTGGCGGTTGGAATGGCCGGTTCCATGTCGATGCTGCTTGGAAGATTCCAGCCAGTTCGCTCGTCAGCTCAGCGCGTCACGCTACTGATCATCCTGCAGACGATGATTGCAGCAACCGTCCTGTTCCCGAATTTTTTCTACGGTGCAGGCTGGATGACGATCGACTCGCTGCTTGGCGGGACACTTCCGGCAACGACTTTGAGTCAGCTGGCAATCACCACTGCCGGGTTAACAGTGTCCTGGCTGGTCTCATTCGGCGCCGTGACGATGCTTCTTGCGGGATCCATACAGAATCCTGAAGCCTCTGAAGCGACCGAATCTGACGGCAGCATTCACGTTCGGCTGGCCGTTGCCGCGATCGCCGCAATGATTTCAATGACCGTGCTGGCAGGAACTCTCGGTCTCCACACCGTTACCTGGATCGCTTTGTCCACCGGGTTTGTCGGCACGGCGATCGAGATCGCGATGATCCTGAGAACCGAACGGGCAAGTGAGACCAGTGAGACCATCGACGCGATCCTTAGTCCGGAAGCGATTCACGGCCAGTTATCAACGGATGTCATTTCTGCTCTACAATCAGGGACACCGGCTTTCCTGTCAGTCCTTCCCGTCGCCGTGTTATGCGGAATCCTCTTCGCCTCTTTGAGCCGCATCAGCGGACAACTCTTCTTCGCCGCTACGTGGCAGAGCGTTGTCCAATGGTCGTCCCTCGTGCTCATCGCGATCGCCGCGCAAACACTTACAGGAAAGAGAAAGGCAACGCCGTCTCACCTGCTGCTCATCGCCGGAGTAGGGTCTGTTGCGATTCTCGCCGTGTGGCCGCTGCTTGTCAGGCTGTGCCTGGAGATTAACTCAGGCATTTCGACCGTCGCCATATCCGGAATAGCCCGGGCGATTATCGCCATTATCTGCGTGGCTCCAGCAGGGCTTGCACTGGGTTTCATCACCAGCTGGCAAACAAGTCAGCCGGGCAATTCCGGTTCAGCCAGAGCCAACACTGACTCCGGCACCGACACCTTCAGGTTCGCCGCCCTGCTGACGGCGTTTCTGTCCGGATGGCTCGCGAATCACTGGTGGCTTGTTGGAGCTTACAGCGTTTCGAACATCGTCATTGCAACATCATTCGCGTTGGCGATTTTCGGAATTGCACAACTCTTTCGAAGCGAATCATGGCGTTCCACTTTACGACCAACGTTCGCCGTCTGCAGTTTTGTTGTGCTGGGCGGCCCGCTACTTGTTCAACGCTACGACCCGGTGACATCCGCCAAGCTACTGTTCGACACGGCCGTTTTCGTCGCACATCAGCACGAAGCTCGCACCGATATCCTGCCACACCTGGACGAAGGTCGCTGCATCGCCACTGCCGAATCGAATCACGGCACCCTGACGTTCTGGCGGTATCGAGGCCAGCAGTTACAACTGCGTGAATCCGGTCTGCCGGTTTCCTCGATCAGTTGCGACACCCGCATCTGCACACAACCGTCTGCGGAGTCGATGCAGATAATTCTGCCGATGATCATGCACGAAGGCCCGTCTCGCCTGCTCCTGCTGGGCGTGCGTTCCGGAGCCGTCCTGCAAACCAGCATCGCCTTTCCTTTGGAATCAATTGTCTGTGTCGAATCCGATCAGAGAATCATTGATGCCGTCACTGACCAGGTTTTTACGCGAGCCACCCCCAACCCGCTCGAGGATTCCCGGGTCGAACTGCAGACCGCAGAACCGCTGCTGAAACTGCGAACGTCGAGCGGCCAGGCGGACATCATCATTGCTTCAGCCGACCAGCAAGGTATCCCGCAGGCCGCTGCGATGATCACTGCCGAGTTCCTGAAATCGGCGTCAAAAGCGTTACATGACAACGGCCTGTTTTGCCAGCCGCTCGACTATCCCGACTTTGGACCGGACGCGCTTCAGGTCATCGTTGCCACCTGGCAGTCAGTGTTTTCAGAAGTAGCAGCCATCGAAATTGCTCCCGGAAAACTACTGCTCATGGCCACTAACAGCCCGGCGGGGATCATTCGCCCCGGAATCATTGAACGCCTGCAACGTCCCAACGTTCGGTTCGCCCTGGCTCAAACGGGCTGGGACTGGAGCACTCCACTGCGTCTGTCTATCTACACCGACCAGGGCCTGAAAACGGCCTTTGGCGATGGAGAGCAACCTGTCTCAAATACATCAAACAGTCGACTCACCTGTCTGCTTCCGTGGGAAGTCATGCGTTGGGGCGACAAGTATTCGGCGGTCATGAAGAAACTCGGCCCCGTTGGACAGACTCTGCAGTTCACCATCGGAGAAGATGCCTACAGTCCGGAAGTGTCGAATCGACTGGTAGAGCTGACCGAGCAGCAGGAACTCATCCACGAACATCCTGATGAGTACTGGTTCTACCGCCGCAAAGTGAAAGAACGCCTGAAGAAGACTCCGCAAGCCGAACTGGTGCAGGTCAAAGGCGAAGAGCCGCTTCACGAACTGCACGAAAACGAGAAACGGCGAGTTGACTACTTCACAACACTCGGCAGGGCAGCGAAACAGAAAACACCAGGACTCGCTGACCTGCAGGCCATCGAAGAATTCGCCACGCCCCACGATCCACTCATCAGCCTGTTCCTGCATCAGGAGCTTGCGGAACTTGCGACACGAAACCGTGACGCCAACTTTGAAGTCGAACTGCGACACCGTCTTCATCGAATTTACTTCACAGCGAGCAGCGACCAGGCCGTCCGCAACGTGATCGCTTCCATCGAACTGCTATGCGAGCATCCGGAAGCCATTCACGACGACGCAGAACGAGCTGACCAGCTGGATGCGTTGTTACAGGTGCTCCATGATCGATGGCACAACCGCGGCGACAAAGCACCAGGTTCCTCAAAGATCGTCCTGAACGACATCGAGCAGAGCGTCGCCGCCATCGACAAGGCATTTGCCGCTCTGGAGAAACTCAGCCCCGCTCGCGAGTATTCACCGGAACAATGGCAGGCGCGTCGTCTTGCTCTCGAAAAATCACTCCTGCGACCGCTTCAGGCCTACCGCACGACCCTGATGCCTCATCATGCCAAAAGTCGTTGATTTTCCCGCTTCATTCGACAGGTTTCTCGCGAGACTGAATCGACGACGAATGAACAACGAGCTGAACCGCCGTCCCAATTCTGACTTCGTCACTAAGTCGCGCGACAAAGACGTCGCAGCAGGAAGATGATGACAGGTCGCGCAAGCGAACTTCCACAACGGTCGCCGCCAGCAGGATTGAATCGACAACAAACTGACTGTTCGGTTGGGGACGCAGTTCCAATTGAGCAGGACGCACGCAGATTGGTGAGTCGCCTACCCGAGGCCCGGCCCGATTCTCTTCAAACAGAACCTGCTCAATGAGAGGAAGTCTCTCCCGAGAATCGACTTCTTCACCATTCGCACAGCTAAACCAGTTACAAGGACCAAGCAACCAGGCCAGGTTCCGAGTAGGCGGGTTCAGAAAGAGCGACTCCATCGAGCCTGCATAGCCGACCGCACCGTCCTGCAGGCAGATGACGTTCTGTGCGTATTTCAAAACGGCGTCTGGATCGTGGGTCGAAAACGTGACCGTCGTGCAATACCGTTCGATATGTTCGGCAATCATCTGCCAGCAGCGATGCGCCAACCAGGGATCAACATGCACCAGCGGCTCGTCGAGCACCAGCACGGAAGCTTCCGACGCCAGCGCACGAACTATTGCCAGCCGCGAACGCTCGCCTTGCGAGAGCTGCTCCGGCAACGAGTTCAGTAGCCCGCTGAGCCCAAACAGCTCAAGCCACTGCTGGACCGACCGATCCATCTGTGGCGAAGACGGGCGAACATATTCAATGTGCTCTGCCACGCTGAGGTGTGGCCAGAGCCCGTGATCCTGCGGACTCCAGAAGAGCGGTAAACGATTCGATACATCAGGAGCCTGGGGAGCGTAAAACCGGACGCTGCCCACATGTGGTTTTTCAAAATCCGTCAGCAGGCCAAGCAATGATGACTTGCCCGCTCCGGAACTCCCCATCACCGCCGTCACGCCAGCAGCAATATCGAGCGACACATCGTCGAGCCGCGGACGTCCTCGCCCTCTCAGAGTAACTCCGTTCAGACTCCAGACCGATTGAGACATGGAACCAATGACCGTTGAATTCGAACTGCTGTTTGTGGAATTTCAGAAGCGACCGGTGCGCGGTAAGGAAAGCCGCAGGTAGATTCCCGGTGCGACCCGCGAAACGGTTACAACGAACAGCAAAGGCACGACGACCGACAGCAATGCCATCACCGATAACGTCGCCGTGCGTCCCTGATGAATGAATTTGTAAAGCCGAACCGGCAGCGGAACGATGTTTCCGTCGAAACTCAGCAACGGAATCGTCGGTGGACAGAGTAACGCCGCAGCGGTGAGATTCGCCAGGCCCCAGTAGAACAGCACCGTCGCAACAAGAAACAGCGGGCGACACTCGTACCACCACTTCAGACGCGCCGCACTTTTTCGCGTCGCCAGTTCAGCAGACGCGTCAAGCAGCGTCGCCAGATGACTTGATTCTGATTCGCGGCGAGACGGCAACAACAGTGTCAGCAGGCACGCTCGCGGAATCAGAAACAGAATCAAAGCAAACGCCATCGGCCAGACCGTCGAACGCAGCTCCGTCAGTGGGGGCTGTTGAATTACAGACAGTATGCCAATGCTGACCGCCAGCGAGCCGAACAGACCTGGAGCAACTGCGAGTCCGGCCAGCAGCAGCTGAATTCTTCGCAAGAACAGCCGACCGGACAGGCTGCCCAGTTCCGACGATCGCCGGAACTGACGGGCGACAACCAGCGACAGCACCGCGCAGGGAGCGGCGATGGCAATGGCCGCTGCCAGATCCAGAAACGTTGAACGAACCAGTATTTCGTTCTGAATGACTCCCGACAGCCCGGAAAAGCCTGACATCGAGACGACAGTCAGAGGGACAACCCACAACACGGTGGCGGCGACAGTCGCGACCGCAACGCCGCCCCAGCAGACTCTCGAAAGTGACTCGTCAGCCAGTCGCCAGCGCAATCCCAAGTGTCTTGAACTCATCAGTCCCCACCAGATCAGCGGCACAAACACAGCCGCCTGAATCAGAACCGGCAGTACAAGATGTTGCGTCGTCGCGGCGGGCTCCAGGCCGCCAGCCTGCGCGTCGAACAGATGCACCGTCCAGGCGGGAATCTGCAGCAACGATGCAATTTCGAATTCCTGCATCGCCAGCAGAAACACGATCCCAAACGCTGGCAAATGTCTGAATCCCAGACTCGTCCACACCATTTTCTGACGGGGCATTTGCCACAGGAGCCACGACAACCGGACTCCAGCATCCGCGAGGCGAGCGCAATGCAACGCCGCCTGTGAAATCGGATCCGGCGGCGAACAGATTCGTACGACAGCGGCGGCGGGTAGAAACTTCAACAGCAGCAGCACGAAATAGAAGCAGTGATTCAAGAGGGGACGATGCAGTAGCGACAATTCAAACGAGCGATAGCTGTAACCAACAACCAGATCCGGTGCGAAGAGTGGCGAGAGCACCAGCAGCAGACACCAGAAACGCCAACGGCCCGTCGCCTGCAGAACCAGTCGCGACAGCAACTTTGACATCGGTATGGCCAGCGTCGCAGCCACAAAAGACCGCAACAGAGTCCAGAGAAACGCTTCCTCAAAGCTCATTGCAGGTACTCAGTCTGAAGCCACTTCAGACAATCAGCGTGTGCATCGCCCAGCAGTTTAAGATCGCCCCCGTTCGCAGCCCACGGACGCAATCGCTGAACGTCATCGGGCAACTCATCCTCGTTGATCGGACCGAGCGGAATCTGCCGGGAACGCGAATTCGCCAGTCGAGTCTCGACAGCCGCTGAGAGAAGGTAATCCACCAGCCGCTGTGCCGCCGCGAGACGCTTTGTCCCTTTGATAATGGCAACGGAATTCGGGATGCAGATTGTCTTACCCGAGGGCGTCATGACGGGCAGCATTTCAACGGGCTGCTGATCGTCAACGGCCAGGAAGAAATCGTCGGTGTCCGTCCAGCCGAAATCGCATCGACCGCTCGCCACCAGATCTTTCACGACCGAGTTGCCATTCACTTCGAGCAGTCCGCGTTTGCGCTGGCTTCGATGCTGTCGCTGCAGCGCATCTCCTCCCAACTCGTGCCACAACGCTGCGTACTGAGTAAGCGTCGTCCCGAATAACGGTTTGGCCATCGCGACGCGCGAAAGATCGTTCGAAAGCTCTCCAGCCAAGCGTTGCTCAACAGCTTCCGGCGTTGCCGCCATTCTTTCGGTATTCACAATGAAGACTCGCAGCCGGGCGGCAAATCCGGCCCAGCTTCCGTCGTCTGATTTAAAGGCCTCGGGAATTCTGCTGAAACCGCTTCCCTGATACCGCTGCAACAGTCCGAGTTTCTGCAGCTTCATCGTGCCAAGAATCTCGTTGTTCCAGAAAACGTCGCACTGTGGATGCTCGCGTTCAGCAATCAGCAGGTTGATCAGCCCGATCGACTTGGTGGCCTCGGTGTCAAAACGAACAATGACCCGGATGCCGGATTCGCGTTCGAAGTCTCGCAGAATTTCTTCGGAGTAAACCGAATCGTGCGAACAATAAACAATCAGCGCGTCCTGCTTCGCGCCCCCGTTCCAGGAGAGAGCGGCCAGAAGCCCAAGGCACAACAGCGTCGCCAGAATCGCCAGTTGCGAACCATCACGGGACTTCATCAATGGCCTCGCTGTCGCCTGAATTCGTTACGGTTGCCTCTGGCTTCTGAGTCGGGTCCAGGTGGGATTTCTGAGAACTTGACGGCGGCGTCTTCAGCTGCGGGCTCTGAGGCTCCAGGGAATCGAAATAACTTCGAATCCCAGACACGTAACCGGGCGGGACTTCTTCGACTTCGATGGCTGTACCCATTCGCTTTCGCAGACTGTGGACAAGCTCACGATACTCCTGCGAACTTTCACCGGCCTCGGACAGCCCCTGCCGACGCATGGACAGTAATCGACGACTCGCATCAACGCTGGCCGCCTCGCGCGAGTTTCGAAAACCTGATTTCGCCAGTTGGTTTTCGCGCGGCGAGGATCGACCACTCCCCTTCTGAACGGAACTCTTCAGTGACGGCTGCTGAGCCTCAACGGTCTGGCCACCACCGCCATTTCCGGATGCATTCGATTTTGACAGAGCCGTTGACGCTGCGGTCTGCAGCTCAGGTTTTCCGTTCTGACCAGGCTGTGGGCTCTGACCTGCCCCGAACTGTCCGTTCTGCCCGGGCTTTCCGTACCTTCCTGCCTGAGCATCGTCACTGCTGGCTTGATCGCCACGCTGCTTGTCCCGCTCGTCGCCTTTCAGATTCGCGTACTGATCCACGAAATCCTGAATCGTCGATTCGATCTCGCTGGAAGTCTGTTGCGAGTCCTTATTCGCCAGCTGTCTGGCCGACTGAATCGCGTTGAGAGCGTTCTCCAGTGACGCCAGCTGAGCCGCCTGTTCGGCAAGTTCCTGTAACTCCGCTTCGGCCAGTTCGAGCGTTTCTCGCGCCGCTTCAACAGCTTCCGCCTGCAAGCCTGGATCAAGGCGACCGGCGTCCAGCTGACTCATCGCCCGCTTCATTGCCGATTCCATTGCTCGCGACTGCAGTTGATTTCCAGCGAACCGCTGCAGCTCCGCCATTGCCTGACGAACCTGTTTGTCCAGTTCCTTCCGATCCGCTTCGCCATCGGCAGCAACCAGCTGGTCGAGACTCTCGCCTACAGAATCAAACGCTTCGCCGATTGAGTC
Source organism: Rhodopirellula sp. (assembly GCA_013203845.1). Taxonomy (GTDB): domain Bacteria; phylum Planctomycetota; class Planctomycetia; order Planctomycetales; family Planctomycetaceae; genus JABMPE01. The sequence continues at coordinate 5,287 of JABMPE010000324.1, read as the reverse complement.
CGCAGACCCTTTCGCCAGCTCCTGAGCCCAGTGCTGACGACGTTTGTCGGACGCACCCAAAAACTGATTCGCCTGAGCCTGTTCCAGCAGCCGTGAGACTTCTTCGCTGCCACGGGCATCGCGCCAGCGAGCTTCGATCTCCCGCTGCCTGGCTTCCAGGTTCTGAAGACTTACAGAGGAACGGTCAGCGCGAAGCTGCTGCAGTTCAGCAGCCAGCTCCGCGAGTGACTGACTGGTCTCGTCGGAGAGAGTTGCCGATTCCTCTTTCGATGACAGCTCGGCCAGACGTATCGCGGTGTCCTGACGTGATGCCTGCAGATCCCGTCGGACAGTCACCGCCGCCATTGCCGAGTCGACGGCTCCGAACGGATCGAACTGCGGCACAAACTGCACTGCGGAAACCAGCACGCCCGCAGCGACCAGCAGGCGAACTGTTGTGCGTTGCCATTTCCAGGGAACAACCACCGACGGAACAACCCCGTCAGCCTGCAACTCCGCCTGTTCGGATATCAATTGCTGATAGGCACCCGCGGACGACTCCAACTGCACCAGCGTCAGAAAAAGATCGCTCGCCCCACAGGACGCGTCAATTTTTCGAGCCGCCTCAAGAACAGTCGGCTTTCGAGCAAACAGAACCGCAAGTAATGCGGCAACAAGTGCCATGCCGACAAGAGTTCCCGGCGTCAACAGCTCCGGCCCCAGGCCACCCAATCGGCGCACCAGTAACAACGCGAAACTGAAAAAAAGAAGACAAACCATGGCGAATGCCCATGCCGAGCCCATCGCCGCAAGCGCAAGCCTGCGAGTGATCTGCCCTATGAGTCGCTGCGACTCACCGTCCTGCCAATTGCCGTCATGGCCGCTCACCAGTTGTCTCCAGTCTGACCCGAGAATTGAGGAGTCGAGTCTACCGCGAGCCGGAATGCCCTGACAATGTGACAGGACTGTGAGGCGACGGTGTCGAAATCGGTTCCAGTTGAACTCAAAGCAGGTACCAGCAGAAGAACATCAACAGGCGATTAACGGGAAGTCACTGCTCGCTGAGACTCCGCGGACGAACTCTGCGCTGGCACTGCAACAATTCCCGAAAAGACGCGTGGATTCAGCCACGCATTTACCGTACCAGCACATCGCTTCTGTCGAATGTACGAGCACAACTGCCAGTCACGATGTCTGCAGTGTGATGACGCCCGATCGACGGCGTATGACGTTGAGCGTTTCAACGCCCCTCACTTCGGCGTCGCGAATTTCTTCAAAGACTCCGAACTTTTCCCCACCGTTTTGCTGCTCTGGAGTCATTGCCGTCATGAAAACACTGAACCCCGCCCTTGCCTTGCTGATCGGAATCGCAGTCGGAGCTGGCAGCGTTACTGCCGCGTACAAAGTTCGCTCAGACGCACCGGAGCCGGGAAGTGCCAGGACCAGGGCGGAAGTACGCATCGATCACGCCGAGCGTCTCGACGAATTGATGGACCTCATCAACTCAAAACGGTCCCGGACGTACTCGCTGTCCGGTTCGACCGACGCATCGCTCACTCGCCTCAAAGACGTTCATCATCTCCGGGAAATCTGCCTGAATTCCGCTCCCATTTCTGACGCCGGCCTGATGTCGATTGCGGAAATTAAACGGGTCGAATCGCTTTCACTTTCCAACACCAAGATCACGTCCGAAGGCCTTTCCGTGCTGAGTGGCTGGACAACGCTTGAGGACCTGTCTCTGAGCAATACCAAAGTCGATGGGCATGGACTTGCGTATCTCCGTGAGAACAAGAACCTGAAAGAGCTGGCTCTGAATTACATCCGAATTGGCGACGCCGACATGGCAATCATCGCCGGATTCAAGAAGCTTCAGTACCTGGCCTTAAGTGGCACTTCGATCAGCGATGCAGCCCTTGAAACAATCGGTCAGTTGACTGATCTCGAAGAACTTCGGCTCAACGACACGCGGATCACAGACGCCGGAATCAAGCACCTGACTTCTCTGAAAAAGCTGCGTGTGCTATCGCTCGACAAGACGGGAATCACTGACGAGTCTGTCGATGTGCTGAAGTCTTTCCCCGCCCTGGAGCAAGTCAATACCGCCGAGACTGCGGTCACCCAAACCATCATCAAGCAAACCAGCAAAACATCGGATTCACCACCAGCTGATGACCAGTAGCCACAACTGTCGAATCCAGAAGCATTAACAATCAGCCGTTGACTGTTTACCGCTTTGCCATCAAGAAACGCCCGCTCGGACAACGACGCGGGCGTTCTTTCGTTCTGGAAAAACGTTCCGAAACAGAGCCGTCAACGACCAACCCTCGCCGCGCTGATTTTGCCAGCTTTTTCCAGCAACAAAGTCTGCACCCTTCAGGCAAATAAGCGGCTTCTCCGATCTCACGCTCAGCAGAATTCCGCTGACAGGTCATTCGGACCTGCCAGCGACCTGAACAACAGAAGAAAGCGGGCCGTCGTTCCTGAAAAGATGAAACTGCCCCACGGTCTCGATCAGCGTTCCGGGAATCACCTGGTGATTTGAGTCGGCTTTTCGCAGGTTACTGCTGGTGACAGCCAGTACCGTCCCTGGAAGCAATTGTTTCCTCGACCGTAATTCGTCGAGATAGATTGCTTCGACCTGTGTTGATCTGAGTTCGCTGCGCAATGACTTCGACAGATAGAAGATGAACGACGCGGGCTTCTCGCCGATCAGGATCAAATGCTCGGGAATTACTCCCTGACGGTTGATCCACTGCGCCAGATCGCGTTCGGAATGGCTCTCCGCAAACATCGGCACGGGAAACGTCATCACCAGACACGCGGCACCGGCGACCCATACAGCCACCAGACTCGCTGACTGGTTGAACCGTTTTCGTTCAAAGGCCAGCACGGACGCCGCAGAGCCAACTGACAGAATTGCCGCCGCAAACCACACCACCAGAGGCCACGTTGTGCCGAGTATGACCTGACAGACAAACATGCCACAGAACGGTGCCAGCATTCCCCCCAGGCCGGCTGAACGCACCATGTTGAGGAACCATTTCGCTGAGACATCAGTCATTCGACCGCTGACATAACGGTGCCACGAGACAGCACACAGAATGGCAATTGCCGGAAACAGTGGCAGTGCGTACGGAACGAGCTTCGACTTCGCCACCGTCAGAAAAAACAGTCCGCCAATCAACCAGCTGAGCAGCATCACCATCTGTGGCAGCATCGGCGACTGCTTCGTGCGGAGCTTCCATTCATCTCTCAACAGGGGGACGACATACCAGATCCAGGGCATCGCCCCCAGCGTGAGATACGGCAGGTAATAGTACCAGGAAGCACTACTGTGTTTTTGTGTCGCCGTTGCGAAACCCATCACATGTCGTTCGACGAAGTAATAGTAGAGATAGCCCGTAATACGAAACTCCATCGCGATGAACCACGGGCTCGCCAGAACGGCACCAGCAGCGATTGCCATGCCCAGTCGGATACAGCTGCCAATCGAAATCGTCCGACTGCAAATCAGGAACAGGCCGTAACCAACTCCGATCACCGCCACACCGATCAACGCTTTTGTCAGGATCGCCAGCGCGAACATGCACGCGGCACCAGCCAGCCACTGATACCGCCGCCGGGGCAGAACCGCTCGCTCCATTTCCCACAGACACAACAATGCCAGATTCGTCCACGGGACCAGAGCGACGTCATGCACAGCCGCCTGCGCCAGAGACAGAGGGATCAACGTCGTCATTGACATCAGGCACGCGAACGACCCGACTCGCGATCCAAACAGTCTTCCAGCCAGCAATCCTGTACTGAGTGCTCCCAGCAATCCAAACATCAGCCCCGGCAGACGCACGGCGAACTCGTTCATACCGAACGCCTTCAGCGACACCATCTGCGCCCAGAAGTACAGAATCGGCTTATCCAGAAACGGCTCGCCGCGGAACGTCGGGACAATCCATTCTCCGTGCTCCAGCATCTCCTGAGAAATGGTGGCGTGCAAACCCTCATCCGGCTCCAGCAGCGGTGTCGGCAGAAACGCCGGATAGAAATAGATCAACAGGGCAGTCAGCAGTCCGCCACAAATCAGCGGCACGCGTGAATCGGGATGCATTTCAGGAATCCTTTCCTATATACCCTGCAAACAAAGCATGTGGCGTAAGTCTGTTGTCAGCGTCGTACGGCGATTCGAAGGACCAGGATGGCCCCGATGAGCAGGATGACATTGCCGGTCCACATCGCCCAGGCGGGGTCGACGGAACCAGTTTTGGAAAGGTTCATCATCAGCAAAACGACGGGATAGTAAACCAGCAGGATCGGCAGAAAACAGAGGAAGAAGGCCGTCAGAAACTGACGACGAGCCTGCAGAATCGAAAACGGCCCGCCCACCAGTGCGAAGAAGAAGCAACTGCAACTCAAAGCAAAGCGACTGTGTAGTTCGGTATTGTGTTTTCTCGTATTGCTGTTGCTGATGATGATTTTGCTTGACTGATCGGTCATCGGACTTTCAGCCAGCGCATCGAAGTCGCCCATCGCTAAGGCGAAGGCGGCTCTGATCGCTCGAGCATCTTCCGCCTGCTGGCGAGCTTCGTCAAATTCACGGAGCTCTTCGCGGATACGCGAAATGCTGAGGTGACGTGCGATCACTTTCTGCCCGCTCATTGGCAACGGCAGCTCGATGTCTCCTTCTTTCAGACGCACAGAAATGCGACCCGGGCCAGCGAAACGAGCGTCAATCGGCTGCAGGATGACTCTTTCTTTCTCAAGGTCAATCCGCAGGACAGCTTCGCGAACCTGCGCGACGTACTGTTCATCGCCGACCGTGTAACGCAGATTCGGTCGATACAGACGCCGGTGCTCCTTATCGACTCCGGAAACGGTGATCGCCCACCCCTTGTCCGGATACTCGACCATATGCTGAGCCGACAACACGTCAAAGAAAATGTCTTCCATCGCCAACGTGACGACTCGATGGATGTTGGCCATCGACCAGGGAATCACCTGGTCGTTCAGTAGAAGCGAGCACACCGTCAGCGTCCCCCCCAGAAAGAACGCGGGAGCAAGCAGAGACAGGACGTTAATGCCGGCCGCCTTCGCTGCCGTGATTTCGTAGTCGGCCGACAGGCGACCGTAGACGACGCACACCGACAGCAGCAGCGTAGCGGGAATGGTGAACGGCAGCAGACTCGGCACGACATAAGGCAGAATCTGCAACACCTGCAGCGGGCCAAGGCCGCGATCTGAGACTTCCTTGAACACGCCGACGAAAACCAGCAGTACGGTCATGATTGTGATCACGAGCAATAGCACCTTGATC
>JABMPE010000323.1 GCA_013203845.1 Rhodopirellula sp. | reverse complement strand
GTCCGCGACGGCAACTGGAAACTCGTCGCCAAAGAGAACAAACCCTGGGAACTCTACGACCTGAAAACCGACCGTTCCGAAACTCACAACCTGGCCGCCGAGAAGCCGGAACTTGCCAAATCGCTGGAAGCAAAGTGGGACGCCTACGCCGCTCGCGCCGATGTTCTGCCACTGGGAGCCTGGCGTGGCGCTGCCAGGCAACAATCAAAATTCAATAAAAAGCAGCGGACGTTCTCACTGAAGCAAGGCGACGATCGCTCTGCAGAGGAAGGGCCATTTGTCGAAAATCGTTCGATTCAGATTTCCGTTGAACTGAAGCAACCCGGATCGGACGGCGTCCTTGTCGCTCAGGGAGGCAGTGCCGAGGGTTACTCGCTCTACTTGAAAGATGGCCTTCTGACATTCGTCACGCGCCGCGGCGGCAAACTCACCCAAATAGTTTCCGCTGAGAAACTGCCGGATTCTGTCACCCGAGTTGAGGCGTACCTCAGCAGAACCGGTGACGTCACACTGACCGCTGATGAAAAAACAATCGCCAATGGAACGGTCGCCGATGGTATGCCTCGACACCCCATCGACGGATTGCAGGTTGGCTCGGACGAAGGTGGATTCGTTGGCGAGTACAACGACCCGTTCCCATTCACCGGCGAAATCGGCAACGTGACCATCAAGTTGAAGGAGGTCCGGCTTCGGCTGACGGAGTCTTCGTTCGACTCATACTGAATTTCCGCAACCACGAAATACTCAAAAGACACGAAAGCAAAGCTGACAAAATTCACGGCTGCGGTTGGCCCCTGTCAAAGGCATCAAACAGCAACTTTTTCGTGTGTTTTGTGTATTTCGTGGTTCCACTTAAGAACTCTTGCGGCCTGCTCAAACACTTTGCCTGGCACAGCCTGACCTACAGAAGAATGACATCCCATCATGCAGAAGCTTGAAAAAATCGGTGGCCTGAATTGCCGCACCGTCCAACAGGTTGACGGACAGGAACCGGAACTGGTGGTCATCCTGTGTCATGGCTTCGGGGCTCCTGGCACGGACCTGGTCGGCATCGGTCCGGAATTGATGCGCTGTCAGCCACGACTGATGGAGTCGACTCAGTTCATTTTCCCTGAGGCTCCATTGTCTCTGGAAGAGTTCGGTTTTTACGGCGGGCGAGCGTGGTGGCCACTGGACGTTGCAAAGCTCAATTCCGCCATCGAGAACGGCGAGTTTCGCGATCAGCGAAAATACAATCCGCCCGAACTGGCGGACGCGCGGAAGCTGCTGACGGCTCTTGTTGACGAAGTGCGAGGTCGAACCGGCCTGCCGACATCGAAGGTCGTGCTGGGCGGATTCTCGCAGGGGTCCATGCTTGCCACTGATGTCGCGTTACGGATGGATGAAGCTCCAGGAGCGCTGTGCGTGTGGTCTGGAACGCTGCTCTGCGAAGAACAGTGGCGTGCGCTGGCCGCCAATCGCGGTCCACTGAAAGTTCTGCAGAGCCACGGCTCCGTTGATCCGATCCTGCCGTTTGAAGCCGCCATGTGGCTAAGGGATCTCTTCACGGAATCCGGCTTTGATGTCGAATTCATCGAATTCCCGAGCGTCCACACCATCCCGCGTGAAGCCATCGACCAATTCGCCGAGTTGCTCGTTTCATTGCTGGACACGTAGCCGCAGAAATCGCGACGGCGAACTCAGCCAGCGAGATAGCGACTCAACATGGCGGATGTTCCGTCTCGCAGATTCTTCCAGCCTGTACTGAAGCGAACCGCCTGCGATGGTTGAAAAAACGTAAACGCCAACAGCACGAGGCTCGCCGCCACGAACAATGTCATCGATCGCAGTTGGTGGTCCGTCGACAACGCTGTCAGGAGCGGCGAGTACCACTGCTCGTTTGACTGCGATTGGGCGGTGAACGGTCGTCTGATGCGACTCTGCAGTGTCAGATGATCCTGCAACGGAATCTGCTCTTCACCGGGCCGAGTGGCGTCGAGATCGATCCTGGCCAGCTCTTCCAGAAGCCCCGGATCCTGTTCCAGCGATTCGGTGATCTTTCGCAGTTCAAACACCTGCCGCTCCAGCTGCACAAGTTCGGTCTGAGCGGTCACGTATTCGTCGTCCAGCTCGACGTAAGTTGCCAGTTTGGGAGCCATCGCGACGCTGCCGTACAGAACCCCTGCGGCCATCAGCTGACCCCAGAACAGAAACGAAACTAACCACTGCAACAGCGACGGCTCGTGTTGAGAGTCGTTGTTGCACTGCTTTCGTTGAGTTCGCGATTGTCTGCTTACCTTTGCCATCGACCAGTCGAGTACCGTATAGAAAGTTTTTATTCAGGTTTCAGAATCGGTGAATACGTCAAACAAAATCAGCCCGACTGTCCAGGACAGCCGGGCTGATGGATTTTGTCAGAGGAAGGTCTCCTGGCGACAGAATCTCAAACGCCGTAAACACCTGCGGTGAAATTCGCCGAGCTTCTCCGATTCACAACAAACCAGCCTCGCTGGTCCTGAGACACTTAGCTGATCGTCCCGCCGAACGTTGCGGCACCACCCAGAATCTCTTCAATCCGAAGAAGCTGGTTGTACTTGCAGATACGATCCGTACGACTGGCCGAACCCGTCTTGATCTGACCGGTTCCCAGCGCAACCGCCAGGTCGGCGATCGTGTTGTCTTCGGTTTCGCCCGAACGGTGGCTCATCACCGAAGTGAATCCAGCTCGGTGAGCCATCGACACAGCCTGAATAGTTTCGGTGAGTGATCCGATCTGGTTCACCTTAACGAGGATGCTGTTTGCAACGCCTTCTTCGATCCCTCGTGCCAGACGCTTCGGATTGGTCACAAACAGGTCGTCGCCAACCAGCTGGCACTTGTTACCAAGCGCGGAGGTCAGTTTCTTCCATCCGTCCCAATCGTCTTCGGCCAGGCCGTCTTCGATCGAGCAGATCGGATACTTCTCGGCCCAGCCAGCGAGAATTTCGACCATACCGTCTGAGTCGACTTCTTTGCCTTCGAGTTTGTAGGTCTTCGTTTTTTCGTTGTAGAACTCGGTCGCGGCACAATCGAGTGCAATTTTAACCTGATCACCAAACGTGTAACCGGCCATTTCGACGGCCTGAGCGATGATGTCGATGGCTTCTTCGCTGGAACCAAGATTCGGAGCGAATCCACCTTCGTCGCCGACAGCCGTGCTCATGCCCTTGTCGTTCAGAACTTTCTTCAGAGCATGGAACGTTTCGACCCCACATCGCAGTGCATCGCTGAAGCAGTCAAAGCCCAGCGGCATCACCATGAATTCCTGAAGGTCGATCGAGTTGTTGGCGTGCTCGCCACCGTTGATGATGTTCATCATCGGAGCCGGCAGGCAGTTGGCACCGACTCCACCAAGATAGCGGAACAGTGGCAGCAGGCTGATCTGAGCACCGGCGTGAGCACAGGCCAGCGAGCAGGCCAGGATCGCGTTCGCTCCCAGACGGGATTTATTTTCCGTGCCGTCGAGATCGATCATCATGGCGTCAATCAACGCCTGATCGAACACGTCGAGATCGATCAGACGCGGTGCAATTTCATCGTTGACGTTCTGAACGGCCTGCAGAACACCTTTGCCGAGGTAGTAATCTTTGCGATCTGTATCTCGAAGTTCGCACGCTTCGTGCTTTCCGGTGCTCGCTCCGCTGGGAACAGCAGCACGACCGACCTGTCCGTCTTCGAGGACAACGTCCACTTCAACCGTTGGGTTTCCACGGCTGTCGAGAATCTGTCGAGCGTGTACGCCTGCAATTGCGCTCATGGCAATCAACCTTTCCAAAAAACTCAGTCAGTCTGTGTGTCGCCTGTGTGATCCCGAACCGGTCCTTGAGCCGGTATCAATGTGACTCTGGCGGGTCTGGAACCGCAGGCGGCGACGTGTCCGGTGTAAACAGCCCGGAATGTCAGCACGTCAATTCACGCAACTGCCTGCCGGCGATCCTCGCCTGCTGAGGCAGCAGCGGTCTGAAAATGGCAGAATCTGCCACCTGGAACCTTCGTGAGCCGCGAGTTGTAACAAAGATGCGCGACAAATTCTCCACTCAGGCCGAGACGGTACGAGAGCATCGGTGGGAATCTGGCCGCAATTCATCAGATTTTCACAGTCGGCACCAGATGCCACGTCACACGTTGCCCTGTCGCCAGTTGCCATCGATGTATCGCCAGCAGGTTCCATTCGGAGCTTCGTCCCTCAGGCTGGACGGCAATCGGTGAGGTCGAATTCCGTCATAGGATTGCAGCATCGAGTAGCGGTAAATCGACTGTGGCATTCCCACGGCGGTAAACACCGGATGTCCGGTCGCCGGGAACGGACCGCCATGATTCATGGCAGACGAAACCGCAACGCCCGTCGGCATTTTGTCGTTGAGCAGGCGTCCGACTCTGGTTCGCAGAGCCGGAGCGATCCGATCGTAAATCACGTCGTCCGTACCATCCGTGCTGCTGTAAATGCAGCCGGTCAGGTTGCCTTCGAGCGACTCGGCAATCTGTTCGGCCTGAGCCGCGTCGGCAGCGATCACAAACAGCGACCCATTGCCGAACGCTTCGGCCTGCAGCGCTTCCGGATTCTCCAAGAACTTCGCGCCGTCCACTTTCAGCAGCGTGTTCTGACAGCAGAATCCCGCTCCGCCGCCTGATTCACCACCCGCGATCAACTTCGCGCCGGCTGTCTGCAACGCCGCGACGCCCGAAAGGAAACTCTTCTGCACGGCTTCGCTGAGGAAGGTCCCGACCGGTGCGGTCGAAAACTTCTCAGCGACAGCGGTAACAAAGGCGTCTGTTTTATCACCGGCCAGCAGGACAACCATGCCGGGATTCGTGCAGAACTGGCCGGTCCCCATCAGGCAACTGCCGGTGAAGTCGCCGGCAATTGCTTCGGATCGTTCTGCCAGTGCTCCCGGCAGAACAAAGACGGGGTTGATGCTGGACAGTTCGAGATAAATCGGATTTCCTGCTTTGTCGGCAGCTTCTTTCAAACGCAGACCAGCGGACCGCGAACCGGTGTAACCGATCGCTCCGACGTCGGCGTGCCCCACGAATCGGCAACCGTCGTCGTGACTGGTCCGGTAAATCAGCTGCACGAAACCAGCCGGCATTTCCGTTTGCTGAGCGGCGGCAAACGCTTCTTCCGCCAGCAGCCGTGTCGTGCCTGGATGCGACGAGTGTCCTTTCGCAATGACGGGATTTCCGGCGGCGACAGCGGCGGCAAAGTCACCGCCCGCCACACTGTTAAAGGCAAACGGAAAATTGTTCGGACCAAAGACGGCGACGGGACCGATCGGACCGTGCATCGACCTGATGTTGGCTTTCGTGTCGATCGTCGGGCTGGCCCACGATCCTTCGCGGGCGGCTGCGGCAGCCTGCCGGAGTTGATCGGTCGTACGCGGAAGTTCGCCGTCTTTCAGCCGTGGCGAAACCGGAAGTCCCGTTTCCTGATTCGCCAGGGCGACCAGTTCGTCAGCGCGAGCTTCGATACGATCGGCAAAGCATTCCAGAAAAGCCGCGAAACGTTCGCCGGGCCATCCACGCATTTCGCGCGATGCCGCCGCGGAAGCCGCGATCACCTGCTCGACTTCCCCCCACGGGCTGACGGGATAGTCGCCTTCAATTGGTTCACAAGTCGCCGGATTCACCGCCTGGAAAGTCGTCACTCCCGTGGAAGGTCGCCATTCGCCATTGATCAGAACGTTGTGCAGCATGAGTATCATCTTTCAAAGGAAGCAGCCGGAGCCTGAAAACTTCGAGTGATAAAGTCTTCAGGCTTCGGCTGGAAATAACGGATTTGATCGTCGATCGACTACTTCGCCGGTCGGGCTCCGATATACGGTTTTGTGTTCAACTTGGCACCGCCGATTTGGGCGTACGGCACATTCTTTTTCAGCGTCAGAAAGTCCGGGCTGCTGTCGTCTGTTGAGGAAAATTCGACCGACGGAACTCGCTGATTCTCTCGATGAATGATTTCCCGCTGCCCCGCCTTGATGTCTGAGGCCTGCTGGCGGTCGGACCAGTTTTGATCGACGCCACCACCATCTGTCGAGAAGAACCGGTCGAACTTTTTGTCATCAAAATCGTTTTCGATGAGCAGTTCCGGGCCGTTCACTTGAGCGAACAGATTTCGACTGATGACCAATCCGCCTGATCCGGAAACGCCGCCACTGGGAGCTGGCATCTGTTCGAGTATGATTCCGCCGCGGCGACACTTATAGAATGTTGTATTGAGAATCTGCACGTCTTTCAGTGTCAGCGGACCGCCGGGGAACGACATGCCGACATCAGCGTCGGCGATGATGTTTTCACGCATTTCGATGTAGGTGATGTCTGTTTCGAACAGGATGCCCTTCTCCTGAGGTCCGAACAGTCGACAGTTCAGCACTTTGATTCGACTGCTGCCGTTTTCACCAGACGTGAAATGAATGCCAGCGGTCGTGGTGCCGCTGCCTCGAAGGTCCAGTTTTTCAAGAACGATCTCGTCATTGCTGAATCCGACGACTCCCTTCATGGCCACTCCGACCTTCGAGAAACCGGAAACCGTCAGGTCTTTCAGACTCGTCCGATTCAGGTAGCCGGACATCTCGATGGCGACGTCTTTTCCGGACGCATCCACATCAAAACCCAGGATGCCAAAGTTCTCAATTCCAACCAGCTTGATCGCGGGGCCACTGCCGGACGGCGCAAGTTTCGCT
>JABMPE010000322.1 GCA_013203845.1 Rhodopirellula sp. | reverse complement strand
ATCGGACTCGAACGAAAGGGCTCCGGGAGTTGATTACGAATTCCAGCCGTCCCCCGAAGACATCCTCGAAGAGATCGTGCCGGCAGCGTTTAAGGCTCGGCTCTTCAAATGCTTCCTTGATGCCGCCGTCAGTGAGCAGATTGCTCGAATGGTCGCGATGAAGGGTGCAACAGAGAACGCTGGTGACATGATCAGCACGCTGTCCATGCAGTACAACCGGGCACGGCAGTCGCAGATTACTTCGGAACTCAGCGAAATTATTGGCGGTGCCGCGGCTCTCGAATAGAGCCTGAAGATTACGACGTAGTTTGGCCAGTTTGCTGCAGTGAGTCGGCTTGCTGGTTTCTGACAGACATTCACGACAATCGATCATACGACGAAAGCCATCGATCATGTCGACGACAACAACAGACACAAAAATCGGTCACATTACTCAAATCATCGGTTCAACCTTTGACGCTGAGTTCAGCGAAGGTCATCTGCCAGCCATCTACAATGCTGTCCTGGTGAATGCCGAAATCAAAGGTGTCCATGTCAAGGTGACGGGCGAGGTGCAGCAACACCTTGGCGGCAGTCGCGTCCGTTGCGTGGCGATGGGCTCGACCGACGGTATGGCTCGCGGAATGAATGCTGTCGATACAGGCCTCCCAATTACGGTGCCGGTTGGCAAAGAAACGCTGGGACGCGTCTTCAACGTGACCGGCGACCCGATTGACGGGCGTGGTGAAGTCACCACTGCAGAAAAGTGGCCCATTCACCGCAGTGCTCCGAAACTCGAAGACCTGAGTTCAAAGACTGAAATCTTCGAAACGGGAATCAAGGTCGTTGACCTGCTGACGCCGTTCGTTCGCGGTGGTAAAGCAGGTCTGTTCGGTGGTGCTGGTCTTGGTAAGACAGTCATCCTGACAGAACTCATCGCACGTATCGCGAGTGCCCACGGTGGTTACTCAGTGTTCGCCGGAGTTGGTGAGCGAACCCGCGAAGGAAACGACCTGTGGCTTGAAATGCAGGAAACCAAGATCGGCGATACGGGCCGTTCGGTTATTGAGCAAACAACGATGGTCTTCGGACAGATGAACGAGCCACCAGGTGCTCGTCTGCGAGTCGCTCTGACAGGTCTCACGATGGCCGAGTGGTTCCGCGATGCTACGGGAGCGGACACGCTGCTCTTCGTCGACAACATCTTCCGCTTCTCACAGGCCGGATCAGAAGTGTCTGCGTTGCTGGGCCGTATGCCGAGTGCTGTAGGTTATCAGCCGACACTGGGTACGGAACTCGGTGGTCTGCAGGAACGAATTACATCGACGAAAAAGGGCGCGATTACGTCAGTGCAGGCCGTTTACGTGCCGGCTGACGACCCGACTGACCCGGCACCGGCGACTGCGTTCAGCCATCTGGACGCGTTCATTTATCTGGAACGAAAGATTGCTGAAAAGGGGATTTATCCGGCGATCGATCCGCTGGCATCTTCCAGTCGGGTGCTTGACCCGCAGTACGTTGGTGACCGGCACTACGCAGCCGCGCGTGCCGTGCAGCAGATTCTGCAACGCTACCGGGAACTTCAGGACATCATCGCGATTCTGGGTGTTGACGAGCTGGCGGAAGAAGACAAACTCGTTGTGCATCGAGCGCGTCGTATCGAGCGATTTCTGTCACAGCCGTTCCTTGTGGCTGAAGTGTTTACGGGTAAAGCTGGTAAGATCACGCCGCTGGAAGAGACGATTACGAGTTTCGAAGAAATCTGTGCTGGCAAGTGGGATCATCTGCCGGAAGCAGCCTTCATGTACGTCGGTGGCGTTCAGGAAGCGGCAGAACAGGCAGAGCGAATGGCTGCAGCGGCCAATTAGTCCGGTAGTCGCGTTGGCAGGAATGCCGTCAGAGTTAGAGGTCCGTTCGGAAGTTTTTCGGATTCCGGAAGATTACGGGCTTCGAGGCAAAGAAGACCTATGGCAAACGAACTTCAACTGATTGTTGTGACTCCCGAAACCACGATTGTGGATGAGCCGGTGAGTGCGCTTCGTTTTCCGTTGTTCGATGGCCAGATGGGCGTTTTGCCGGGTCGAGCGCCGCTGGTCGGTCGCCTCGGTTGTGGCGAACTGAAGCTGACTGCCGCCTCAGGTGAACGGTCGTATTTCATTGATGGCGGCTTTGTGCAGATCAACGGCGAGATCGTGACCCTGCTGACCGCTCGGTGCCTCACCAACAACGATATCGATGCTGACGCTGCCCGAGCCGAACTTGATGAGGCGATGCGCCGCCCTGCGTCGAACGACGCAGACATCGACGCTCGATTCCGCGATCAGGATCGAGCACGCAAGATGCTGGCAGCAAAGAAGTAGGCCCAACGGCGAAGGACTCGATGCAGTTTCGAGAGCGTAGAATTCTGAATGCGAAACATGAGGGCGGCAGCCGGATTCCGGTTGCCGCCCTCTTTCTTTTTTGCGTCGCCTGTTTCTACGTGGTAGTGCAACTCGACGCGTGTTGATCCGGATGAAGAAATGGGCGGATCATTTTTACGAGTCGATGTGGATGCGTCACAAACGGCACGTGACCGCTGTTGGAGATTTCTTCCAGAGTTGAATTAGGCAGGTATTCTGCCAGCACTTTCGCTGATTCTCGATGCCTCGCCGCTTCGCCCTCGCTACTGATAACAAGCGTTGGTGTTTTGATTTCCGGAAGCGTCCCTGTCAGATTCAGGCCAGGCAGCATTCCCGCCCGGCGAGCGACATCGCGTGTGGGTACGTCGCCTGTTTCATGCAGGAGAAATTTCCAGCGGGTAATGTCGAACGGTGGAAACCATCGTGCATGATTGTTTTCAAGAACCGTCTTTCGAAACGGCAACCGATTGATTCTGCCTGGCAGCCACCCGAGAGTTCCAAGTGCCAGTCGTTCGGCAACGCTGAATTTCATCGAGATCAGCGGCCCCTGCAGAATAGCCTGTCGAATTTTCTGTGGACTGGTTTGCATGGCTCGCAGAGCGACCGCCGTGCCGAATGACGTTGCGTAGAGATCAAACTGTTGATCGCCGAGCTGCGTAGCCACCAGATCAAGCGATTGTGCCAGCTGATCAAGATTCCTGGCTTCAGGAGGGTAATCCAGGATCACGCATCGAAATTCGTCTCGCAGCAACCAGGCCGTCAGACAGAAGAGTGTCGATGAGGCGCTGATCCCGTTCAGAAAATAGAGCGGAGTTCCCTCACCGAGAATTCGGCCACTGAGAGTCAGGCCGGATTCAGAAAACGAAAACTCCTCACTTTGTGTCAGAAACTCGGTGCGGACCTGCTTCCACGCCAAAGGCGTCGGGCACCCTTCACCGGAAGCCGGAACAGATTCCGATCCGGCGGCGCTGGGTAAATGGTGGTCCGAAGATTCCGAAATGGGTGAAGCCATCGTTTTTGAGTAGTCCGACATGGGCTGATGATCGCAGTTCCAGAGCGGCGGGGGAGCAGCAGTCGACACCAGATTTATGCGTGGTGTCTCAAACCCCGCGTGGTGTCTCAAGACTCAGCGATGCATTCTGGCAGGATGTTCGTGAATGGGCAAATCGCTGCAACCAGAGGTGTCTGGTCGTACGGCCTTTATCGGATGTTTCCCGGACGAGAAGCTTCGTCAACAAGTCGCCCCGGTCGGTTGGCAAAGACTTCTACATCGCGCGCCGCTGTCGGCGGCCTTTCGAAAAGCTGTCGATCACCATGTTGCCCAGGTCTTCGGCGTTACAGTAGGCCGCGACGCCTCCGGACACTTTGGCCATCTGCTCGACGAAGTTGACCAGATCGAGATAGAAGTAGTCTTCGATCAGCGCAAAGCTCGACAGGTGAATGCCGTCGTTCGAGCATCGCTTGACTTCGGCGAGAGTCGCCTTCGCGGTGCGTTCGGCGGGAGGGTAGATCAGCAGTAAATCGCGGCCTTCGATGTGAGCCGTTGGTTCGCCATCGGTGATGGTGATGATCTGCCGATTCTGAGCCGGTTGTCGCTTCAGCAGGCGCCGAGCAAACTGCAGCCCGGCCTGGATGTTGGTGAAGTGTTGAGGGACGAAGCCGGGTGGCTGGTCAAGATTGATTCGCAGGTGGACTCGTGGATCGAAGATGCTGACCTCTTTAGGAGCAGAATACAGCAGCTCCCTTTCGGTCATCAGAGATGCGTAACTGTAGAACCCGACGATCTGCAGAAAGTCGCCCTGGTAGCGGCCTCGGACGAGTCCCTGTAAAGCCATCGCGACTTTCTTTGCCTGCCCGTATTTGCCGTAGCGACGCATGCTGCCGGACATATCGAGCAGCACGACAGTGGCGCAAGCCGTCTGGTATTCAGTGTCGTAGACGACCAGGTCGTCCTGCGCGATGTCGACTGGCGATCCTCCACCCTGTCTTAGAATCGCGTTCTTCAGCGTCGCGTGCATGTCAAGGTTCGAAATTGGGTCGCCGTACTCGTAAGGTTTTGTTTCGTCGTGGACAGTCTGGCCGGCGCCGCGGAATTCGGTTTCGTGCTTACCGACTTTGTCCTGACGGTTGACGTTGAACAGTGCCTCCAGTGCCTGCCCTTCAACCCGTCGGACTCCCTTCGGAGTCACCTGGAAGCGACCGTCCTCATCTTTGTCGACGTATCCCTGTTCGATGAGTTTCTGGATGAGATCGGGATGTTCCTGCTCCCAGTTGTGCAGGTTGTCCAGAATCTCCTCGCCGTAGTCGAGCATGTAGCGGCTCAACTCGTCGAAGAGTTTGTCCGTTGATTGCGGCGTAAACTCCTGCGAACCGTCCCAGCGTGAGTATTCGAAATCGGTCACAGGCAGCCTCTGGTATGTCGTCGGAGTTTCTGGGCGGCAACGGAGCTTCGCTCGGTATCGCGGTCCAGCTTCAGCTCGTCAAGGATACCGACGCGGCGGACAGGATCCGAATGGAGTGCAAGTATTCTCACCTGAACCCGACAAATTCGGAACGACCGTCGCCATCTGCCTGGCCGATCAACTCAACCGATCCGTACAGCTGTCACAGGTCGTCAGAGTCGCCGGCAGATTCGCCAATCGTCACGTGATTCGTCCGCCGGAGTGTCGGGCATGGTCTAAGTTAAGGGGAAACTGCAACAACTCGGCTTTCGGGGAGAGGTATCGGACAGTGAGTCCGATCGGCCGGAAGCGGGTTGCCAACACACCATGGATCAGGAACGGCACGATGCTGGTACTCAGCCGGAAAAAGGACGAGAAGATCGTCATTGGTGACAACATTTCAATCATGGTCGTCGAAATTCGAGGGGACAAAGTCCGCCTGGGAATCGATGCTCCTCGCGATGTCAGCGTGCATCGGCGAGAGGTTTATGACGCCATTAAACGTAAGGAATCCGAGCAGGAAGGTGTCAGCGACGACATCGTTCTGCCGGTGGACCAGGTACAGGCATGACCAGTCAATCGACGGTAATCTCCACATCCCTTGTTAATCGAGTCTGTGAGCGGGCTGCTCGCGAACCATCGGTTGCTGGTGTCCCGTTGATCGTTCTGGACGAGATGCACGCAGAAGGTCTGCATCTTCAAGGTGAATCGCGACTTGAGTCTGCGAAGATGCTTCTTGTAGCGGCCTACCGGTCGGCAGTCACCGCGAATGACTCTTCACGGGAAAATGCCTGCATCGCGTAATCGTAAGTCCCTGAACTGCAGCACGACCGGACGTCACTGGTGATTCTTTTCAGGAATCACGACCGCGATGATTCCGTTCGGCCTTCGGTACGACAATAACTCAGCCCTGAACCGGCAACACACTTTTTGTGATGCCAGTTCAGGGCTGTTTTCATTCAGGCTGAACTTTCGAACGAGAGGTCAATCTCTTACTGATCTCGCGATCGTTCGAAGAACTTGCGGAGTTCTTCACGAGAGGCCTTGCCGTCTTTGTTGGTGTCGATGCGGTCGAAATTCTGTTTCAAACGATCGGGAGCTTCTTCTTTGCTGATCGCTCCATCCTTGTCGCGATCCATCTGGCTGAATCTCTCTTCCATATTCGAGCCAGACAGACGTCCTGCTCGCCGAGCCTGTTCGGTGCCAGGCCGCTGGCCGTCACGAGGCTTGTCAGCGTTCCTGTCCGGCTGCTCACTCTCGGGACGTCGTGGACGATCGCCGGAGTCAGTGCCTCTGTTCTGACGTGAGCGCTCCATCGAATCCCGCCCCGGACCGGGTCCTCCAAAAAGTTCCCGCATATCCAGTGCGCCGTCCTGATTCTGGTCAAGGCGATCCAGCAGGCTGACGGCCTTTTCCAGCTCTTCCCGGCTGAGTCGCCCGTCCTGGTTGGCGTCGAGAATTCGCAGGAATGCTGGACCAGGTCCGGCATTCGCAGGACGATCGCTCTGCCCAGGGCGGCGCATCTCTCCGTCACGCGGTGGCTGATCACCAACCGGACGCACGCCGCCTTCCGGGCGACCGTTCTGCTGACCTCGATTGAACTGTTCGATGGCTTTCTGAAATTCCTGCATCGTGAGAGAGCCATCGCGTCCCTTGCCAGATCGTTCAAGTATCGCCCCCACCATCCGTCGTCCCGGTTCAGGGACTTCGTCGACGGTGAGTTTCCCGTCACCGTTGGCATCGAGACGTTTGAATGTCTCTTCCGGATTTCCCATGGAACCCGGTCGACCGCCGGGCTGCCCCGACCCGTTTCGTTCCGCCTGTTGACGAAACTGCTGAAACTCTTCCAGCGTGAAAGCGTCTTTCCCGAGTTTCTCGAATGCTGGCGCGAGTCGTTCGGCAAGTGCCTCCGGCAATTCGCTCTTCGTGACCTTCCCGTCGCCGTTCTGATCGAGTCGTTTGAAGAATCCCGCTGCATCAAACTGCTGTCCTCCGGGATTTCCGGGACGACGACCGGGCCCAGCTCCGTTTCCTCCTGCCGGCGGTGTGACAGCCGTTTCAGATGCCGCTTTGGTGAATTCAGACTCCGTCAGTTCACCGTTTTTATCGGCGTCACCGAGTCTCAACAGGCGTTCAAAGAAGCGAGTCTGCTCTTCAGAGACCTCGTCCTTGACAAGCTTCCCGTCATTATTCTTATCCAGTTGTTTGAAGATTTCACCCGGTTTGGGGCCGTCTTCGGCAAACACCGACGCGGAAGAGGCCAGTACGATTCCCGTCAACATGCAGAAGCGTTTCATCGTTGGATTCCTGGAGAGCCGGAGTTGATTCCCGGTCGGTTCAATTGGGACCGCGTAATTACGGTCGTTGTGGATGAGCAGATAGCGTCCGCAGGCCACGAAATGGAACAGTTCCGGTCGCGATCCCGCGGCTGCATGACGTTAAACCGTCAGCAAAACGAAAAGTTTCGCCAATAAATCGCAAAAGGCATGGAGTCGAAAATCCGACTCCATGCCCCGTTCAGACTTTGAAGGTTTTAGTGGCTCTCGTCCCGCGACTCTCGACTTCAAGCCACGTTCCCCAGACGGAAATATTTGTCGCCGGACGAAGCCATCTGCTGGAGCGAGTCGGTTGCCTCGAAACGTTTGCCGAAGTCAGCGAACTGATCCAGCCGCTTGACGATGTTTCCGGCGCCTTCGGTATCGCACCAGTGCAGAATTCCGCCTTTGAACGGAGGAAAGCCGATCCCCAGCAGCAGGCCCAGATCGACATGGGTCGGCTCGGAAACGATGCCGTCTTCCAGTACACGCGTCGCCTCCAGCAGCATCGGCAGAAACAGCCGGTTGGTGATATCTTCCTGTGAGAAGTCCTTCGAACCGGTTCGGTGCTTTTCCAGAAAGGCGGCGAAGTCGGGATCCGGGGCCGGCTTTCCTTTCGGGCCGACGTACTGTCGGAACCCTTTGCCGGCTTTCTTGCCAAGGCGGCCAGCCTGCACGATGTCTTCCAGCAGAGGGCACATCTCAGCGCGATCTGAGAACGCTTCAGAGACAACCTTGCCGGCGAACATCGCGACGTCGGTTCCGACCAGGTCGTGCAGAGCGATCGGGCCCATCGGCATTCCGAACCTGGTCGACGCTTTGTCGATGTCATCCATTGATGCTCCTTCACACAGCAGGAGCAGGGACTCGTTCATGTACGGCAGCAACACTCGGTTGACCAGAAACCCCGGACAGTCTTTCATGACGATCGGCGTTTTGCCGATCCGTCGTGCCAGAGCGACAACGGTTTCAACCGTTTCGTCATCGGTCTTCTCGCCACGGATCACCTCGACCAGCTGCATTCGATCAACCGGATAGAAAAAGTGCATACCGATGAAGCGGTTCGGAGCCGGAGCTGATTCCGCCATGCGGGTGATCGAGATCGTCGATGTGTTGCTGGCCAGGATCGCGTCGTCACGCAGAACGGGAGCGAGTTCACGGTACGAAGCCGTTTTCAATGCTTCATTTTCGGTGATCGCTTCCACGACGACATCGCAATCGGAGAACGCGGTCTTCGACGTCGCCGTGCTGAGCAGGCCGAGCATGTTCGACATGTCATCGTGAGTCGCTCGTCCAATTTTGATGCGGGAATCAATGACATTCTTCGCCGCGGCCATACCCCAGCCAAGCCGTTCTTCGCTGATGTCGACCATCGTGGCCGGCACGCCGCGTCGACAATGAGCCGTCGCAATGCCCGCTCCCATTTGACCGGTACCGAGCACTCCGATGCGGTTAACGACTTTCGGCTTCGACGAAGTCCCTCCGAAGCCGGGGTCTTTGCCAACCTGAGTGTTCATAAAGAAAACGCCGATCAGGTTGGCTGAAATCGTCGAGCCTACCACTTCCAGCGAAACATCCTGCTCGACTTTCAGACCGTCTTCCAGCGGCAGATTGACTCCCAGTTTGATGGCCTTCAACGCAGCCAGTGGGGCCGGGTACTGGCCTTTCGTCTTACCCCGCACGCCGCCTTCAGACACGGCAAACGCGAACGCCATCTGATCGTCGGTGAGGCCGAGTGGTTGCGATCGCTTCTTACGGTTTGCCTGCCAGAGATCGCCCTCGCGAAGAATTCCGATCACGCGCCGGCCTTCAGCCACAAGCTGCTCCGCCGGAACCGCGTCGAAGGCCAATCCGCATCCGACACACGTTTTGGGATCCTGCGGTGCTCCCGACGTGATCATGGAAATCGCGTGATGAATTCCCGTCAGTCGTGGCAGACGCTGAGTTCCGCCCCAGCCGGGAATTAATCCCACGTTAACTTCCGGTAGAGCGATCTTCGTTTTACCAGCCGACACAATTCGCTCGTCGAACGACAGAATCAGCTCGGTTCCGCCGCCCATGCATGCTCCATCGACCAGAGCCACAGTCGGAAACGGCAACTGGCTGATGCGAGAAAACAGAGCGTGCCCGGCTCCGACGGCTTCAAGCACTTCCTCGCGAGTCGCCGTCGCCAGTGCTCCAAGTTCGTTGAGGTCGGCTCCCGCAATGAACTGTCCCGGCTTGCCACTTTGCAGCAATAGCCCCTGCAGATCGTCACGTTTCTCAAGGTCGTCGACGATGTCGGCCAGCTCTTCCATCACGACGCGACCGAGCGTGTTCACTTTCCTGCCCGGTGCGTCAATGGTCAGCAGTCCGATCTGACCTTCCAGCTCTTCAAAACGAAACACGTTACTCATGGCGACTCCATCCTTGCAGAAACGGACTGACGACAATTCATCTGACGTATGCTTTCCGCATGCAACCAAACTGTCAAGAAACGGTAATTTAACGCTACCTGTTGTCTGGAAATCTGGCATCAAAAAGAAAAGCCCATCCGGTTGTGGATGGGCTTTTCAAATTCAAGTATGAATTCACCGAGTGCTACCCCATCAGCTCAGGAACGGGCTCGCCAATGCAGAGGCGTATGGGGCGACCATCGAGGGCCGTGTGGTGTGTATCGAGCGGAATGCCGAGCTTTCGGTAAACCGTCGCGGCGATGTCTTCCGGGTAGTATTCCTTGCCAACCGGTCGTGCACCGGTTTCGTCAGTCTTACCCAGAACCTGTCCGCCCTGCACGCCAGCTCCGGCGAAGGTCGCGATGCTGGCTGTCGACCAGTGGTCTCGGCCCGCCGCTGAGTTGATGATCGGCGTGCGACCGAAGTCTGTCAGCCAGAAGACGAACGTGTTGTCCAGCAGGCCGCGGTCTTCAAGGTCGGTCAGCAGGGCCGGCCATGCCTGGTCGAGTGGCGGCAGCAGTTTCTTCAGGCCGTTGAAGTTGTCACGGTGTGTGTCCCAGCCGCCACTGGTCACTGTTACAAAGCGGCAGCCGGATTCGATCAAACGTCGCGCCAACAGGCGGCTTTGCCCGAGGTTGTGTCGACCGTACGCGTCACGAGTTCTGGTGTCTTCCTGGTCAAGATCGAAAGCCGTCTTCGTCGACGCCGACGTGATCATGCTGAAAGCGTTTTCGTAGTAAGAGTCGATGGCCTGCAACGCGTCAGGTCGCGTTTCCAGATCCCGCTGCAGCGTGTCGATTTTCAGCAAAGCGTCACGTCGACGACTGATTCGGTCGGCAGTCAGACCATTCGGCAGCGAAACATCCCGCACCGAAAACTTGCTGCCACTGGGGTCGTCCGGGACGACGAACGCGTTGTGCTGCAGACCCAGATAACCAGCCAGCCCACCATTGAAACGGTGATCGACGTTGGTGCCGAGCTGGATGAACGAGGGCAATGCGTTCTTCGCACCGAGTTGTTTCGAGACAACCGACCCGTAACACGGGTAAGTGATTGCCGGGTTGAACTTTCGCCCGGACATCATGATGGCGTCGGCGGTTGAGTGGCTGCCATTCTTTGGATTGAGGTTCCGCATCACGGTGTAGCGGTTCAACTCTTTCGCAAAGTGCGGCATCTGATCGGTGAACTGAACTCCGGGCAGTGCGGTGTCGATGACTCCAAAGTCACCTCGAACATCGGCACCCGCTTCTGGTTTTGGGTCCAGCGTGTCGTGATGGCTGGTGCCTCCGCGAGTCCAGATCAGAATGCAGTTAACGTCGCCACGTTGATGGTTTCCTGCCGACGCACTTGCAGCCTGAGCTTCCGCCTGTAGAAGCTGAGGTAACGTTAAACCCAGAGCGGTGAGCGACCCCACATCGACCATGAATTCTCGCCGACGTTTACGTTCGCAGTTAGAACGGCGGGCAGGAAATAGCTGGAGCATGGCGGAACCTCAGAGACTCGGGCGGGGAATTTTGAGGACAGCGGCGGAAACAGCGAGGCGTGGGGACGGCTCGAACACCAGAGTTGGCGATTCCGAGAACACTCGATGCTACATCGTTATCGGCGAGGAGCAAAGGCTGTCTTCAGAATCCGTGGTCGTGGTGAGGTTGTGATTTTTTCGTAGGATGTGACCAGCGGAAAAATCACATTCTCGGCGTGGGAATGATGTCATGTCGTAATCGATACGGATTACTGAATCCGACCGTCGTTGTTTCCGCCTGACCCGCCGTCGGATATGCTGATTAATCTTCCCAAACATCATCCTCATGAACGAGGTGCAATCATGCATCGAACCTCGTACCTGCCTCTGCAGCTCCTCGCCGCGTTCGCTCTTGCTCTGTTCGCTTCGGCAATCTCAGCTGCTGACGATCCAGAAACCGCTCCGTTTATTGTCGAACCCGCTTCGATTGAGTTGACTGGTCGACTCGATCGGCTGCAGCTTCAGGTTTCGGCGTTCGAGTCCGCGCGGCACGTCGATCTGACTCGCCAGGTTCGGTACCAGATTGAATCGGCGTCCGTTCTGACTGTCGACGGATCCGGACGACTGCGACCGCTCAACAATGGTGAGACAGCATTACTCGTGACGCAGGGCGAGGCGACCGTGCGGGTTCCCGTGACGGTATCGGGAGTTGATACGTCGACTCCGAATTTTGCACGCGACATTGTTCCGATCCTCAGCAAAGCTGGCTGCAATCAGGGCGCGTGTCACGCGTCGCAATATGGCAAGGGCGAGTTCAAGCTGTCGCTCTTTGGATACGCGCCGGAGCAGGATCATCCGCAGTTCGTGCGGGACTGGCAGCAGCGGCGAGTTTCGTTTGTCGATCCGGCCAGCAGTCTGATTATGAAGAAGGCAACACTGCAGATTTCACACGGCGGCGGGCAACGTTTTCGAGTCGGCTCATTTGAATACGACCAGATGCTCGACTGGCTGGCAGCCGGTGCTTCCGGAACGACAAAAACAGATCCGATAGTTGTTGGGATGTCGATTTCTCCCGAGCACCGAGTCTACTCCGAAGGGGACTCGCAGCAGCTTCGAGTGATCGCCACTTACAACGACGGATCGACGCGTGATGTCACTCACCTGGCTCTCTACGACAGCATGGGGGAAGGCGTCGCGACTGTTGATCAGCATGGACTGATCACAGCGGTCGGTCCCGGACAGGCCGCGATCATGGTGCGATTTCAGGGGCAGGCCAAAGTGTCGATGGCGATGCAGCCTCACCGAACCGACGCCGATCTTTCTCACTTCGTCGTGCAGAACTTTGTCGACGAGGCCGTGAAGGATCACTGGCAACAATTGGGAGTGGTTCCCGCAGGGCTGTGTTCGGACGAGGTTTTCATTCGTCGGGCGTTTCTGGATTCGATCGGCACGTTGCCCAGTCGCGAAAAAGTGGAAGAGTTTCTGGCATCCGACAAAGCGAACAAGCGAGAAGAACTGGTCGACGAACTGCTCGGTCTGACCGGCGATTCCACTCGCGATATTTATGTCAGCGACTGGTCGGCCTACTGGGCTCTGAAGTGGGGTGACCTGCTTCGCAACAACCGGAACAAAGTCGGCGACGGAGGCATGTGGGCTCTTTACAACTGGATGCGGGCGTCGTTTCGAGAGAATAAGCCGTTCGACAAATTCGTGCGTGAGATTGTGACGGCTCAAGGGTCGATTTACGCCAATGGCCCGGCCAACTACTTCAAGATTGCGACGACACCGACGGACCTTGCCGAAACGACCGCGCAGGTCTTTCTCGGGGTTCGGCTGCAATGCGCGAAGTGCCATCATCACCCATTCGAAGTTTACAGCCAGGCTGACTATTACGGTCTGGCGGCCTTCTTCACGCGAGTTGGCACTAAGGGAAGTTCTGACTTTGGGGCTCTGGGCCGCGACACCGTTGTGATGCTGAAAAGTTCCGGTTCAATCTCGCACCCACGCACCAGAAAGACGATGTCACCAACGCCGTTGCAGTCCGAACCGGTGGACCTCGACGGCGTCCGCGATTTCCGACGTCCGCTGGCGGACTGGCTGACTTCAAAAGACAACAGGCTCTTTTCGCGAAACATCGTCAATCGCGTGTGGGGTTATTTCATGGGCACAGGACTGGTCGAGCCAATCGACGATCTGCGGGAAACGAATCCGGCATCCGTACCCGCATTGCTCGACGCGCTGGCTGAAGATTTTGCAAACAACGGTTTCGATCAGCGGCGGCTGATGCGGAATATCATGACCAGCCGCGTCTATCAGCTTGATTCCAGTCCGCTTCCGGAGAATGCGACGGACACGCGACTCTACCTTCACTACAACGTGAAGCGGTTACCGGCAGAAGTTCTGCTCGACGGAATCGACGATGCCGCCGGAACTCAGGAACGCTTCACCGGCGTGCCGCTCGGTACGCGAGCCATCGAGCTGCCAGACTCGAACTTCACGTCTTACTTCCTCGACACGACCGGGCGCCCACAACGAGTCATCGCCTGCGAGTGCGAACGGACGAGCACGCCAAACCTGGCGGCGGTGCTGCACCTGGTCAACGGCGATGTGATTCAACGAAAGCTCACCGACAAAAACAACCGCATCGCTGGCTTCATCAAAAACAAGGTGCCGGTTGAAGACGCGGTTCGCGAGTTGTACCTGGTGACTTTCAGCCGCCCGCCGTCTGATGACGAAGTCACAGCGGCCGCTTCGCACATCGCCACCGCAGAGTCGCCGCAACAGGGCTTTGAAGATATCCTCTGGGCGCTGATCAACAGCCGCGAGTTCCTCTTCAATCATTAGGATTCAATCATTAGGACTCGTTAAGAATTGTTGTGAGTAAGCCATGACATGGGCACATGCAATTCGGCTGCCATCCACGTGGTTTATCTTGTGTGGGATGTTTTTGATTTCGAGCGAAGTCATTCTGAACGTAGATGAGCTGCGTTTTTTTGGGTTCAGAAGTGACGTGATTGGCTTAGTGGTTTGTTTCGCCGCAGCGATTGCTGGCAGGAATCGGAAAGAACATCCATCGCGAGATGATAACGAGGGGGCCGAATGAGAATCGGAGTTTTCGCCGACGTTCATGACCATCTCGACAATCTCCGAGTGGCCGTTGATCGGTTTAATCAGGAGCAGGTGGAAGCCGTGCTCTTTGCTGGCGATCTGGTTTCGACCTTTGCCGTGCCGCCATTGCGAAAATTGAATTGCCCGTTCGTCGGCTGCTTCGGCGACAACGAGGGAAACAAGATCGGGCTTTACGGCGGCATGACGATTGTAGGAACCATCGGCGAGCCGCCGTTCTGCTACCGTGCGGCCGATGGAACCAGAATTCTGCTGACGCACGCTCTGGCCTGGACGAAGGGCTGGGAAGGCGAGTTCGACGTTCTGGTTTACGCTCACACGCACCAGCCGAGCGTTCGGAAGGATGAGAGCGGTCGGCTGTTTCTCAATCCCGGCGAGACCAGCGGCTGGAGTTATCACCAACCAACGATCGCGATCCTCGACACCGAGTTGATGGACGCCGAGATTCAGCCGCTGTTCGAACACGCCCCGCCCGGCTCATGAAGGCTTTCGGAACCCGTTACTTCTCTGAACAGGTTGTATGTTCCAGCCTGTTCCGCGGCTGCAGTTAACTCGGCTGCGGTCAACTCCGCGACGTTCAGTTCGGCGGCGGTCAGTTCGGCGGCGGTCAAATTGAAAAGTGTTGCTCGGCGACGGTTACGCGTTTCAAGGCTGCCTCATCGATGGAAATCCCGAGCCCTGGTTCTGTCAGCGCCGGAGCGATTCCTCGCCGTCCCCATGTCAGGTTTTCGTGCGTCAGACGTTCCTTGACGAGGAACGAATCATAGCTGCCTTCCAGATATCGAATGTCACCGACGCTTGATGCAAAGTGCCGCCCGGCCGCACTTAGAATGCCGGTTTCACCCACCTGACAACCAAGCTGATAACCCAGTCCGGCCTGATGAGCCGTCGCCGCGATTTTCAGTGAATTAAGAAAGCCGCCGCATTTGGAAATGCGGATATTGAACAGGTCGCAGGTGCCATGTTCGATGGCACGTTGTGCATCTTCCAGACTGCAGAGTGACTCATCGAGCATGATTGGTGCCGACAGCTTCGAACGCAGTGCCGACAGACCGTCGACCTCGTTGTGATGAACCGGCTGCTCGATCGACGTAATGTTGAACTTTTCCAGCGGCGAGAACTTCGCTTCCAGGTTCTCGCAGGTCCACGCTTCGTTGGCGTCAATGCGAAGGTCCATCCCGTCGCCGACCAGCTGGCGAATTCGTCGCAAAGAAACCTCGTCGTCGATTCCTTCGACTCCGACTTTCACTTTCGTCTGATGAAAGCCGTGAAGCCGGATCAGAAACGATTTGATTCTCTGTTTCACCGGCGAACTGGAAGTAATGACCGCGCTGTACTGAACCTTGTCCCGAACTTTTCGGATGCCAGCCGCCGTTCCGTACTTCGACGTAATCGCAGAAAGCGGCACATCAGTCGCCCTGCAGACAGCGTCGAGAATGCTCAGCTCGACGGCGCAACGGATTGAGTTACCGAAGCAGTTACGAGGATCGTGGTGTGGACGAGTCAGTGCAAACGTTTCGCAAACGTCGATGGCGGCACTCAGGCTGTCGAGTTCTGCACCGAGTTGTGTTGAAAGCGGCGTGGCACGCAGCAGGTCAAATGCGGAGTCAATCGTCTCGCCTGTGACGTATTCACGGGGAAGCCCTTCGCCCCAGCCTTCGGTGCCATCACTCAGAATGCAGCGTACCACGACGGAGTCCGTCATGCGGCGAGTGTGCGACGCGTGCTGAATCTTCGTCTTCAGAGGAATCTGGACGTGGTACGCGATGAATTCGGCGATTCGCACCAGTGCTGCTCGTCAGGGCTTGAGAGTCGTAGGAATAATGAAACCGGGACTCTAGTTGCCCGACATTCTGAAGGCCATCGCTCCACGCGAGAGCGCACGGCAGCGTCACGCGATCGAATAATGTTCGAGCTTCTCGATGTCGCCTTCGATTCCCAGACCCGGTGTCGTTGGAACTTTCATTCGCCCGTTTCGAATGACGAACGGTTCTTGAAGAATGTCGTCAACGAGTCCGTAGTACGTGCAATCGTTGGCCAGTGAGTAGGCAGGACAGGCGGCAGCGATGTGCAGCATCGCCGCAGTTTTCGGGCCAAGGTCGTGCCCACAGTGCATGATGCAGGGAACATTGGCCGCTTCGCAGAGATGGCCAATCTTAACGCATGGCAGAATCCCCCCGGCGATATGAGTGTCCGGAAGAATGTGCGACGCCGCGTCGGCCAGAAAGATTTGCGAGACAGTGTCGGGACCGACGACGCTTTCGTTCAAGGCGATCGGCACTGAGGTTTGCTCGCGTAGCCACTTCGCGTCCGAAAGTGGTTCGGCGGGGATGGGTTGCTCGAAGTATTCGAGATCGTACTGTTCCAGTCGCTTTGCAAGTTCGGCAGCCTGCTGCGGCGAGTAGGCTCGGTTCGGATCGATCCGCAGCTTCAGTTTGTCTCCGACCGCGTCGCGGACGCCGCGAACCATATCGAAGTCTTCCTGAGCATCGGAGCCCGCCTTCGTCTTCAGCGTGGTGAAGCCCTGCTCGACATACATTGATGCCAGTTCGCCGGCGCGTTCGTAACATTGAATTCCCATGCAGGCCGCGAGTTCGATTTCTTTGCGAATGAACCCGCCAAGTAGCTGAGCAACCGGCATATCGGCCGCTTTGCCGACGATGTCCCACAGGGCGAGTTACAGTCCGGCCTTCAGTCGGGATTCGAACGGGCATTCCAGATGAAACGCTGCGATGTTCAGCGGGTCGCGACCAACGGCCCATTCACTCGCGTCCTTTCTCATGCGGTTCAGATCGAGCCCCGGAAGAAAGTTGAGATTACATTCGCCCCATCCGTACAGACCGTCGTCCGTGTCAATTTTTGTGATCGCTTTCGTCGTTGTTGAACTGGTACGGATGTGAGATCGATACGGGGCGAGTGGCTCGGTCTGGGGGACTTCGACCAGCCACAGAGAGACCGCGGAAATTCGCATGGTTGATCCTTCGTTCTCACCGAGACTCATTCTGAAAATAAGACAGCCCGACCTGAATTCAGGCCGGGCTGGTTCGATGCTCTCCTGAAGCTGACCTTCAAAGATACTCCGTCTCGATTCCGATCTGCTACTAAGTCCGGCGTTTCCCGGCGTTTCGAATTCAACGGTTAACTGGATCCGGCTCTCAGTGGACTAATTCCTCGACGTGCTGGACGCTGGCGAGAATCTTCTTCTGCTCGTTGGACGGCATGACCTCATAGTGACTTTGCTCAATGGTGTACGAACCCTGTCCGCCGGTGATGCTGGACAGCTGACGGGCGTAGCCCTGAATTTCGGCCAGCGGAGCGAATCCTTTGACGACGGTGTAGCCGCCAGAGGCCGCGTCCATGCCATCCATTCTTCCTCGGCGAGTTGTCAGATCGGCGGTGACATCTCCGAGGCATTCGGCGGGAATCGTAATCTCAAGATGGACCAGCGGTTCCAGGAGAACCGGATGCGATTGCAGAAAGACGTCTTTGAAGCAGGTGCTGGCTGCCATCCTGAAGGCTGTTTCGTTGCTGTCGACAGGATGATCTTTTCCGAAATGCAGAACCGCGACGCAGTCCTGAACCTGATAACCGGCGAGCACGCCCTTCGTCATTCGCTCGCGAATCCCTTTTTCAACGGCTGGGATGAACTGGTTCGGAACGGAGCCGCCGGACACGCAGTCAACGAATGCAAAGTTGAGTTCGGGGTTGTAGTGGCACTCGCGAAAATGTTCGAAGCGAGCCTTCGTAAAATACTCATTCGGATCAATATCCCTCGGCAGTGGGTACACCTTTAAATGGACTTCCGCGAACTGGCCGGAGCCGCCGGACTGCTTCTTGTGACGGTAGAAACCTTCTCCGGTTCCGGTGCACGCCTCGCGGTAAGGAATCTTCGGCAGGTGATGTTCGATGTTGACCTTGTCACGTTTCTGCACACGCTCCATCAGGATCTGCAAGTGCAGTTCGCTCATGCCGTGTACCACCATCTCGTGCGTCTGTTCTTCCCTCGTCACTGAAAAGGTCTGGTCTTCTTCAGCGACTTTCGCGAGGGCTCCGGAAATCTTCTGCTGATCCGAACTGGTTTTCGGCTCGACCGCCCAGCCGACCATCGGCATCGGAAAACTGATTGGTTTCATTTTCAGTTCGCCGAGCGAGTCTGAAGTGTGCAGACCATCGACCTTGACT
>JABMPE010000321.1 GCA_013203845.1 Rhodopirellula sp. | reverse complement strand
TTCCTCAAGCTGCGACGGACTGTCCAGGAGCGGATGAGTCTCAAGGATGTCGAGGAAATGACTCCTCGGACACTCGTTAATCCGAAGAGTGTCTCCGCAGCGATTGAGTATTTCTTCGGAAGGAGCGAACTTTCGCAGGTCGTCGACCAGACGAACCCGCTGTCGATGCTGACGCATGAAAGACGACTCAGTGCGTTGGGACCAGGCGGATTGAATCGTAAGCGAGCTGGCTTTGAAGTTCGAGACGTTCACATTTCGCACTACGGTCGAATTTGCCCGATCGAGACGCCGGAAGGCACGAATATCGGGCTGATTTCAAGTCTTGGTATTTTTGCTCAGGTCGATGATTACGGTTTTCTGATTACCCCTTATCGAAGACTGGTCAACGGTAAACTGAGTGACGAAATTGACTATCTGCGGGCCGATGAAGAATCGGAGCACTACGTCATTCCAGCTGACGCTCCCGTCAAGAATGGAAAGCTGGTTGAGGAGCGAGTGCTTGCGAGGCACCGGAATGACGTGAAATGGATCAGCGTCGACCAGGCAGAGTATATTGACGTTTCACCGGCGCAAATGGTCGGGGTTTCCGCCTGTTTAATTCCGTTCCTGGAGCATGACGACGCGAACCGTGCCTTGATGGGATCAAACATGCAGCGGCAGGCTGTGCCGTTGTTGATTACGGAAAAACCAATCGTCGGGACGGGCATGGAGCCTATCGTCGCCCGCCATTCAGGAATGCTGATCCAGGCCGAAAAAGCCGGAAAAGTAACTTACGTTGACGGTACCGTTGTCGAAGTCGAAGGGAAGCGGTATCCGCTGCGAAAGTTCACGGGATTGAATGAGCGAACAGCTCTCAATCAGAAACCAATCGTCAAAATCGGCGACAGGGTGAAGAAGGGGCAGCTGCTCGTTGACAGCGCGGCAACTCATGACGGAGAACTTGCCCTTGGACGCAATGTGCTCGTCGGGTTTATGTCGTGGAACGGCTACAACTTTGAAGATGCGATCATTCTTTCTGAACGCCTCGTGAAAGAAGACGTGTACACGTCGATTCATATTGACGAGTTCGACGTTGAAATTCGCGAGACGAAACTGGGGCGCGAAGAATTCACACGGGATATTCCGAATGTCAGTGAGAAGGCTTTACGCAATCTTGACGAAAGCGGCATCGTCAGCATTGGAACTCGCGTTTCACCTGGCGACATCCTGGTTGGCAAAGTGTCTCCGAAAGCCAAATCGGAATTGACGCCAGAAGAAAAACTTCTGCACGCCATCTTCGGGCGAGCTGGAGGATGTGAAAAATGAGTCTTTGGAAGTCCCCAGTGGTGTCGAAGGAATCGTGATTCACACCGAGAAGTTCTCACGGAAGATGAGTTTGTCGGAATCAGAGAAGAAACAACTGGACGAGCAGGTTGCAGAGACAGAGCGGTCTGGAAATGAAGCAGTGACGACTGCATTTCAGTCGTTCCTGAAAGCGTTCGAAGATGCACTTGGCGAGCCAGTAAAGGACGACGACGGAACGACTATTGCGAAAAGCACGGACGTTGGTCTGATCGCTGGATTCGCATCGAAATTCATGAGCTGGTTCGACAAGCTGGAACTGCGAAGTCCCCAGAAACTTTCAGAGTGTCGGAAGGTCATCAAGGACTCATTTGGAATCGTCGAGGACGCGATTGACACGCGAGACCATGCCGTTAACAGCCTGAAACGTGGTGACGAGCTACAGAACGGCGTGCTGCAGATGATCAAGGTTTACGTTGCATCAAAGCGGCAGATTTCTGTCGGCGATAAGATGGCTGGGCGTCACGGAAACAAAGGCGTTATCTCGAAGGTTCTTCCAATAGAAGACATGCCCTACCTTGAGGATGGAACGCCGCTTGACATTCTGCTGAATCCGCTGGGTGTTCCAAGTCGTATGAACGTCGGGCAGATTCTGGAAACACATCTGGGCTGGGCCGCCGCGAAGCTTGGTTTCCGTTGTTACTGCCCTGTCTTTGATGGACCGGACGAGACGTTGATTAATGAACTCCTCAAAGAAGCAGGTCTTCCTGAGGACGGTAAGGCCGTGCTGCATGATGGCCGAACCGGCGAGAGACTCGAGCAGAAGGTGACCGTCGGATATCTCTACATGCTGAAGCTGCATCACCTTGTCGACGACAAGATTCATGCACGGGCAACGGGGCCGTATTCTCTGATTACGCAGCAGCCGTTGGGAGGGAAAGCTCGTTTTGGTGGCCAGCGGTTTGGAGAGATGGAAGTCTGGGCTCTGGAAGCTTATGGAGCGGCTTACATTCTGCAGGAATTGCTCACTGTAAAGAGCGACGATGTGGAAGGTCGAACCAAGATTTACGAGTCAATGGTAAAAGGTGAAAACACGCTGGAAGCAGGAACTCCTGCCAGTTTCGACGTGTTGACGAACGAAATTCGCGGTCTGGCTTTGAACCTCACACTTGAGAAGAACGCAGTCTGACGAGATTGCGCCGTGGCGGACGCGATCGGCGAAGCCGCTTGCCAGTCTGTCCGGCTGGTCATTGTGTAAGGTCACTGATTTCGAAAACCCCACTGCTTCCTGTATGAGGTCTGGTATGAGTGCTGGCGAAACCACCGGATACGAACGAGTCAACGATTTTGGTGCAGTGCGTATCGCTTTGGCGAGTCCGCATGACATTCGTGGCTGGTCGTTCGGGGAAGTCAAGAAGCCGGAAACGATCAATTATCGAACGTACCGCCCCGAACGTGACGGTCTGTTCTGCGAGCGAATCTTCGGGCCGGAAAAGGACTGGGAATGTGCCTGCGGTAAGTACCGCGGCATGAAATACAAGGGCATGATCTGCGACCGCTGTGGTG
>JABMPE010000320.1 GCA_013203845.1 Rhodopirellula sp. | reverse complement strand
GCATCAGTCGCTTGTAGTGGTTGTGAACTGCCACTGACAGGCTTTTCTTCACAAGCGTCTGACCAATGACGTACTCGTCGAGGTGCCCGACGATTTCTCGAGGAGTCGGTACCTTTGCGAAGAGCTTTTGTGGTTCGCCCCGTCGCCGTCGTTCCTGTTCGAGGATTGACTGGCAGAGTTCGATACAGTCGCCACAGACGTAGACGTCGTCTGGCCCTTCCACCAGCGGACCGACTTCGCGGTAGCTCTTGCGGCAGAATGAGCAGTTGGCATTCTTCTTGCCGCCCGCGGTGCGTTTTCCGGTTGTGAAGTCTTTTCCTGAGGGCATTCGATTTCCTTCAGTGGTGTCAATCTCGACGAAATCCAATTCGTAACGGCACGCCTTTGGGCCGTCAGAATCAGCACGCGATCGGTGAACTCATTGGTACCGGGCGGTCGCGCCACACTGGCCATTCGCTCGCCGGAAGTTACTCAGCCAGACTCAACGCTGAGCCCAGCTAAACCACAACGCCTGGGTTGGTGTCAGATTCCCTGACAGTTACAACCGGCGCGGGTCCGTGCGACGGTCAGCCTTAACTCAACTATCCGACTCGAGGTCAGCGTCAGTATTGACTACGAATGAATCCGCAGAATTACCGACCAGTTGCCCCTGAATGGATCGGAATTCCTGGTCGGTAAGCTCACCCCGACGTTCCAGATCCTTGAACTGAAGCAGCAATTCAGCTCGGTCAGCCGCAGGATCGGAATCACCCTGATACCAGGATCGAAACTTCAATGCGGCCCAGATCAGTACGATCAGACATAACGCTGTTAAACAGTACGAGAAGGCACTCGCTCTGATTATTGCCGAAACTCTATCAGGTGCGCTGAACAAGCCGGTCATCCGTCTGGTAACTCTGGCTGAAACTGGAAAGCCCCTCAGAAACCAGCCAGAACAGACTTAGCCTGATCAGTTCAATCGGGTGTATCGACGCATTTTACCTGAATCTCTGAAGAATCAATGGGTTGGTTCGCCTGGAAATAAAGATCTCCGATAGATCCTCAGAAGTTGATCCTTGGAACAGGACACTCTTATTTGTCCGAAGTTAATTCAAAATCGGCTGCATAAAACTGATTCGCCGAAAGTAATTCCAGGCAAAACAGTACTAACACAATTCCCAGGATGATTGGAAAAACTTCCACACCAAGCCGGCCGGTTGTCACGGACCTGGCCAGGCTTTCGACATCACGGCCACACTGTAGCGGCCTTCGCCAAGGAAATTGTCCAGGTCAGCCGTCGTTGCTCGCGAGAAATCACTTTCGGCAGCTTCCTGATTAATCGAAAACGAAATGGAGCGTCCCTCTGGCTGAGGTTTGACGAGATAGTGTCCCAGCTCGTTCACATCTTCGATCCAGATGGCATCGGAATCGATCCCGGCGTTTCCAGGAAGCTGTGCGCCAGACGGCTTGCGTAATAAGTAGTCTCCGATCGGCAGGTCTCGATCATTCTCAAGGACGATCGCCTCGTTCGCTGAGAAGTTGAACTTCGCGTCAGCGCGACCGGACAGGTACAGCACCAGACGATTGACAAGGACGAAAAACGGCCATCCACGGGGCAGGTCGTTCCACTGTCTCCGATCGTCAATTTCCAGATGACCGGCCGTTGTAAAAAGTGCAGAGCGTCCTCTTCCGAAAGTTCGCTCGACAACTGCTGGCGACGATCGGTCGTCAGTGAACCGGACCAGCACTCTGGCATCGTCCGCTGGAATCACATTCCAGCATTTCCAGACCGGAATCAGCGCAACGTCGGCGGCGACCCCCTGCGAGTCGAATTCTGCCAGCAACGGGTTCGCTGCGTCTTTGACGTCCAGACCGCACGGAGGCCGAAACAGTCTGACGACATCCAGCCTTCCCGGAAGCACGTTCAGCGCATCTGGAACAGTCCACGCAGCAATGTCGATGCCTTTGCCGTTATCGAAAGCGGCAGCTGATCCAAGAAAGCCGAGCAGTCCTCCACCAGACGAAACGAATTGCTGCAATTGTTTCCAGGTCCGTTGAGATGGAGCCGGAATATTGACCAGAATCACGATGTCCGTGGTCGTCAGCTCTGTTGATTCCAGTTCGTTTGCAGGCACGAATGAAATATCGAATCCCGAAGTTGTCAGCAGGTTGAACAGTAGGAATGCCTGACCGCCTTGTGCAGCTGGCCCGGTGGTATTACCTGCGGGAGCGACCAGCAGCACTCGAACTCGCGGTCGTGCTCCGATTGTCATCCAGAGTCGATTATCGACAGCCAGCGGGTCGCTCGTCACGAGTCGCAATTCGCCGCGAATTAATCGGCCATCGGTAGATGCGGCGGCGAACTGCAATGGATGCCCGACACCATCTTTCAGGGTGAGAGTCGACTGACCGCGCTCGACGGGCTCTTCGTTCAATCCGTGAGTATAAAACTCGACGGTCACTTCCTGGCCATCGAAGCCGTGTGAAACTACGGTGGCTTCGACAACGACTTCGCCGTCACTCGAAACTTCTTCGTCAGACAGTTTCAGCCCCGCCAGCGCGATGTTACGGGAATTTTCGACACCCACGTCAATCAGATAGACACTCGCCCAAGGCAGCCGAGTCAATTCTTCTCGCAACAATTTTGTCGAAGCCACGCTCCACGCCGACCGTGAGAGATCGGTAAAGACATAAATCTCGCGAATCAGGCGGTCCGCTGTCGCTTCGGCAGCATTCTGTCCTGAAGCCGAAAGCGTGCGTTCGCGGTCGTCTGCCTGCAGGCGCAGCGCGGCCCGCAATCGATCGTTCAGTGGCTCGAATTTCGGCGACGTGTTGAGCGATTCGATCCGCTTTCTGGCTCCTGCCACATCCGCCTGAAAGAGGATCGGCAGTGTTCCCGACGAATCCGCAATGGCAATGCGGCTTTGTCGAGGCAGCGTCGACAAGTGCTCGCTGGCCAGTTCCTTCACTTCGTCGAGTCGAGTTTTTCCCTCCTGCCGATATTCCATGCTCTGCGACGTGTCAAAAAGAAACACCGCCGCAACTGGCAGATCAGGAGAAACTTCCGGCAGCGGCGCGGTCATCGCTGCAGCCACTCTCTGTTGATACGGCCAGCCAATCAGCAACAGAGCCAGCAAAAGCCCGACAACACCAACGACACCCCTTAACGACGTGCGCCGGGAAGCAATGACATGATTGGCGATGCCCTGGGTGCGCCACCGGGCCATGATCAGAAAGTAAGCCCCGAAGGCAGCTGCAATGATGATCCCGAGAGTCAGCGATTCCCGGAAATTCAATCCGTACTGCGCAGCTGGCAACGATGGCCGCATCAACGCCGCGACAAGAATTGCCAGCACGAACACCCGCAACAGCAGCAGCCAGAGATGCCGCAGTCGAATCCGTCGAACATTCTGTCGGCGGCGTTTCTGAATCAGGCGCAGCGCCGGAAAGAGAAGTTTTTTCGGTTTGGCCCGCATCATCAGATGCAGCACGATGGGAATCGCGGCGCAGGCGAGGCCAAAAATCAAAGCGGGATTCAGAAGTGACATCGAGCGACTGATTCAGGCGTCTAGGGGGACAAACGAAAGGACTTCCTCTGTTGCCGAAGAATAGCCGATTCCCGCCTCCAACGCCAAAACCTTCGAGGGAAGAGATTTCAGTTCCCGTCATTGGTTCGCTGGCTTATCCGCAGCAATTCCCGCCGATATTCGGACCGTGCTCTGATCGACGCTGGCCGTTAACCACGCGCGATCAAGCAACTGGAGAAATTGATCAAGTTCTTCCAGACGTCGTTGTGCATCTGCTTCCGGAACGTGGTCTCTCTTGGCCTGCCGGATGAACCACTCTCTTTGCTGCTTGAGTATCTGCCGGGCGACGACTGCGTTTGCCATCAGATTCTGGAGATTGCCGGTTGGCTGCGATGCCAACGTGTCGAATCCGGATTGTGTCCTGGAATTCTCGTCCCGACTCTGGTTTGGGGTGTGATCCGCCCGAGGCGACTTCAGGAACGATTCACAAAGATCGGGCGACGTCGCCAGAACCAGCTGTCCTGCTGAAATCACAAAGGCCGGCTGAAAGAATGCCACCGGATCTGCAAAGTGAATTGTTGCTCCGTTGACTTTCCGCTGTCGAACCACAGAGACCTTCTGCCCGGTTGCGTGAGCATTGTGGACTGCCGCCAGAACACTCAGTCCGACCCGCAACGAATTGTCGAGAGCTGCCTCCGGCGAGACTTCCACGTTGCCGCCGTCATCTTCCGGGCTGGTCGTGCGGTTGGGACTCGTTGTGCCTGTGTTAAGTTCAATCGCCAGTAACGAGTCAACCGGAAAAGACGTCGAGACTGCCGGATCTCTAGACTCCACCCGGAAAACCCACGAAGGACCGATCGCCAGCAACACGTCGGCCACGGGGTCGAGGCCCAGCAACAGGCCCTGCGCGACTCGTCGTGCGCGGATCAGTTCTTTCGGCAATTCCGACTGACTTTGAAGATTGCTCAGAATCAATTCCGAAATGCTCGACGAAGCAACCCGCCCGCTCATCGCCAGCAACGTGTTGGGCGGAAAAGGCTGCTGAGTCGGTCGCGAGGTTGTCGCAACGTCCAGCCATTGCCGCCACCAATCGGGGGCACCTGTGTTGTCATAATCAGCGACGAGATCCAGTTGGATCGATTCGTCATACGTGAGGCTCAGCGTGAGCCATCGACAACGAGCCAGTGAGTCTTCGAAAATTGAAAAGTCCCTGTTCGCTCGACTGAGTTCGCTGCCCAGCACGCGTGGGTTCATGTAGACCGCGGCGAGTTCGGTCTTTGAGCGCCGGGCAAACGCCTTGGCAAACGGTTCATAACTCGCCAGACAGTCGGCGTGTCCTACGCCGGCAGATTCCCCCGGCTCGTTCGTTGTCGATTCAACGGACGCCTCGGCGGCCAGTTCGATAGTGCGTTGAATTCGATCTTCGCGAACGGAAAGTGCGAGCACGTTATCAAGAATCGCGTACCAGAATCCGCCGACATCCTTGTCAGAGCTGGCTTTAACGGAATGTGTGTAGGTGACATCTCGATACTTGCGGGAGTCAGTGCGTTGCCGTTCCAGAAGGTTCCACGTCGCCAGCGCGGACTGAGCCGCAGCAGGACTTTCGACTTCGATCAGCAGAACACTGTTTCGCGCGAGATCGGCCTTCGTGCCCGGCGTGTGATACCAGGCGAGGACTGCATCCTGACTGAACAATTCACGCCGCGATTGCTCGATCGACTTTCCCGATGCCGCCTCAACAGCAGCTGTTACCAGTTTGAGCTGCTCATAATCAGGGCTCTGTAACCAGTCACGAAAGAATGCCGCTCGCTTCAGACGAGCACTGAATTCCGATTCCCGCAAACGTTGCCACTGCGCGTCCAGATTGCGGACATGCAGGCAGGCCACCGCATCCTGATCGACGAGTTGAAACAGGTCTCGTGCTTCACTGATTGTCTGCCCGCCAGCGATCACGAGACCAGTGACAATCATGATGGCAGAAAGTTGCGGCAGGAACTGTTTCATAACGGCACGATCTCTGAGGAAACCAACTTCATGAAGAAACTTTGATCTGATCATTTCGGGCTGCTCTCGACGTTTTCGGTACTTACGCAATCAGCACTCTGCTAGATGGTCTGAATGCTGGCTGACTCAGCATCGTCAAACAGAAACTCGAACGCCTTTTCGAAAGCCGTCGGCGGCGTCGATTGACGTGGTTCCACATCCTCATTCGAGCCTGAAGACCGAGGACCTATTTCGAGTGAATCGGCAACGTCTGAAATCCCGAGTTCATTTGTCAGATCCGGGACGAACACGCTGAACCCGCTGGCTTGATGAGAAACGCGGCTGGTGATGCCTTTCCACGCCGACTGCGCATCGGCAACCAGGTGTCCGATGTCGGCAAGCTGATCCTGCGGTCCATCAAGCTGCCTCGGCTGCTGTCCCGGAAACAGCTGCTGAGGTGGTCTTTCGGTCCTCGCCATTCTGTTCAACTTCTCGTTAAAGACGATCAACGACGCAATGAGTATCAGAGCTGCAGTCACAGCCGCAGAGAGAACCTGGAGCCTGCTCGGGCGACCGAACAAGCCACTTCGAACAGACGCAGTAGTCTGGACGAACGGGCTGGCGTCTGTCCTCAACCTTCCCATTCCCGGTTCGGCATCGTCAACGACGACGGAATTTACCGCCCCCTTTGATGAAATCAGGCCTTCCTGACGAGCCGCCTCGATCACACGATCCGTCAGATCCACGCCCGGGCGGTGTGGCGTCCAGGCAGCTAACGCCGATTCGATCAGCAAATGCTCCTCGTAAAGCACACGGCAATCAGGACACGATTCAGCGTGCGCGACGACGTCGGCGTCTCCCGCAGAATCTGTCTGCCGTGAGATTACTCGCCGCTCATCCAGTGCTGATTCCAATTGTTCGCAAACTTCCCGACAGTTCATTTCCGTGCCTCACAATCACTTTCCGAAACTCACCTGTCGATTGCCATCTCGCCAGGTTCTGACCGTTAGCCGGTCACGTCGTCTCCATAGCTGATGGGTCCACCACGAGTCCTCGTTCCTGCAGTCGTCTGGCCAGCTGAGCGCGAGCCCGGTGCAGCCATGTCTTAATCGTGCCCTGAGGGCATCCCAGGACTTCACCGATTTCCTGATAACTGAGTTCTTCCTGGTGGTACATCACGAAGCAGGTTCGGTAGTCTTCTCGCAATTCGCCGAGTGCCAGTTCCAGCTCTTCACCGATGTCCAGCTGATCCTGCTCGTGCTTTGAATGTTCGCGTCGCTCGGAAGCCAGTTCGACGGCCAGCTCGTTCTGCGATGGCAGCCTGGACCGCTTTTCCATCGCCGTTCGACAGCGGTTGGCCGCAATCGTCAGTAGCCAGGGTTTGATTGGCCTCTGCTGATCCCATTTGTCGAGGTTGCGGAAAACTCTCACCAGCGCGTCCTGCGCGACATCTTCTGCGTCCTCTCGATGCCCGAGCATCCGCAGACACAAAGAAAACACAAGCCCTTGATATTTGTTGAGAAAGGCGCGCATCGACAGCTCGTCCCCGGACAGGCATTGCTGGACAAGCTGCACGTCTTCCGACACGTTGCTTCCTGTTTGACAGGTGAAGGCCTTTACAGGGCCATCAAATGACTGAATTCCGCCCACGCACGCTGCGGATGCTGGACTGTTCCCCTCAGATACCCTCAGTAAACTACAGAAGTTTCAATCGGAACGGGAACCTCCGGGCGCAGTCTGAAGTACACTTGCTTCGTTCGGGCGGAACCGTTCGAATCTGTCGCTCAGTCGAGTCCCTTTGGCGATTTTCGACGGCCTCGAAAGCGCTCACGCAGAAGAGAACACCCAAACCACTTGCCTAATGGGAAACAGCGTACGGTGCAGAAGTGATCTTCGGCAACGGCCTTCCCGATAAGATACCTGATGGAATCAGCAATGCGAATCTGGCCTGGTCGTCCTTACCCGTTGGGCGCGACCTGGGACGGGACGGGAGTCAATTTTGCCCTTTACTCGCGCCACGCGACCGCCGTCGATTTATGCCTGTTTGACGACAGGAACGCGACTGAGGCGTCCGTCACCATCGCCCTGAAACAGAAAACCGGTTTCGTCTGGCATGGGTACCTGCCGGATGTGCGACCTGGACAGCTCTACGGATACCGCGTGGACGGTCCCTATGACCCCCTCGGCGGGCACCGCTTCAACCACAACAAGATCCTGCTCGATCCGTACGCAAAAGCGCTCGGACGCGATATCACCTGGCACGACTCGCTGTTCGGTTATTCCGTCGGCGAGTCTGACGTTTCATTCGACACGCGTGACAGTGCTGCCGTTGCACCACTGGGTGCTGTGATTAACGACGCATTTGTGTGGGGCGACGACAAGCCCCCGCAAATTCCCTGGAACAAGATGCTGATCTACGAGGCCAACGTACGAGGCCTGACCAAACTGAACCCGAAGGTCTCTGAATCGCGACGCGGAACGTACGCCGGGCTGTGTTCGCCCGCCGTCATTCGGCACATGCTCCAACTGGGAGTGACTTCCATCGAGCTGATGCCGGTTCACCATTTTGCGAAGGATCAATTTCTGGTCGAGCGAGGGCATACCAACTTCTGGGGTTACAGCTCGTTGGGATTCTTTGCTCCCGAAATGACGTACTCATCGAGCGACTCGCCGCAGGAGACGGTTCGAGAATTCAAGCGGATGGTCAAGACGCTGCACAAAAACGGAATCGAAGTGATCCTCGACGTCGTCTACAACCACACCGGCGAAGGCAGCGAGATGGGGCCGACGCTGAGCTTTCGAGGGATCGGCAACTCCAGCTACTACCGACTTGCCGGCAACAACCGCTATTACGACAACTTCACTGGCTGTGGAAATACCTGGAACGTCCACGACCCGTTCGCCCTGCAACTCATTATGGACAGCCTGCGCTACTGGGTGCAGGAAATGCATGTCGACGGTTTTCGTTTCGACCTGTGCTCCGTGCTCGGTCGCGAGCCGCGGGACTTCGATCCCGGTGCGGCTTTTTTCGATATTGTGCAGCAGGACCCAGTGCTCTCTCAGGTCAAGATGATTGCCGAACCCTGGGATGCCATCGGCAGTTACGACCTGGGGCAATTTGCTGGCCTGTGGAAAGAATGGAACGGTCAGTATCGAGATACCGTACGCGAATTCTGGCGAGGCGATCACGGGAAACTTCGAGACTTCGCCACCCGAATCTGTGGCAGCAGCGACATCTTCCAGCACAACGGTCGCAGCCCGCTCGCCAGCATCAACTTTGTGACATCTCACGACGGCTTCACTCTGAAAGACCTGGTCAGCTACAGCCAGAAGCACAACGAAGCGAATCTCGAAAACAGCGGCGACGACCATAACCGAAGCTGGAACAGCGGCGTCGAAGGTGAGACAACCAACAAAGACATCAACCAGCTACGCGAGCGACAACGGCGAAATTTTCTGACAACGCTG
The DNA here is from genome assembly GCA_013203845.1 of Rhodopirellula sp. Taxonomy (GTDB): domain Bacteria; phylum Planctomycetota; class Planctomycetia; order Planctomycetales; family Planctomycetaceae; genus JABMPE01. Next base: position 11,326 of record JABMPE010000320.1, on the reverse strand, counting down.
TTTTGCTCGCAGGGCGTTCCGATGCTACTCGCTGGCGATGAGTTCGGTCGTACGCAGGGCGGTAACAACAACGCCTACTGCCAGGATAACGAAATCAGCTGGGTCGACTGGGATCTGAGTTCCGAACAGAAGGCTTTTCTGAAATTCGTCCGACGAATGATTCAACTCTGGCACGACAACCCGGTCTTTCACCGACAGACATTCTTCAAACCGTCCATGCATGGAGAACCGGAAGTCCGGGACATCCACTGGCTGACGCCCGCTGCCAAACCGATGACCATCGCTGACTGGGAAGCCGGTTACGCTCGCTGTGTCGGAATGTTACTGGACGGGCACATGGTCGAAGAATACGACGCCAACGGCACGCCGCTGGAAGGTGACACCGTGCTGCTGCTCATGAACGCCAGCGAGGACGATATCCCGTTCACGCTTCCGCAGCTCGACGAAACGTTCTACTGGCTGTGTGAACTCGACACGTACTACCCGACAAGACGCTCGAAAGACCTGGCGTCGGGGCATGTCTACCGGCTGAAAACTCGATCCATGGCACTGTTTGTCAGACGCAAAGAACGCCGCAGCCTGCTTCGGAAACGAGTTGTGGAGCGGCGGGATTGAAGGGCGATCCTGGTTCAAGCCCCCACTCGAACCAGGCTGATCACTTTCACTTCAACAAGGGGCGAACGATAGATGCCCACACTCGATACCCCTCTTCGTTGAGGTGCAAACCGTCTTTAAGAAACAGTTCTGGACGAGGCTTTCCATCCTGACCGAGCATCGGCTGGAAAATATCGACGTAAGTCAGCTTTTCGTCCTTGTTGCAGATTGCCGCCACAGCCTCGTTCGCCTGCTGGATTTCAGCAACCAGCGACCAGCGTTTGATGCTCGGCTTGATCGCGATGAAAGCAATCACGGCGTCTGGCAGGTCCTTTCGAACAACCGCGACGAATTTCTGAAAATCGGCCGCCACCGTCTCGGCGGACTTGCCATGAGAAATGTCATTGTCGCCAGCGTAGAGAAGAACGACTGCCGGTCGGTATTTCAGAATGATCCGGTCAGCAAAGTGAATCGAGTCTGCAATCTCTGAACCGCCAAAACCTCGATTGATCGTCTTGAAATCTGGAAACGACTTGTCGATTTTCCACAGGCGGATACTGGAACTTCCCACGAACAGATTTGCCCCTTGCGGCGGAGACGTCTCTTTGTCCTGCCGCTCGAACTTCTGAATCGAAGCTTCCCACTTCTCGAAGTTCGGTTCAGCATCAGCGGCCCGAGTGGCATGTCCTGCAGTCCCGAACAGAAAGACTCCCAGCACGACAGGCACGATGACCAAAGATTTTCGACGGTTCGACGTTTGGATTGACGTTGCCATAACAATTACTCCGGCAGGGTAACACGGACTGCAAACCACTTCGGGCAGGGCGATGACGCTGGTTCTGCCACGATGAGTATCGCGGCAGAACCAGCGACAAGTCGACGGATACCGCCGCGTTTCAGCAGCAGGACTGGTGACGAAAACAGAAGCGTCAGGCAAAGTTGATCCCCGTAATAGTAAATGGGGACTCTGGATTCGTTCCTGAAAATTATTTTGAGATCCGCGATGAGATCGGAAATGCTTTTCCGAATGCAGCAATGATCAAACGTTTGCGGGAATCGCAGGTAACCTTCGTGATCGTCTTACGATCGATTTTTTCTGACACCACCAGGACAGAGAAATGGACTGAGCCTGGCGTTGAACTCGTCCTGTCAACTCCCGCTGGCGTCGACGTATTTGAAATTAAGGACGCTGTTGCAGATGATCGCCCTGTGCCCTGAACGTCAGGCTGCCCGGTAGAGTTTCATGACATGCCATGGCCGTCAAGCAAATCAGTCAGCCGGTTCGACAGCACGACCACCACTCCGTGCTCACTGGCCATTCCGGTCGTGAGAGCGTTCAGGTCAACAGACGGCCCCCCTTTCAGGAATACCGGTTGCCGATCAAATCCGGTGCGGACCTAATCCGGAGCTGACCTAAAAGCTCGACGTCGAATCACTGGAAGTGTCGTCCGCGGTCGAGGAGCTGTCCGCTGCATCTGCTTCTGCTTCAGGATTGTCCGACGCGAATTCTGGCAGAATTGGCTGGCGTTCCGGGAACATGTGGTAGGTCGGAAACTCTTTGTCCTGCTCGCGAATGCAAACAACGAGACCAGACTCAGTGGCCACGTAGAGACGATCGGTGAGTTCGTTTCCGTAACGCACCGAGAAATCCTTCAATGGCAACGACCCAATTGGTGCTCCGTCTTTCGACGCCAGAACAGCGATCTGGCCCAGGTTATCCGAGAGGAACACCAGATTCTTTGTCGCTCCGACGAAGTCTTCCATATAGGGCTGTTTCCAGCGTCGCTTGCCGGTGACTCTCGATATGCAGTAGACGCCGCCGAGGTGCGGAAACACATAGACGTTGTCGCCAATGACTCGCACTTCTTTGCGAATAGGCAGTCCGGCGACAAATTGCCAGCGAACCGACCCGGTATCCTGCTTGATGCAGAAGACGTTGAAGTCTTCAGACGCCAGATAAACGAAACCGGGTGAATGGCCGAGCGGTGCCGAGACGGGACTGTCTGTCTCAAACTGCCACTGCAGTTTTCGATCAGCAGCGTTCAACGCATAAAGCGACTTGTCCCGGCTGGCGAAGTTCAGTGTCAGGTCGTTCGAAATGGCCTGTGATGTGACCTCACCGGCGGATTTGAATCGCCACAGGAGTGCCACGTTCGACCATTGCGGAAGCAGACTGTCGTTGTGAAGTTCCTCAATTTTCTTCAGGTCGTACGCGTAAACACTGCCATCGAGTGTTCCGTAGTAAAGCCGTCGGCTGTCGACGGACGGGCTGGTCGACGCCGAGTTGGGCAACGTCAACTTCCAGATCAACTCTCCATCGATTTTGTCGAGGGCATAGACTGTCGTTCCAACAATTGCGAACACCTTGTCTTCATTAGAAACACACGCCTGGCTCGGAAGATTGTGCCTGCCAAGCTGCACAGCCCAGCGTTTTTGACCAGTTTCGCTATCGAAAGCGGTGATAATTCCCCCTGAAGACTGGATGTACAGAGACTGCTCGTCAAGGACCATGTACCGGACATTGTCCTGTCTGATGTCCAGCGTCGCCTGACTCCACCAGGCTCGTTCGAGTCCAAACCGAGCCAGCATCCGGGCTGTCGGAAGCGTCCTCTCCTGAGCAGAAGCTGACGATGCTGCAACGGTTAACAATGCCAGCGTGGCCAGGGCGGTTGTAAGACGAGTCATAGCTGCCTCTTGAAAATCAGTTGGTTGCCGCCGCTTTGAAATGAGCCGCCTTCACGAGTGCCTGGACTCACGATGTATTTCAACGTCGTCTGTCAGAGGAATCCCGGGACCGATAATCTGTTTGACATCCTGTAAAGAATAACCTCGGCCAATACTACCACTTAGTAATGAGTCGAGTGATTTTTCATCACGGAAGCGTAGAGAGTGGTTGGCTTCGACCGAAGCTGACGGCAGCGCCGTGACAACCGCCAGAGTAACGACGACCAGCAGAACGGGAATCGACAGAGCAGCCTGCTTCCCAGGAATGTCCGGTTCCGAGAGGTCGTGCCGCGTTTGACGGAAACTGCAGCGATTCTAGTTATCCCGAATGATCACTCACCAGAGCGTTGTCATGGTATTCGTCGCGCCGCAGTTCATTCGCCTGCACTTCCAGTCGAACCGGTCCAACCTGTCCTCGGTAGTTTCTCATGAACGATCACCCATCCTGAACTGATCGTTCGACTGGCGTTACTGGTCACACCCAATTTCCGAATCGTTTGACTGAACGCGAGGACCTGCAGATCAATCAACATTCCGAAATTGGCCTCAACAGGCACACCTCGTGCGTTCCAGACGGAACAGCCATTGCGATTGCCGAAGTCAGCCCGAAGCGCCGGTTTTGCCTTGCATCAGACAGGGGGAAGTGCAGCTCCAGTCTCTCGGTGCCGATCTTCAGGATAGATCGCTGGCCTGAATCTGGAAGTACCTGGACAAGCAGTTCAACTTCTCCCTGGTTCGCAGACACTCTGACGCAATGAGCCATCTCGATGCCTGAAACCTACTCTCTGCGAACACAGGATCGATGGCTGCTCGTCGCTGCGGCGCTGCTGGTCTGGCTTCCTGCGGTCCTCATTGATCACGAGGCGGGAATTCGCGAGGCCGCCCACGCTCAAATCCTGCGCGAGCTATCAGCATCCGGGCAGTGGCTGATCCCGACAATTGGTGGACTGCCGCAGCTGGATGCGCCACCGTTGACGCAGTGGTTCGCCCATCTTGCTGCCGCCATTTTCGGTGTTTCAAACGTACTGGTCGCGATCCGGCTGGCGGGGCTCTTGCCGCTCGTGCTGGCGACACTCTGGACGGCGTCGTTCGCCGCATCCTGTTCAGGACGTCGGCCTGGGATACTGTCTGGCTTCGTGCTGCTGTCGACACTCGGTGTTGCTGAGAATGTCTGGCACGGCGGAACGGTGATCTGGCTGGTGGCGGCCAGTAGCGGATTCATGAAATTGCTGGCGAGTCTGGAATGCCGCGTTCACACGCTACGGCATGCCGCCTGCCGGGTTACTCAGTCGGGCACGTTTCACGTAGCTGACAGCTCACGAATCTTCCGGGTATTTGTACTGCTGGGGCTGGCAACTCTGATCGCTGGCCCTGTGGCCGCCCTGGTGACGGTCCTGGTTCCAGCTGCGGGACATGTCCTGTGGCGGCGACGGTTTACCATGAGACTCCACAATCCATGGTTTACGGGCTGGCTGATCACAGCAACACTCGCGCTGACGTGGCCAGTCGCAACATCAATCCTGGTTGCCGATTCAAAAGCAGTCTGGTTCGACACAACAAGGTTCAGCTTTGCGGAAAGGCAACCCGTTCAACAACTGTGGCAGCTGATCCAAATGGGGCTCCCCTGGATTCCATTGGCGATTCTTGGCCAGTGGAGTCTTCGTCACGACGCGTTTGCCGGAGGTTATTCACGAGAACGACTGCTGGCGTGCTGGAGCATCTCGGTTCCGGTGGCCGTGTTTCTGCTGACTCCGGACAACATGAGTTTCGCACTCGCCGCCGCAGGAGCGTGGTCTGTTTCGGCGGCGATCGGTACTGAATGGCTCGCGACGCGTATCTTCAAAGAACTGCCGATGCTGGAAACGCGTCATAACCGAGCGATCATGCGGAAGTTCCTCGGTGGTTGTGCGGCGGTTCTCACGTTGTCGACGGTATGGAGCGACTTGGGTCGCGACTCGCAGCCGATCGATCATGAACTGCTGGCCGAAGCGCGTGCCGTCGCCGAACAGGGGCAGACACTGCTGGTCGATATGAATCTCGGAGAACAGGCCGCCGCTATTCTGCTCGATCTGGGCGACCTCGCGAAACCGCTGCAAACACACAACCAACTCAACCCGACGAGCAATTCCGTTGTGATTTCATCAGCAACACTTCAGCAGCAGACTCCCGAACTGAAAGACGCGGTGCGTCTGGTTGAAGGCCACGTCGAAGGGCAGCTGATCATGCTTCGAATGCAGCAGCAGCCAACTGCACGGTCGATTCAGATCGCGGCGGAACCAGCATCCGCAAGATCAAGATACTGACACCGGAATCCGCTGAACAAAAACAGTTCAATACAATCTTGTCAGGGCCGGTCGGAAACCTTGTCGAACTGGTCATTCAAAGCCATCATTCACCTGTCTTCCAGAGGCACTGGTTCACAATCAGTCCACGTGCCTGGGAAACAGAACATTGCGGTCGTATCTCGACTGCCTTGGTGAGAACCTGATATCAGTCAGGCCAACTTCGATTTTACGCGAAACTACTGAAGCCTCCAGGAGACGCCGGCGATGATCAGCGACACGGACGGAAACCGCACGGTAAAAAGACCTCAGGACTTCACCATTCGATCGTTCAGGATCGACCTCACCGCTCAGTCAGTCAAACCGGAAACGGTTCAGTGCGAGGATCTGGAAGACGCCCTGGGAGGAATCGCCCGCGGCTTCAAACTCCTCGAAGGATGCCCGACCGACAAACCTTACGACCCATCGGCGACGCTGATCCTCAACCTCGGAATCCTCAGCGGCACCGATTTCATGACCGGGCTGAGAACTTACTTCCACGGTTACTCGCCGCTGAAATCGTCACTGAGCGGTCGCCCTTCAGCCATGTGGTCAGCCGGCAGCGGCAAGTTCGGCACGAAACTGCGATACCTCGATGTCGACGAAGTTGTCTTTACCGGTCGTTGCGAAAAGCCAACGCTGCTACGAATTCATCGCGACGGTGACGATGGTCCGACGCAGTTCAGCTTCGAAGATGCCTCCGACCTGGTCGGCATGCAGGTCAATCCGAAAATCCTGAAGCTACACGAGAAGTACCCGAATGCGCACTTCGCCGTGATCGGTCCCTCGGGCGAAAACTACGAAAACTGCCGGTACGCAGCGATTGCGCTGTCGACCGAGAACCAGCTCAAGTCACGCGATAACAAGCCGCGGTTCTGTGGTCGAGGCGGCATGGGCGGCGTGATGGGTTCGAAAAACCTGATCGCCATCGTCGTCGACACCAAAGATCGTATCGGACCCAAGTCTCCGCCCGAGCTGAAGGAACTCAATCAGGAAGTCGCGCGCGGCAAAGGCAGCGCCAAGTTCCGTGATAAGACCAAGTTCGGCGGTGGCGGCGGAACGTGGGCGAACTACGACTCACTCAATCCCGTTCATGCCATGCCCGAAATGAACTTCGTCCCGACCGGGACGCGAGTCTCGCTGCCGCTCTTCCGGGACAACTGGGAGCAAGGACCATATGTCGTTAAAGATGAATCCTGTTTCCGCTGCGGAATCTCGTGTCACAAGAACGTCTACGACGAAAACGAGAACGGTAAGGCCGGGAAATTTCGAGCGAAGCTCGACTTCGAACCGCTCAATTTGCTGTCATCGAACATCGGCATCTTCGAACCGGACGAATGCCTGGAGCTTTGCGAAGTCGTCGACCAATACTGCATGGATTCGATTTCTGTCGGGACGACACTCTCGTACGCAATGGAGTACAACCGCCGAAACCCCGACAAGATGATCGCACACGGCGTCCGTTATGGTGATTACAAAACGGCTCATCGAGTTCTGGAAGAAATTGGTCAGGGCAAATTGCCGGAACTCGGCCAGGGAACGTTGCGACTGAGTAAGGAACTGGGCGCCCCCGAATACGCCATGCAGTCAAAAGGAATGGAATACGCCGCGTATCTTCCTCAGACAAATCCCGGTTACCCCTGGGCACTGGCTGGCGGTCACATGTCGATGAAGACGTACCTGCTGCTGCTGGTCGAAAAAGAAACCGGCATGGACTACTGGGTCGACGCGATCACTAACCGCGGCATGTCGATTATCCGGGACGACTTCCTCGGCGTCTGCAAGTTCAGCGGCATGAGCGATGACAACATGGTCAAGGCCATCACGGCGTTGACCGGACTTGAGATCAACGCCGAAGACATCCAGAAAACGATCCGCCGAGTCTTTTTGCGAGGTTACCGACTGGAACTCCGCCAGGGATTCACTGACGCCGACTACACAATGCCCGAGGAAGCACACGACGAGTACCCGCAAATCCAGCTTCCGCACTTCAACTCGCGCGAGTTTTTCGGCGAGTTGAAACAGAAGGTCCAGACGCGTCTCGGCGAACTGCTGGTCGAGGAAGGTCTGCCTGTTTAACAGGCACGGCAGGCGGTGGCAGCAACAGTAGCCAATGGGGCGTTGTCATACTTCTTCAGCAGCATTGAAGATGACCTATGCGAGTTACTACTTCCACTCGGACTGCCATCTGTCTGGTAACGATTTTCTTTTTGTTCATCGAATGGTTGCTGATTGAGGCAATGCGTCTGCCTTATCGCCCCCCACATGATATGAACACATTATTGGGGCAGGAAGTATTTACGATACCCTACATTATGGGGTTCATCGCCTGTGGCTGGTTGCTACTGGCCATCACCGTGTCGCTGAAATGTTTATTCACGTGGCAGGATTTCATTGCATTTACATTGCTGTTCCTGCTGTTGGCTACGGCCTTTGGGCTTCTAATCGCATATCCCTTCTGGTCAGTAACGCCCTTCAAGCACCTGCTGAGCTACATGCAGAAATAGTTGCAAACGACCCGAAAGTCTTCATAAAAACATGTTTCCATCTTGATTTGCGGCAAGTACGTCACTCGTGCAGCACACGCGGGTTAACAAGATCACCAGGATTGAACAGCCCCCAGCGAGCATCGGAAATATCTATCGTCGTTTGCACGTACGGCGCATCGTCACGCAGTTACCGCGATCGTTGTACTCGACCGAGTTCATGAAGTGATCCATCATCATCAGTCCACGACCTCCCGGACGGCATCTGTTCTCGTCAGTGGTCGGATCTGCGACGAGGTCGCGGTTGAATCCGAGTCCTTCGTCTTCCACTTCGATGACGATGTCATCGCCCAGGAATCGATAACAGATGCGGACGTGGCGGCTGTGATCGCCGCCGTTTCCATGTCGAACCGCGTTGACCAAGGCTTCGTGCAGGCTGTGCCGCAAAGCCAGCGACTCGTCGTGAGTGACGCCCCAGGCTTCAATTCGCGATACGAAACTTTCGACCTCGCGACGACCGTCGGACATCTGACTTGGAATACGAATTTCCCAGCAACTGTCGCCTTCCATGGATGGGCTTTTCTGATTGGATGAGCTTTTCTGATTCGCGGATGTCACCATGATAGCCTCGCCAATTCTGTCCGACACAGATATCTCATACGAAAAAAACTGCCGAATTCATGAGCTGAAACCGAACGTTCCTCGCAAAGAATTCCGACAGACTTCCGCATCGCCCACTGATCAGAAAAACGTGCCGAATCGGTCACGCAGTCATCCCGCTCAGAGCAAGTACAACGGTCAATATTCAGTCGCATGCCGCCCGGAACTTCCAGACCCGGCGTCGGTCGACAGAAATCCCCACGTCAGTTCCTGGTCCTGAACATACTGCTTCCCCAGTTGCAGGGCCGTCGCCGCCTTGCAGATTTCATAGCCAAGATAAAACGTATGGCCTTCCGACAACGGTTTTTCAGCATTGAACCGGACTCGACGAAACAGCTCGAACGGATCTGTCCCCCGCCAGTAGCCGTCGCGATTCATGACGTGGAGTTCGCCACGTTCGGCAAAGATGCGGTAGTTCGGATCGGTAATCTGCCCTGCCAGCGAATTCAGCACTTCCTCGCCAGAGACACGCAGTTTCGAATCACGCAGCGTCACCAGTTTTGAATCAACATGTTTCGGCAACGCTTGTTTCTTAATGCTGTGCCGCGTCAGCCGCCGGGCGAGATCGAACTCTCGCACGGATGACCGAGCCCAGTTGATGACCTCGGTTGTCAGCACGCTACGAATTCCAAGCTCTTCGCAAAGACCAGCCAGCAGGAAGTTCATGCCGGCAGAGTCGACTTCAGTCAACTCGGTCAGGTTCCCGATCCCCATCAGGATTTCGAATTCTGGCCAGCGTTTTCTCGCCTCAAAGTATCTGCCGAGCGACGCTGCGAATCCAAAACCAATCGGTTCAAGAATCGGGTCGATGCGGAAACGCGAACCGCTCCTGATCAGTTGCTGCACCGTTTGTTCCAGCGAGTCCAGCGAAAACGGTGCTTCCGGAATCGCCACCACTTCGGCATCCAACTGCGAAGCCCAGTCAACGTTGGACTGGTTGCAGCTGAGAACCAGCTCCGCCCCAGCAGTGACCGCCGCTTCCACTTCCGCGCGTTCGAAGCTGTCGATCGACACCCGCAAGCCATGATCGACGAGCAGCTTCGTCACATCGGCAACACGGCTCCACGATTCTCCAGGAATACATCCAAGATCGATCAGGTCAGCACCGCTGCTTCGATAGTGCTCCGCCAGCGAAAGTATCTCGTCGTCCGCCATCCGAGGCGCGTGGTTGATCTCGGCCAGGATCTCGATCGTGTACTGCGAGAGGTCGACTGGTTCTTTCTGCCTCGCACCGAAATGTGCTGCCAGATCGAAGAGATCCTTGGGCCCCAGTTCGAATGGAATGCGGAATTGAGCTTCCAGCCGCTTCAGATCTCCCTGACACCAGCCCGGCAGAATGACCCGATCAACGGACTCATCAATCTGAAGTTGCCCGGCCAGCCAGTCTGCGTGCAGCAGGGCGGCCACGCTGATCTTTGTCACGGCGACGTACGCGGCGAACCCAACTTCCGACGCCAGACGATTGACGACTTCACGCAACGGTTGCTCGGCAAACCGTCCGGTGACAAAGAGGATTCGCTCGCCGTTCATGAGTATTTCCGGGCCGCAGCCCTGAATGTTCGAGTAACGAGGTGTCGACCTGCGACATGACAGAGTCCGTCAGTTTTGTCGTCATGCCTACACGCTGTCGACCCAGTCAGGCAACGGGTTCAATTGAAACGCTTCATCAATCTCACCGGGATCTCCGAAAATCTGATCCTGCGGGTCAGGATCATTCGATCCGTTGCCGCCGACCAGCACGTCTGTCCCGCTCTGGCCTCGCAGCACGTCGACTCCGTCGCCACCGAACACGGTGTCGTCTCCGGCAGCAGCTAACAGTGTGTCGTTGCCGAAACCTCCATACAAAGTGTCGTCGCCCGAGTTGCCGTTCAGCACGTCGTTACCGGTAAAGCCCGAAAGTCCGTCGGCCCCGTTACCGCCAATCAGCGTGTCATTGCCCGATCCACCATTCAGCGTGTCATCTCCATCGCCGCCGTCGAGCAGATCGTTGCCGGCACCGCCTCGAATGCTGTCGTTACCGTCGCCCCCATTGATGATATCGTCGAGCGGCGATCCAATAATAACGTCATCACCACCTTCACCGTTGACGACAAGTGTGGCACCAGCCAGCGAGAACGCTGATACGTCAATCGTGTTGGCAGACGCTCCGCCTGTCAGTTCAAACGCTTCCAGATTCATGAAGCTGTCGCTGCCGAGTCCGGTCATGGTCGAATTCGTCAGCGTAATGTTTGCGTCACCCTGCTCGATTAACGAATCCGTTCCGGCACCACCGTCGAGCGTGTCGTCGCCAGTTCCGCCGGTCAGAGTATCACCCGAACCTCCCTGACCAACGACCAGATCATCGCCGCCGCCGCCATCCAGAAAATCGCTGCCGCTGCCGCCTCGCAGCGTGTCACGACTGTTGCCACCCAGCAGCGTGTCGTTGCCGGCCGAACCGTTCAGCTGGTCAATGTGAGGCGAACCGATCAGCAGGTCGTCGCCACTTCCTCCCAGTAAAAGCACTCCTTCAATACCGGGGCCGGTAAACAGGCTGGCGTCAAT
>JABMPE010000006.1 GCA_013203845.1 Rhodopirellula sp. | reverse complement strand
GCATCACGTCATGTCGAAAACTGTAAGGACGCGGCTGCTCGTCCAACTTGACAGTCACCGGTACGGAAGCAGTCTTTCCGTAGGCTGTCGCCGTGATGGTTGCGTCCCCGTTGGCGACAGGATGAATCCAGCCGAACAGATCGACCGTCGCAACCGCCTCGTTGCTGCTTTTCCACTCCGCCTGCGATGACAGTTCTAATGACAGGCCATCAGCCGAACTGCCAGTGAGTAATGCTGAATGCGGTCGCTGGCGGTGACTCAGCGTGATGGCGGCAGGATGAATCTGAAGTTCACCGACAACCGACACGGCGTCGTCCGCCGCTCTCCCCGAATTTCCCAAGGTGAACAACGCACTCACACACATCACTATTGCGGTAAGATGTCGAGTCTGTAGTCGAGTCTGAAATTGCAGAGCCATGCCTGTTAAATCCCTGATCGGAAACCTGTTTTCCTGATGCCGTCTTCACAACCTCGATCGAGTTCCTGAAGAGACGTTGAAACTCATTTGTTGACTACTTCTTTTCCGCTGGCATCGGCGGCGCTGTCAGCCGAATGACCACCGGCAACTCCTGACTGCGGACAGCAATCGGAGCGTTAACTCTCATTTTACCGGTGGCAAACACGCGAATTCCTGTTAACTCTGCGGGCTTAAACGTCGCTGGAAACTTCATTTCCAGTGTGTAGTCGGTCTGGTCCGCCTTAACGGTCGCCGTTGGAACGGCAATGCCTGCCGGCAAACCAACCAGTGAAACGGTGACGTCCTGATCCATTCCCGCCAGTCGATTTACCTTGCCTGAAACAGCCACCGTCGCCCCTGCCTGAGCATCAATGACCGCGGCAATCTGTCCGGGAGTGGACGGCGCCAGCACGATCGGATTCAACGTGGGAAGCCGACGCACTTCTGAATAACGAGTTGCCACCACCGTCTTTTTGTCACGGGAAAGCAGTTCCGCCTTGAAGGCGACCTCATACCCAGGTTGCGGCAGATCTGCCGGAACGAAGATCGCGAAAGCTCCGGTGTTCTTAGCGAGTCGTGCTGCGTTGTCGGCTGCTGCGGCTGCGGCTGTCTGCTGAGCCAGCGCGGCCTTCACTGCGGTTTCTGCATCCGCTTTCGCTTTCACCTCGGCCGCCTGAGCGGCTTTCACAGCAGCGTCGGCCTGTGTCGCCGTTGCCTGAGCCATTGTGACAGCGAGGCCTGCTTCTTTGAACTTCGCGGCGGCAGCACTGGCGGCTTTCTGCGCGTTGGCTTTGCTTGCTGCGGCGGCCTGCAATTCCGCAGCTGCCGCGGCGACAGCTTCCGCTGACTTACTCACCGTGTCTCCCGCAGCCGTGTTGTTGGCGGTCGCGACAGACTGCACTTTTGCAATCACCTTTGCCAGAACCACGCTGGATGCGGCGACCGTGTCGGTCGCTGCTTTGGCCTGAGTTTCTGCCAGCTTTGCCACTTCCATTGCGGCGGTCAGCTGGGCCACTGCGGTCTTCAGGTTTGCTTCTGCATCAGCCGTCGCTCTGACCGTCGTCTGGGCGACCGTTACCTGAGCAGTCGTCGCTGTAGCAAGCGATTTGTCGGCGGCAAGCTTCGCGTCCCATGCCTGTTGGGCCGTTGCGTCCACGGCCATTTCAACTGGCTGATTGGTTTCGGAACGCATCGTCCGGTTCGCGTCCACGTTGCCATTTACCAGGATGGGCTTCTGGCTGAATACCACGGTCACTCGGACTGGGCCATCGGATCCGGCTGGGCGGAAGAACTGCAGCGGCACATCCAGTTTGCCACCGAGAGCCAGCTGAGTATCCGCATCGATTCGCCCCCAACCGAAGTCAAAGTCGACTTCTGATGGAGCAGCCAGAGCCAGCGCTAATTCTCGACCGAGCCACGGCTGCATGCTGCTTAACGGATGCGTCGCCCCAGTCACGTATCGAACCACTTTGCGATCAGCGATCTCAGCGACGCCTCGCAGAGACGTTAACGCGTGACTGGTGGCCAGCCCGGCACCATGCAGAGTCAACAGTGTTGAGTCTGCACCGGCGGCGATCATCGCTCCCTGTGTCTGTATTCCGTCTGGCAACGAGTCGAATTGCAGCCGGATCGGCCCGGCATAATTCACGCGCTCAACGATCACCTTGACGACCAGATGCTCACCAGCCGTGACGCTCTGCTCCTGCTCGGCGATGCTCAGTTGGAAATCGCTCGTCGATGCTTCGTTGGTTACGTCGCTGACGTGAATCCGGTAGACATTATTCGGACTGCCGATTCCGTTGGCCTCTTTGATGGCCAGCACGACGTTCGTTGTATCAGCCGGAATCACGTAATCGAGACTGGGATCCGCGGAACCCGCGACGTCGTCATTGATCGCCAGCTGCCCACCCTGCTCGTTCAGGATCTGCAGGACAGCGTCCATGGGAGCGCCCAACTGATCGGCGAAAACTTTGAAGCGAAGTTTGGCTCCGGCAGTGACCGTCAGTTTGTACCGATCCTGCTCGCCTTCGCTGAGCAGTCGCCCGCTGATTCCGAAGGGAACGGCCGGAAGCTGCTGAAGACCTTCCGCCGGTGCGGCTTCGGCCAATTCCGTGATGTCACTGATCAGGACCGACGGACGGAACGCTCCGCTGGCGGCGTTCATCATGACAGGCGGAGCCTCCGGCGATTCGTTCGGCACCACGGCAACCTTGTGCCCGACCGCCAGATTCCCGATCAGTTCGACCTGAGCTGGATTCGCTCGTTCGACCGCGGGCGGAAAGGCGAGATCGGCGTACTGCCAGGCCCCGATCTTCAATCGGAAGTAATTTGGAGCGGGAGCCGCATACTGCAGGTCATGCAGCTCGACCGTGTACTTGCCATCTGCCGGCGCGGTGAACTGCAGCCGCGTGTCGCCTCGCAAAACCGAGGACGGGAGCGACCACTGCAAGTGCTTGTTCGCGCTATCGTAAATGTGAAGGACGGGACGCAGCTTGCCGCCCAGACGCTGACTCTCAACTTCCAGCAGCACCACCTGGCCTTTGGTCGCAGAAAACACCGTTCGCAGTTTCTGACTGCCGGAAACGACTCCGTGCAAGGACGCGGGAAGCGATGGCACTTCGGGGCCGAAAGCCAGATTCGGCAGTTGGTCAGCAGCGACAATGGCCGTCGGCGTGGCTCCTGAATCGCTGACTACCCAGAGGTTGTAAATTCCTGGCGAGACGCTTCCATCCAGCGTGACGTCAAACTCGACCTGAGTTGCTGTCGCGTTCGGCTTCACGGTTTGCTTTGCAATTGGCACGGACAGCAGCAGCCGCGGATTCGGTAACAGATCGGTGCCTGTGACGCGAATCGTCGTCGTCCCGCTAACCTGCAAACCTCTGACACTGAGCGATTGGATTGTTGGCGCAGCGTCGAGTTTCACCGCCAGCGCAAAAATGCACGACGCGACGAGAACGCATCGAACCGCGAAACCCCGATCCGCCAGTTGCCGAAATATCTGAGACATCACATACCGGTTAAAAGAGCCACTGCGTTGATCAATCCGTCCGCGGTTTTCTCCATTTGATGCGACCTTTTGATGCGACCTCAAAACGAGACCGCATCGGTGCGCCATCAGAATTACAGCCATCAGAATTACAGCCATCAGAACAGCTCGGAGATCGGCTCCGCTTCGATCAATCGAACCGGTCGACCGCCCGGACCAGGCATCATGGTTGTTTCGAGGTCGATTCCCATCGCGTGGTAAATCGATGCGACAATCTGCGGCGGAAGAATCGGTCGATCATGCGGCGCTGCTCCAATGCGGTCGGTCGAACCGATGACCTGCCCGCCTTTGATGTTGGCTCCACACAGAAAGTTGGTCCATGCCGAGGGGTAATGGTCTCGCCCGCCGCGCGGGTTCAGCTTTGGCGTGCGACCAAACTCACTCAGCACGGCGATCACCGTCTCCTGCAGCAGACCTCGTTGTTCGAGATCTTCGACCAGCGCCGTGAAGGCCTGATCAAACTGCGGACAGAGCAGGTACTCGTAGTCTTTGTGCGTGTTGTTCAGCCCGCCGCCGTCGGCGTGCATGTCCCAGCAGGCGATGTTGAAAACCGTGTCGAAGTGGTTGACTGTCACGAATCGCGAGCCGCGTTCAATGATCCGTCGCGCCATCAGGCAGCTTTGACCGAACGTGCTGCGCCCATAGCGATCTCTCAGTTTGTCGGGCTCTTCGGACAAGTCGAATGCCTGTTTGGATTCGGGCGACGTCAGCAGATTGAAAGCTCGCGCGTACGCCGTGTCCCGTTGAACGGTCGAGTTCGTTTCGGCGCGGCGCTGCAACGTGTCCAGTTCTTTGAGAATGTTACGACGCGCGTTGATCCGAAATTCCGTCTGCCCAGCGGGCGGCTGAAGATTCGCCACTTTGAAGTCTGCTCGCGAGGGATCACCGCCCAGCATGAAAGGCTGATGCCCGCTGCCCAGATACGCGGCTTCCTGGCCGTGAGGCGTGGCCGTCCCTGTATTGCCAATCTTGTCCGGCAGAATGACGGTCGCCGGCAGATTACTTTTGGGCCCGAATACTCGTGAAACCACCGAGCCCATGTAGGGCTGCATGCTGTCCGCATTGAAGTCGTGGCCGGACATCATCCAGCGTTGACCGTTCTCGTGAGACGCACCTGTCTTGTGATGCAGACTGCGGATCAGAGCGACCTTGTCCATCATCCTGGCCATCTGCGGAAAGTGCTCACAAATATCGATACCGGGCACGTTCGTGTTCACTGGTTTGAAGCCGCCCCGGATATCTTCCGGAGCTTCCGGTTTCATATCCCACGTGTCCAGGTGACCTGGAGATCCAACGAGAAAGAGCGTGATACAGTTCCGAATCTTTGACTTCGACGAATCAACCGCGCCCAGCGCTTCGAGCTGCAACAGATTCGGCAGCGACAGTCCCGTCATTCCCGCAGCGCCCGCCTGAAGAAAACTGCGACGACGCATCCCGCTGCACAGCGCGACGTTTTCATTTCCAACGTGAAGCATTGCCGATTCCTTTTTGAGCGGACGTCCTGCAGGTTTCGCAGGTCAGGTCTTTGAAGGTCGAGGTTCCAGAATGAGCCATCCGTTGTGCTGACATTCCGACAGGGCAAACTCGTCTCACCCCGAAACAGAGAGCCGATCAGATTGTGTAGGAGACCGCGTTCGAGATATCGATGAACTTGCTCTCGGTGTAGTCGCCCTTCGCATCCTTCCGGTAATTCACATACTTGAAATGCTGCAGGACGATCTCGTACTTGCCGGGCGTCTTGTCGTCGTGTTCGTAGCTGGTCTCCATGCGAGCCGGCACGGTTGCGATGTCTTTGCCATCTCGACGGATGACCCATTGCAGCTTCGAACCCCAGTCGTTGCTGACGTGGCCTCGCGTCACACGATGTCCGTCGATTGCAATCTCGGCTTTTGGAGTGCCTTCAAAGACCTGATCCATTTCTTCGTTGCCTCAGAAATCAGTACTCGGAGAAACCAGTGACCCCTGCCCGCGAAGCCGATCGGGCATCAAATCAACGATCTCCTATGTTACTGCCATGAGGCTCGAAAGCTAAAGCCTGGATCGCCGTTTCGCCGCCACAACCAGCAATTGCTGTCGACGGCGGACACTGGAAACGACGCACGCCGAAAACGTGCCGATTGAATCCAGTAATTTGCCTCCGCGTCTCAACGAAAGTGTTCGCTCAGGAAGGCGCGACCACTTTGACACGTTGCAGCGGCTGTTCGTGTCCGCCAGTCATGGCACGAAAACTCCAGAACACACGCCGCGAAACGGTGACATGTTGCGTTGGGCAAGCCGAGGAAACTCACCTCCGCGACGCCATTTCCAGGAGCGGCTTCCGACTCGTACGAAAACGAAGACCTAAGTTGAACTCTGCAACGCAACGATGAATCACAACGTTACGCCTCTTGAGACTTCAACCTGGAACCTTCATCACTGAGTCGGAGTTCGCTATGAAAGTCATTTCTCTCAATGACCCCAACGTCCGCATGACATCGCGCCCGACAGATGCAGGGCTGAGCCTGGACCTGCCGCTGGACGTGCCTCCCGAAATCGATCAGCGAGACATCGAGGACCTTCAGATTCTCGCGCGATGGTACAAGTCCGCGGCGATCGAACTGGCAGACATCGACAACGTCTTCAGCCATTACGACGAGCTGAAACCATTCCTCGGCTGATCTCAGCCACGATCGACCAGCAACTATTGAAAGTTCGCCGACACTGACTCACTCGTTCATTCGGCAGGCTCTCAGTTGCCGGTTTGCGACTGAGATTTCCGAACGCAGCAATCCCATTGAACCAGAGCCCGACCTTTCCAGACCGCCGCCCGGTTAAACGATTGACGAAAAGTCTCACACCGCAGAATTTTTCGGTGCCGCCTTCGACCGTGCATCCTTACGCCCGACCGGCGGCCAGGCCGAAACCGAAGTCGAAGAAGAAACGCCCGCACCACGGGACTCATCGCGGACAGCAGGGACATCCGCGGAAGGTTTGTGAACTGGTGCCCGTGGAACTCTGCTCAGAAGTCCTCCCGCTGCATCCGGAACACTGCCGTCGCTGTGGGACCGGCCTGACGGGAACAGAGCCGAACCGCGGCGGCATCAGGTCTGGGAACTGCCAGTAATCGAATTGGTCATGACCGAATATCAACGGCATCGGCTCACCTGCCCGGGTTCCGAAACCGTCACCGGTGTTGTTTGCTGAGGATGAGTCCTCTTGTCACTGCGCGACCCAACCGATAAGCGGGCTACCCTGCTGGAGCCTTCACTAATGCCTTGTCAGAGCAGAATCCTGGGTAGGCAGACTTGAGTTTGCAGCGGGCGTCATCGATTTTGAATTGCCAGTCGACTCCACGCTGAATGCTGTCCATGTCGAGTGAGACCACGCGTCGATTTCTTCCAGCAGTGTTTCTAACTCATCGTTAAGCGACCGGCTCTGCCGGTGGTCATGACTAAGCTCACTGTTGCAGTTCAGTCTAAATGCCTCCAGCGGATGGCAGCCCCACGACCGACGGTGCTTCAGGCACAACCTCTGCGCCTCCAGATGGTACTGAGCCACTCACTTTACCTGAAGTCTCCAGCGTCAAGTCAAGCACGAAGCCCTGACCTTCAGAAGGTTTGCTGATTGTGGCAGACGCTGGCTTTAGAGGCGGGATGTCACGAAATGGTTCTGCCATTGGGTCCATCAACAACGATACCTTGAACTCTCCTGCCGCTGCGCCATCGTCTGGCTCATAGGTTGAGAGTGCGAACTTACCGTCAGTTGAAACCTTGGCTGACGCCGACGGCAGCGAACCATCCAGTGAGTCCAGGCTAAGCAGGGCAGGACCAAATGGTTTGCCATCGACTGACAGTGAACCGGAAACAGGGAATGTTTCAACCCTTGGCTCAGATCCTCCCCCGCAGCCGGAAATCACGCATGCGACTAGCAGGCAAGTGACACTTCGTACCATTGATCTCTGTCCTTAATGATGTTCGTTTGTAGTTGAGCAGTTTGTTGTCTAATTCAGCACAGTCTAAAACCGACGAATACAACATTAGCTAGAGAAGAAAGTAAACCATCTATCAACAGCACGTACAGAACGCTCGAACTCGACCTTCAACTTAAAGTCACGCCGCCCAGAAGATTGAACGGCGTGACCAGTTTCACTTAAGTGTGAGTATGACTCACTATCTATTCGAAGTCTGCACCGCCAACGATTACCTCAGCAGAATGCCCTCTTACCGTGTGCAACGCGTGCCAAACGTTTCCATACCGGCCCAGGGAATCGTCAGGAGGGCCGCCGCTGCCACCGATCGAAATACCGTCGGAGATGAATTTGACGGCTCCATCAGCCATCAGAAAGTGAGCACCACCAACATGAGGCGAGCTGGCTCCGGGCCAGTCGTTGTTCATCGCGTAGTGCGAGACGTAGGTTGGTTTGTAGCAATACGGATTCGCCCAGGCACCCCACCATCCCGCAGCCTGAGTTGCTGAAACGCTCCCACTTCCGGCATCAGCTCGAAGCAAAGGACCTTTAATTGTGCGTCCCGTGTTAGCGGCAATCGTCGGGTGGACTCCCGTCGCAACCAAGGCTGTCCGCATAACGCCGTTGTCTCCTCGCGCTACGCCCGTACCTCCGTTGTAGTGAGTCGAGCCTGGCTGGCGCTGAAGTCCGTCCGAGCGAACTTCACCGACTGCAATCGTGTTCGACGTGCCATCTGAGATGTCCTTCATTCTTCGACCTTTACCCAGAGTAAAGACCCCACCATAAACTTCGGAACCTCGGTCCCACCAGTCCCATCCCTCAGCACCAGCGTAACAGGTGATTGAGAAACCATGAGTGTTTGCGCTGACGTCCCGAGAAGAAGGGCAGATGAGCGCTGGAATCGTAGTTCCTCGGATTGGTTTATTCGCGGGTGCAGCAGTGTTTTGCCCGAAGATCGGCTTGTCAAAGTTAATCTCGTTGTACAGTCCAGCCTGATCAAGATGTGGAAGAATCATCGTAATCCACGTGAAGTTTGATGCAGGACCGCCGCTTGGAGGACGAGTCCAGATCGCTTCAAGCGGAAACATTCCGTGAGTCTCATGATAATTGTGCAGGCCGATCCCGATCTGCTTCACGTTACTCTACTCTTGCATTGCGCTCGACGAGCCGCTTCGCGAGCCTGCTGCACGGCGGGCAACAGCAACGCGACAAGGATGGCGATGATCGCGATAACCACCAGTAGCTCGATGAGTGTAAATCCTCGTCGCCTTAAGATGTGTCTCTGCATAACTGATACTCCACGATAGAAAGGAAGAAGAGTGAAACAGAATTACCGCTGACTCCGGCATGATGCTGAAGCTCACAGGTTCTCTCGTCTTGATCGTGTTTTTAAAGATGCGGTCTGTATAGATGTGCTTACTTGCGCGGCTTTTAGATCGCCGCATCAGTGGATTTGGATTTGTCAAGGTACAGGGGATTTTTTCAGCAGTCAACGAACTATTTGCAGTGAATTGTCAAAAATTTCCGCTTTCGACAAATGTGATTGTTCTCATGGGGCGGCAGTTCAGGTCCGCAAATGGCGCAGATGCGGCTTGTTGATTCGGCTTCGGCCAAAACTTCCGGTCGCTGAAGACGTCGAAAATCGATGTGCGACAGGTTTTCATTCCCGGGGCATTGCAGATCGATGTTGTTCTGAGGCGGAGGTAATTGATTGGCTTTCCTCTGCCTTGACCTGAAGTTTTCTGGAGCAACGCGTGGGACAGTTTCAAATGGTTTGTCTCGTTGACGATTTACTTCCGGGCGAGTCAAAGATGGCTGACGTCAACGATCGGATGATCGGGTTGTTTACCGTGGATGGCGAATTCCAGCCAGGCGATGTCATCGAACTCGAAGCAGACGAGATCGGTGTTCTCCGAAACCGCGTCGTCGCTGCCACTCGCTGCTGAAGTCGAACAGTTGTTGATGACGCGCAAGCAAGAACGCTGCCCGTGTTTTCGACTACAGTCTGAATCGTCGTCCGTCGTTCTGTTGTATGTGTCTGGACTGAGGAGTCAGCAGCGTGTCCGCACTGAATTGCAATCTGCGTTTCCGATTACTGTTCGTCATGACTGCCGCGTTCGCGTTGCTGCCTTCTGCACGCGATGTTGAGGCTGCAGAGTAGCGGCCGAACGTGCTTTTTATTCTGCTCGACAATGTTGGTAAGGACTGGTTTCGCTGCTACGGCAGCTCGGAAGACCAGACGCCGGTGATCGACGGACTGGCTCGCAACGGCCTGAAGTTCCGCAACTTTTATGTGACACCGGCCTGCAGCACGACACGCGTCATGCTGCTGACCGGCCGCTACCCGTTCCGCACCGGCTGGCACACGCATCACGATCCGGCGATTTACGGCGGCGGCTATTTCGACTGGAATCGCGAAGTCTGCGTTGCCCGCGTGATGAAATCGGCCGGCTACGACACCTGTATCTCGGGCAAGTGGCAGGTCAACGACCTGTTCGATCCTGAGCAGAAGGACGCGATCAATCAGCACGGTTTCGACGACTATTGCCTGTTCCCTGAAGGCAGGAAGGGACACCCGGCTCACAAGAACCGCTATTGGGACGCGTACGTCCTCCGCAATGGCGAGCGTCTCGAAACGACGGGCAAGTTCGGACCGGACGTCTTCACGGACCATCTGATCGACTTTATGGGGCAAAAACGCGACCGGCCGTTCTTCGCGTACTACTCGACGATTCTGACGCACATTCCCGTCGTCGAGACACCGCACAACAAGGGCCAGAATCTGTCGTCCCGCGAACTCTTCGCCGGAATGCTCAGCTACATGGACCATCTGATTGGACGGCTGGTGAAGTCGCTCGAGGACAGCGGCCAGCGCGAGAACACAATTATTTTCGTCGCCGTCGACAACGGAACGGATAACGGAACTGACCAGAATGCGTTTCAGTGTATCGGTGGCCGGATCAACG
Organism: Rhodopirellula sp.; assembly: GCA_013203845.1. GTDB lineage: Bacteria > Planctomycetota > Planctomycetia > Planctomycetales > Planctomycetaceae > JABMPE01. Next base: position 8,355 of record JABMPE010000006.1, on the reverse strand, counting down.
GCCGCCTCGCCGCGGCTGGCAGAGACAGCAACAGCTAGTTCCCGCGCTGCTCTGCAGGACGTACTCAATTCACTGCCAGAGAACACAAAGCTGCCCTGGGAATTTCGCAGCATCTCTGCGAGGAAGATTCGAGCCGAAGAAGCGGCTCAGCGCAACAAGCCATAGCTGTCCGCGCCCCGCCGGGTGGCCCGACCACTTGTAGTTGGGTGCCGCAGGCACAGGATGTCGCGTCATCAGCTTTCGACCACACAGGACGCTGCGATCCTGATCGTACACGAACGATGAGGCATCCCGTCACGACACGACCTGGCCATGCTCACCTGTTTCTTCAATCGAATCTGGCCGTCATTGTTTTCCGGTTCCAAAGGTCGAATCATCAACGGCGTCTGCCTGCAACTATCCCTGCTGCAGACTCATTCGCCGCTGGCCTGGCGGTAGCCTTTGACGGTGACCACGACGAGTTTGACTCCCGCGGGTACGTTGTTGCTCAGGTCGTGAGCACCGCCGAGGACGACGATGGCAACGCCCTGGTGGTTGCGAAGCTGCTGCATCATCAGGTTCTCGCGTTTCTCAATGTCTGAGTCGGAGACCTCGCGCAACTTGCCGGCAGCATCCAGTGGCATCGTCAGTCGCAGGCCCTGGTCGGTGTCCAGCGCGTGGACTCGAATCTGCTGTTTCACAAACAGTCTGGCGGCGGCTCCAACGCTGATCGGATTCGGACTCTCGTACAGCCCGTTCCGAGCGGCGGCGTGGCAGATGTGCAGAAAGACTCGTTCGAATTCCGGGATCAGTCCTTCGATCCAGACGTCACGATGCCCTGCGCCCGCCAGCGCGTTCAGAAACAGCTCCTGCTGATCCTGAATGGCCTGCACCTCGCGAGCAAAAACCAGATACTGACCAGGCACCTGATCAGCGCCGACTTCGTCCTCAACGTCGGCTTTGAACTCCGCATACTCAATGAAATGCCAGTCGCGAACGTGGACGATTGTCAGTTTCGGAGCGGGGCATTCGACGGCCACTTTCACCGATTCCACACCGGGAAATGACCGCAGGTCCGGCAGGTCAGACAGCACACAGGCAAGCAGGAGTTCGAACATGCGGGATTTGTCCTGCATCCTGGCCAGAAGCGTCAATCGCAATCGGTGACTCTTGCGACAGCCACATGAGCGCACTGCTGGCCGAAGCTCAGTGGCTGCCTCAAAAATCCCGGTTCTGGCTGAACATCAGCGTCGTCCACAACGAAAAACACGGTCTCGAGAAACTTGCCGGGAACGGTTCGAACAATGTCCGAAAGCTGCTACAAAGTTCCATGATCGACGTCCTTGTCGGATGAGAGGTCGCAATGCTCCCTTCAATTCTGAAAGCGACGTCGATTCTCCTCGGCATCCAACCAAAAGTGACAAACTCGAAGTTCTGTATTCTTCGAACAGAAGTGAGCAGAGTCGCGGGATCAACGTAAACTCTGTTTTCCTGCCCTCTCCTGTTTCAGCTCCTTCCAGAATTTCCAATCAAACTTCGACGGTAAAAACAGCGGCCTCAACCAGGAAATTTCCAAATGCGACTTTTCGTTTTAACATTACTTGTCTTCACGCTGGTGGCACCGTGTGTGCAGAGTGCCGACTACTGGAACCAGTTCCGAGGAGCGATGACCAATGGGTACTCTCCGTCGGACAACCTGCCGCTGGAATGGAGCGAAGACAAGAACGTTGCCTGGAAAACTCCGATTCACGGCAAGGCCTGGTCGTCTCCGGTTGTCTGGGGAGACCAGATCTGGATGACGACGGCGACTCCTGACGGCAAAGAACTGTTCGCCGTTTGCGTCAACGCGAAGACGGGAAAGATTCAGCACGACGTGAAGGTGTTCGACATTGCCGAGCCGATGTTCTGCATTCCTTACAACAGTTATGCGAGTCCGACTCCGGTGGTCGAAGAAGACCGAGTCTGGGTTCATTTCGGCAGCGCCGGCACAGCGTGTCTGGATACGGCAACCGGTAAGACATTGTGGTCTCGTCAGGATTTGCCATGTGACCATCTGCGAGGTCCGGGTTCGTCGCCGATCATTTTCCGAAACATGGTCATCATCAACTTTGACGGAGCTGACTATCAGTACGTCGTCGCTCTCGACAAGGAAACAGGCTCGACTGTCTGGAAGACGGACCGCACCATTGACTACGGAACCGACAAGGGCGACGCGAAGAAGGCGTACTGCACGCCGCTGGTGTTCGAACACGAAGGTCTGCTGCAGATGGTCAGCCCGGCGGCGGTGGCAACGATCTCGTACAACCCGCTGAACGGTAAAGAACTGTGGACCGTTTATCACGGCGGCTATAACGCGGCGGCGCGACCGCTTTACAGCCACGGGCACGTGTTTATCAACCTGGAAGGTGGCAAGCGACTGCTCGCTGTCCGTCCCGACGGAAGCGGCAACGTGACCGACACGCACGTGACCTGGACCTGTGCCAAGTCAACGCCGACGCGTCCGTCGCAACTGATCGTGGGCGACCACCTGTTTATGGTCAATGACAAAGGCGTGGCGTCGTGCCTGGACATCAAAACCGGAGAGCCCGTCTGGACCGAGCGCATCGAAGGTCGCCACAGCGCCTCGCCGATCTACTCAAACGGTCGCATTTACCTGTTCGACGAAGACGATGGCGTGTCCCGAGTCATCGCTGCCGATCCAACTCAGTATAAACTGCTCGCCAGCAACAAACTGAACGACGGCTGCATGGCCTCACCCGCTGTCTACGAAGACTCGCTGATTATCCGCACGAAAACGCACCTGTATCGAATTGCAACGAAGTAGAGACGCGTTGGTTCGCGCCGAAAGTAGGCCGCATGCAATGCGGCAGAATTTCAGCATCAGGTCGGTGAGACGGACGGATAAACAAGAAAACATCCTCGCCGCGTTTCACGCGGCCTACTCAACAGACTTTGTGGGCTCAATGACTCCGCCGTCCCAGTGAATGCGGCACTGCGGAATTGCGGTGTGCAGCCGTTGGACTGCGGCTTCGGTGACCTGCGTGCGTTGTACGTCGAGAGACTCCAGGTGTGTCAGGTTTTCAAGGTGCTTCAAACCGGCATCCGTGATGCGGGTCGAGTTTACACGGAGTACCTTGAGCTTCTTAAGCTGGCCGATACTTTTCAACGCTTCGTCCCCAGCTCTTGTGTCTTGAATACTCAACTCGTCTTCAAGGTTGGGAAACCATTCACCCACCTGACTGAGGGAATCATCCGAAACATCAGGACTGTTGAACCCCAGCTTTTTGAGCTTCGTCAGCGGAGAAAGCGATCGCAGACCGACATCGGTGACTCGCGTCCCCGCTAATTCCAGGGACGTCAGGTTTGTGAGTTTTCGAACGTGCACCATTCCAGCATCACCCACATCACAATTGATAAGCTGGAGAAGCGTCAAATTCTGGTGCGCGGCCAACAATGCCATTCCGGCATCGGTCACCTTTGTTTCAGTTAGGGTGATCACCTGAAGATTGGGCAACCGTCGCAATTCAAGTAAAGCTTCGTCGTCGACTGCGGTCGCATACAGATTCAACGAGACAAGTCCGTGCATTTGTGCAACCGTTTTCATTCCCTCGCTGGTGATCGAAGTCGAGCTAAGTCCCAAGGAACCAAGCCCGCGGATCTCTTGTAAGGGTGAAAGGCCTGCGTCCGTTATAAGACGACCAGATAAAGACAGTATTCCCAGCTCCAAGCCACGAAGGTATTGGAGTCCGGCATCCGTAACGGACGTGTCCCACAGATACAGCTCAGTCAATCCGGTGGCTGCTCGACGCAATTCCGCAAACTCCATCAGTTGCTGATCACCAAAGTCCGCGACATCGACAATGTGAACACCGCCCACAGTGACAGACGAGACAGGTAGGTCCTGGACCTTCGCGACGCGTCGATCCAATTGCTGGCCGTGCTCGCCGTGATGAACATCAACACTCCCGCCTTGTTTGATCACCCATTCAGCCAGCGCGCGGTGCGGGTCGGGCGTGTTCGTCGGCACGATCTCACCGCCGTCCCAGTGAATGCGGCACTGCGGGATGGCGGCGTGCAGCCGTTGGACGGCGGCCTCGGTGACCTGTGTGCCTTGTATGTGGAGTAGTTCCAGTTGCCGCAGGTTTTCAAGGTGCTTCAGGCCTGCATCCGCAATGTCAGTCCCATTGGCATACAGCACTTTGAGCTTTCGAAGTTGACCGATGCTTTTCAGTGCGCCGTCCCCAGCTTTCGTCGCTTGAATACTTAACATGGCTTCGAGGTCAGGAAACCATTCACTGAGGTGACCCAGAGAAGCATCGGAAACATCACATCGATTGAGCGACAAGTTTTTGAGCTTGGACAGCGCGGCCAGCGACCGCAGACCAGTATCTGTGACCATGGTGTACTGCAATTCCAGGCTGGTCAGGTTCTTCAGCTTTCGAACGTGTTGCATACCGACATCACCAACCGGGCAATGCATGAGCTGGAGACCGGTCAGGTTCTGGTGCGTGACCAGATACTCCAGACCGGCATCTGTGATTTTTGTGCTGGGAATGCTGAGAGATGTGAGCCTGGGAAGCCTCTGGAGTTCCTTCAATGCCTCGTCGTCAATCCCCGATCCACTAAGGCTCAGTCGTGTAATTCCTGGGATGTGGGTGATCGTCTCCATCCCGCGACTGGTCGCCATTTCGCCGGCGAGCCCGAGGGCGTTAAGTCCCCTTACTTTTTTCAGTGAGGCAAGCCCCCCATCAGTGACCGGCGAACGATAAATGTACAAGTGGCATATCTCCACACTCTCGAGGTGACGCAATCCGGCGTCAGTGACCGACGTGTCTTTCAACTGAAGTTCAACTGTCCTGCCAGTCGCTCGACTCAGCTTCGCCAATTGGGCGACTTGCGCGTCGCCAAAAGTGGCGATGCCATCGATGACAATGATATTGGTCGTGAATGTTTCTACCGGAAGGTCTGACGCCTTCTCGACAGGAATCTCACCTATTCTGTCCTTCAGAAAAACACCCACACTCCCCCCCTGTTGGATGACCCATTCGGCCAGCGCGCGGTGCGGGTCGGTTGCACGCTCTGACTGGACGCGTTTCTGAAACTCGGAGGGTTTGAGCAGTTCCTGCTGGCCGTCTTCGTTTTCGACGATGTAGACGAAGTGTTCTTCGATGAGTTCGGGAGAACCGTCGAGAACCTTGCCGGCGGCGCTGAACGTGGCCGAGTCGCCCGTGCCAAGCTGCACTCCCACCCACACGGCTTCGTTTGTTTCTGGATCCCAGACGATGACAGTAGCGTCCGACGCACCAGATACGATGTGCGAGCCGGTGGGGCTCCAATCAACATTCCAAACCACGGACTGGTGGCCGCGAAGCACCGCTTGAGATATTCCCTCGTCGGACCAGATTCGCACGGTGCGGTCAGAACTCCCGGTGACCAGACGTTTTCCGTCAGGATTCCAGTCGACCGAATAATCTCCCCCACGAGGACCTTCGAACTCTGGTCCACGGTTCCCGTCTAAACTCCAGATCCCTGAATTGCCAGGGGTCGCGGCCAGGCGATCGCCAGCAGCACTCCACTTAATTGAATAGAAGCCAGTCCCTTCGAGTTGTTTTACCGGCTCGTGAGTCCTAACAGGTTCCCAAATCCATGCTGAGCGCCCGCCATTTACCAGGGCCGTTCCGTCCCGTTTCCAGTCGATGCAGTGAATTCTTTGAGGTTCTGGTAACTTCAAATCTGCAACTCGTTTGCCACGAGGTTCCCAAATCTCAATGACGCCACTGTTGTCATGACCGACTGCGATTTGCTTGCCGTCAGGGCTCCAGGCAACAGACGATGACGCGAAGTCGCGAGATGGAATCAGCGTGCCGAGTGACTTGCCCTGTGAGTCCCACTCCTGAAATCCCCATTGATCTCCTCGGGCTATGATCTTGTTCTCATGCGGATGCCACGCGATGGGAAAGCCACCTGCGATCACGGTCGTTGATTGGCCATCCACTGACCACACGCGAGTTTGATTAAGGGCATCTCCGCTGGCAGCAAGGAACTGTCCGTCACGGCTCCACATGGGCTGCTTCTTATCACCCAGATCCATATGTCCAGTTGCCCGTTTCAGCTGCACTCCATCGGGACGCCAGATTGAGATCGATCTGCGTCCATCGACACAGGCGAAGCGTTTGCCTTCAGGATGCCAGCAGACAATCGAAGGCGTCGCGCTGGGTGGCAAAACCTGCGACCTTACCGGGTCGTCCAAGTGATGAATTGCGACCCGATTTCCTCCAGAGACGAGAACATCTCCCGCAGGACTCCAAGTCAGTGAGTTAGTCTGCGGTTCTTCCGTTTCAATCGTGTCGAAGGGAGTGCCATCCTTATTCCACAGACGAATAGTGGCGGAGTGATGTCCCGTCGCGAAATGCTGGCTGTCGGGACTCCAGGCAATGCAACCAATCCGCTCCGTCGATTCCACAACCGGGCCTGCGACAAAGTCCTCACCTTTGGAACTCCATAAGCGGACTGTTCCATCGAAATCGCCCTCTGCCAGCGTTTCGCCGTCCGGGCTCCACGCGATGGCCCGGACATGATTTGCAGGGAGCGACCTCGTGCGCTGACCGGCTACATCACAGATGTCAATCGTGAAACCATTCGCAAAGGCAAAACGGGTACTGTCCTTTGCCCAGCTGATCGCGGTGCATGGTGTCCTTCCTGTATTTTTAACTGGAATCTGCACCAACCGTTTTTCTGAGACATGCCAGAGGCGGACAACGAACTCCTCACCGCCGAAAGCGAGCCATTGCCCGTCAGGGCTCCAGGCCAGAGCGAGAACTTTCTCTGTGGAATCGGGTAGAACGTCGAGCAGTTTAAGCGACTCCGCGTCGTAGATGCGGACATACCCTGACTCCGTGCCACAGGCGATCAGCCGCCCGTCCGGACTATAGGTGCCGCAGAGGATTTGAGTACGCGGCAGTATCGTTTCGATCTGCCATCGTTTGATGCCGGGGAACGACGCCGGGCGGGGAATCAGGCCGGGCAGGACGTTTTCGCTCGGTCCGGGAAGCCAGCGGTCCTGATCTCCAGGCGGTTGCATGACCACCGGCTCCAGCGGGATCAGATGCACTTTGATGGACTGTTCGTTGTCAGCGACAGCGATTTCGAATTTTGAGTCGAAGACCTTGAAGCCGGCCTTTGTGATCTGCAGTTGGCCACGCTTCTTATCAACACCGATCGTGACCGGCTGATTGTCACCGGCCAGTGTGACCTGGACTTCCTGACCATCGATCGCAATCTTCGCTCCCTGCAGCGCGGCGGGATCGCATTCCAGTACGATCGTCCCGCCGTCTGTTTTCACCGAGAACGTCAGCAGGCCGGCGAAGTACGCCACCAGACCGGCGGCGAGCGTGAACACAACAACCGCCGGCAGGATTGGGCGGCGGCGGCCAGCAGCCTGTACGGTCGGTGGCAGGGAAGCCGACGTGCCGACAGATGCGGACGGTGGCACGTCGATCAGAGTGTCACGATTCACGGAAAATGCGGCGTCGGATGGGACAGGCGAATTAAACGTCACAGTTGCGCCACTCACGCTGGCGGTGTCGACTTTCGCGTTGGTTTCAGCATGGGCTGATTTCATCAGGGCCGGCAGATCGTGGCCGGCACAGAATGTGGAAATCTGCGTCACAAGTTCCTGCGGCGTCTGCAGTCGATCGTCCGCCTGTTTCGCCAGCATTTTTGACAACAGCACATCGAGTTCAGCGGGCACATCCGTCCGGCAGGCCGTCGCCGACGGAATCGGGGATTCGAGGTGAGCCCGGATTCGCTGATACGCCGTCATCGGTTCCGGGCTCCAGTACGGAGCCTGCCCGGTCAGCAGTTTGAACAGCGTGCAGCCGGGTCCGTAAATGTCAGCGCGGATGTCAACGTTTCTGGTATCGGTTGCCTGCTCGGGAGCCAGATAGTCGAATGTGCCCATGATCTGGCCGGTGGAAGTCAACTCGGGCCGATCGACCGGGTCCGTGAGCGAACTGATCTGAGCCAGGCCCAGATCGAGGATTTTGACCGTGCCGTTGTGAGTGAGCATCACGTTCGACGGTTTAATGTCGCGATGCACGAGCCCCGCCTTTGCGGCGCTCTGAAGCCCCAACGCGGCCTGGCGGATGATCTCGCAGGCGTTTGCAACAGACAGAGGACCGACGCGATCCTGCAGCTGCGTCAGGTCCAGGCCGTCGACGAACTCCATGACCAGGTAGTGCGTGCCGTCGACTTCGCCCGCGTCGTGCGCCCGAACAATATGCGGATCATCCAACTGACCAATGGCCTCCATTTCCCGGTGGAAGCGAGCCACTGTCTCGGGCCTGTCCATCTTTTCCGGCGGCAGCGTCTTGATGG
>JABMPE010000319.1 GCA_013203845.1 Rhodopirellula sp. | reverse complement strand
CTTCGAGAAAGGCGCGCCGACTCGCCAGGTCTGGTACTACCAGCTCGACCCCGGTCGAAACATGGGCAAGACCAACCCACTCTACGACGACGACCTGGCCGAGTTCGTCAAGCTGCAAACGAAGTTCGCCGACTCGGATAAGTCGTGGTCCGTGAACGTGAAGGACATCGACCCGACGACGTTCGACCTGTCGGTGAAGAACCCCAACGGCGGCGAGGAAGTCGTGCATCGCACACCGCAGGAGATCATGGACGAAATCGCGGCACTTGACGGCGAGAGCGCGGAAGTGCTGGCGACGATTCGGGGGCTGCTATGAGCAACGGCTGGCATGCGCGAAAGCTCAACGAGGTTGGCGAAATCACGATGGGTACGAGCTCACCCGGCAATACTTACAACGCCGTCGGTGAAGGGATGCCTTTAATAAATGGGCCAGTTGAGTTCAGCGTGGGTTCGTTCGGGAAAACCATTCGCAGCAAGTTCACCTCTGCGCCGAACAAACTCTGCAAAGAAAACGATTTGATATTGTGCGTTCGCGGGTCAACAACCGGCCGAATGAACATTGCCGACTTCGATGCCTGCATCGGGCGTGGCGTCGCCGCGATTCGAGCGAAAGAGTATCAGCCGTGGATCAATTGGTTCATCCGTTACAAGCGCGATGACAATTACGATCTGGGCACCGGATCGACCTTTCCAAACATCACATCCTCATCGCTGGCGAATCTCGCCGTGCTTATGCCCCCGCTTCCCGAACAGCGGCGGATCGTGGGCATCCTGGACGAAGCGTTTGTCGGCATCGCCACCGCCAAAGCGAACGCCGAAAAGAACCTCCAAAACGCCCGTGCTCTGTTTGAAAGCGGTCTTGATTCTGCTGCCACAGGCAAACTCACATTGGAGTGGTGACGCGAATACGGAACACGCTTCTGCACATTTAACGCGGCGTCTTTCCGTGCGTGGCGGCCGCAAAGAGCCACAATCCCCCGTCACTCGATGTCGATCCGCCAAGCAGTGTTGAATGCGAGTCTGCTTTGGCTGCGTCTTGTTCATTTTGCCTATCGTGAGCCGTCAAGATCAATTCGTCATGTTGTGAGCGGCTGACCGGTATACGTCCACCGGTATGGTTTCGCCATCGTGCGGTTGAAGTAGTCGATAAAGTCCAGCAGGCGTTGCCGCAACGCATCCAGTGACGTGAACTCTCCTCGCTTCAGCACGCGCCGCACCACCACGCTGAACCAGATCTCCACCTGATTCAGCCAGGAACTGTGTTTCGGAACATAAATAAAACGAAGACGACGATCCGGCGATGAGAGAAACTCTTGGCGAGTCGCCAGCGACTTCAGGATTCTCGACTTGCCTTTGACACCCAGTTCATCCACCGACAGTTTCAGCTCTTCCATCGTCACCACCCACCGGACGAGACTCTCCGAGGCGTGCGTGTTGAGCTGGTCCATGATCAAACGCCACGACGAATTCGGATGCAGCATCACCGTGCGTTTGCAGTGTTCCAGAAAGTCTTCTTCGGTGCGTGTCGGGCCGACTGTCGGAGACACCGACTCGCCGCTGACCACATCGAAACTGGCGATCAGACACAACGTGCCGTGGCGGATGTATTCGAACTCGAACCGCTCTTCCAGACCGAACCGACATCCGTCGGTTTGTGGGAGCTCCCGCTCCCGGCTTCTGATCCGAGCGGCAGCTCGTATGAAAGCGGCACATGCCGCCCGGGCCGCATCGTTTTTTCGGAGCGATGCGTTCCAGGGCCTGGATGCCTGTCATTTCATCAATACACACCGTGTGCGTATCAAACTGAGCCAGCAGTTCCGGAGCCTGCAGATAACACTCACACACCGTCTGCACCTGCCTGTGGAAGACTTCCGGGTCGGTCTCTTTCGTATTCAGCCAGTACCGTGATTTGTGAGGCTGCAATTGTGCCTCGGCCAGTAGTGTGCTCATGTGGCTGGTCGAGATCGATTTGATAATACCACGTTTAATACACTCATCAATAATCTCACGCTGCGTCCAGCGAGCCACCGGTCGACCGGATTCTTCCACCGCCTCGCAAGCCACGGCGAAGATCATCGTGAGCTGTTCGGCAGTGAATTCACACGGACGACCGCTGCGTTGTTCATCAGAGAGAACCTCTTCGATGGCCCGTTTGAGATCGGCCGGTTCTTCCAGTCCTTCTACCAGCGTGAGCCGTTCAAACTCCTGCTGCCAGCGCCGCCGCCAGCGACCGACGGCATCGTGCCCCAGCCCCACGATATCTTCGATCTCGGAATTGAGCCGCCCTTCAAAGCCGAGCAGAATAATCCGAGCGCGTTGCCGGAGTTGAAACGAAATCGTGACCGATCGACTCATCGTCAGCAGAACCTCCTGCTGACGTTCCGTGATGACCACCTTGGCCGCCTTGCCGGGCATGAGAGACCTCCCTGTCTCAGTTGAGAAACTACAAACTCTGGGAAGTCTGCCACAAAACCCAAACGCCAAGCGATGCCGATTGGCGGATCGACATCTAGTCGTTTGAAGTCATCGACCGCTTCAAGATGATGCCGGGAGCCGCTTCGTGGCGCGTCAGTCACCCGCATCCGGTTTTCAGTGCCGACGGCCAGCGCATCTACTTCAACAAAAGCAACGGCGAGTTCACTCAACTTTTTGTGGCAGAACGGCAGGACGCCGACCAGTGAGATCCAGGTGCAGTACGAGGTTGGCGACTTCATGATCGCTTCAGGCTGACTTCGTTCCGTTGCTGAGTGATGTCATGGAAACGCTGCGCCCAGCGACAACTCGGAACGGTAGTCGCGTCGCGGCTGAATTCTGAGCTCGCCAGCACCGTCTCCACCATCGGATGTCGCTCGCGGACCGCCGGGGAACGCCAACGGCGATCAACATCACGGCCCAAGTCAGAATGCGGTGTCAGTAGTCGGCATGGCCCGTTCCTGCCGGCTGATGAGATGGCAAACAGCTTGTGGCTGAAGGGAACAGGCCTTTCTATTCTGACCATCTGACCAGAGACTTGAATTCGGAGTTCCGCATGAGACTTACCGTCATGTCCAGGACCTCTGTTATCCGGCTGCTATCTGCTGCGGCTGCCCTCGTCGTTCAACACACGCTTACAGGCGTCGCCGCTGCCGCCGTCTGGACCGCCCATCCGCCGGAAAGAGCGGACTGACGATTTATTAGACTTCCCCAAAGGGAATCCCTACTCGGATTTTGGCAGCAGAGCTTTGAACTCCGGTAAATCATGCAGGGCGGCGAGGTCCGCGTCCTGCTGCATGTGGTCGAAGTTGTCGAAGCCAACTTCGATGGCGGCTTTCAGGGCGGTCAGGGCGAGGGCGGTGAAACGCTCGCGCTCGGCCCGCTGCTCCACGCTGAGTTTGACGGCCTCGGGATTCTGGTCCCCCGACGCGGGACTCTTCCCGTCCCAGCCCGCCGCCAGCTTCGCACACAGGCCGTAACCGCAAGCTGCGTTGTAGAGCATCCCGCCTTTCTGCTCGTTCGCAGAACCGTCTTGCGCCGAGGCCGCCAGTTCACGCAGCTTCGCCGCCGCCTGAACCACGTCGGCGGTGCGTTTCTGTTGTGTCAGAAATGTGCAGCGCGTCGTGAGCAGCACTGGCAAAATCTCGGCGGGTTGCTGAAGCAGGACATCCCAGTCGCCAGTGGCAATCAACGCCGAGCCGCAGAATTGCCGACGACGTTCTAGGAAGGCCTTCTCTTGCTGGCAGGCGGCGACGTTCTGGCCGTTGGCAATCATCCGGTCGAGCACCTCGATTCCGCTTTCGAAGTGTCCTTTGGCGGTCTCATAGCGTCCGGCCTGCACCTCGACCTCGCCGAGCTTGTTGTGGCTGAACATCAAGTCGCGCTGTTTCTCCGCACTGCTGGGATCGGCCTCGGCCAGCACGCGACGGATCGTTAACCCGTCTTGAAACTGCGTGAGGGCGTCGTCGGTGCGACCGAGCTTCAGGAACACGTCGCCGAGAAAGTTGTAAACGACTGACGTGAATCGTTTCGCGTCCACATCAGAGGGATCGGCTTTCATACGACGCTCGGCGATGACGAGTTCGTCGCTGAAGTACTTGAGTGCGTCATCTGTCTTGCCGACCGCAAGAGAAACCTGCCCAAGCCGCTCGAATGAAACTGCCAGATCTCGCTGCTTCTGGGCGTCGCTGGGATCGGCCTCGGCCAGCACGCGAGCGATCTTCAACCCGTCTTGAAACTGCGTGAGGGCGTCGTCGGTGCGACCGAGCTTCAGG
>JABMPE010000318.1 GCA_013203845.1 Rhodopirellula sp. | reverse complement strand
GACTTCAGCTCGGCTGAAATCCTGATCGCTCTGATGCTGGCCAACGCGGCCAACGGCAAGGATGACGATAAGTCCGGTGGCAGCGCAGCAGCCGGTTTCCTGGCAGGACTCGCGATGGCCGGAGGACTCGCTCAAGGTGGAATGTGCCATCAACCCGTCGATCCGGCAGGAGTCCAGGCTCCAGCTGCAGCAGGTGGCGCTGGCGGAGCGGGACTCTCGCTGAACTTCTCGGCCTGACACCGTCCGGATGCGGTTGAAATATCGATATTCTTTTCGGCGACGCACCGACGACCGCTCACTCAGCCTGCAAAATTTCGGACGCATTCACTGCGTGGGTCAGCCCGGTTTCGATGTCAGGAAATCGCAGAGCCACTCCGAGCTGCTCGCGCAGCCGACGGTTCCGACACCGCTTGTTGATGCCGCGCGAGTGGCGAGCCACAGCGTCAGAATCGAACGTCGGCTGGGGAGCATTCACCAGCTTCGCCAGCAACCGGTAATACTCGCCACGCAGAATCGGACGGTCGTCACTCACCAGATAAACCGCGGCCAGACTCTTTGACTCAGCACACGTGACGATGGTTTCCGCGGCATCGTCCACATGAATCAGATTGAGCCAGCCATCTTCGGGACCTGGCAGTGGCTGAGCGTTTTTCAACGCATCAATGCGCGACAGCAGACGGTCAGGGCCGTAGATGCCCGACAGCCTCAGCACAGTCTCCTGCCCTTTCACTGCGGCACTGGAATACCGATCCCGTACGAGCTGCTCGGCGGCGATACAGATTTCGCCGCTCTCTGTTGCGGACTCGGCGGCAGACTCCTCGTCGACCCACTCGCCATCCTGCTGGCCGTAAACGCTGGTGCTTGAAATGTGGATGAAACGGTCGCATCGCGCAGCCATTTGGTTCAGCACGTTGGACAGGCCGTCAACGTAGACTTCACGTTTGGAAGCCGCTGCCGACCGATCAAACCCGACCGCGTGCAACACCGTGTCACACTCAGGCAACGACTGCAGACTGGCCGCGTCGGTTACGTCACCAGGAATCGGTGAGATGCCCAGTGCACGCAGTTCCGCCGCGTTCTGTTCTGACCTGGTGAGCGCGAAGACGTCGTCGCCCGCAGTTCGCCAGCGAGCGGCCACTCGCCGACCAAGATATCCGCAACCCACAATCAATCGCCGCATGAGTCACCACTGCCTTTTTGAATTTCGGCACATTTTCTGACGCCAATGCCAGACAACTTCGGAATTCCTGACTTCAGCACGAAAGGGTAATGAGGATCGTCGAAGATCCCAACAGGCGGTAAACTCATGGCCGCAAACTCATCGTGGCTGCAAATGAAGTAGACACGGTTACGACACCTCGAAGATCGTCACGCCGCACGGCGACCCACGGAATCTGGAAACCTTATCATGCTTGTTCAATTCGGAGACTGCCGGATCGAGCTTTGTCAGGGCGACATCACCGAACAGGATGTTGACGCCATTGCCAACGCGGCAAATTCAGAACTGGCTGGAGGAGGCGGCGTCGACGGGGCCATTCACCGGGCGGCCGGGCCGACGCTGATGAACGAAACGCGAACGCTCTATCCGGAAGGCTGCCCGACCGGCAGCGCCGTCGCGACCACAGGCGGAAGGCTGAAAGCCAAATACGTGCTGCACGCCGTCGGCCCGGTCTGGCGTGGCGGCACGGAAGGCGAAGCGAAGCTGCTGAAGTCTGCGTATCAAACCTGTCTGGAACTCTGTCGCGAGCACCACTGCGAAAGCGTGGCGTTTCCCGCCATCAGCACCGGCGTGTACGGTTACCCGATGGACCTGGCCGCCGAGATCGCTCTGAATGTCGCCCGAAACTTCGTTGTCGAATACAACTCACCCAGGCTCATTCGGTTCGTACTCTTCAGTGACGGAGCATCTGGAGCGTTCGCCCGAGTTCTGGAGTCAATGACCGAGTGACCGGCGATTTCTGCGGCATTTGACCGGGACTGTTACGTCGCTTGCTTTCAAACGTTTTCACAGGAATTGGGACCAGCATTGTCCGAACCGACGATCGAACAGTTTGTGACGTCAGACGGGTACCGCCACCACTTCCGTCGGTGGTTGCCGGACGGAAAGCCGAAGGGCTTCGTCCTGTGTCTGCACGGAATTCAGAGCCACTCAGGTTGGTATGAATACTCCAGCGGAAAGTTATGCGACGCGGGGTACGAGGTGATCTTCGTCGATCGCCGAGGTTCGGGACTGAATCAGCCCGAACGAGGTCATGCCCGACATCACGACCGGTTGATTAACGACATCGTTCAGGCGCTGGAAGACTTGCGGATTCGACGCAACGAGATTGCTCCGACCGTGCCCGTAACACTGCTCGGCCTGAGCTGGGGGGGAAAACTGGCTTCGGTCGTGGCCGCCCGGCGGCAGGAACTGATCGATGGACTGGTGCTGCTTTACCCAGGTATTCGATCACATTTTGAAGCGAGCATTCTGGACAACGTGAAGCTGTCGCTCGCCCGGGAAGCGGAACTGTTTGAGAAGCTGATTCCGATTCCGCTGGACGATCCGGAACTGTTCACCGGTATGTCCGAGTCGCAGGCGTTTATTCGCAACGACAACCTCTCACTGCGAGACGTCACAGTCTCGTTTCTGCTGGCGAATCGAGAACTGGACAGTCTGATTCAGGACGCTCCGCCGGGGATTCGCTGCCCTGCCATCATGATGCTCGCCGGAAAAGATCGAATCATCGACAACCCGGCGACCAGAAAGTGGTACAACTCGCTGGCTTCGCAGGAGCGTGCGTTGTTCGAGTACCCTGACGCCTGCCACACGCTGGAATTTGAACCCGACCGCGACCAGTGGATTGGCGACCTGACTGACTGGCTGGACCGTCTGCGGCTGACAACCTGATGAAGCGTCAGGCAGTTTGTGTCCGAGCATGTCGAAAGAATGTACGTAAGCATGGCTGGGTCCGATTCACTCCACCCCGTAGGTTATGACAAGCACCGCGCCGGCATAACGTACACCCTCTGCTCTCTGTCCTCTCTCAATTCTGGACGTACGATGAAAACGCGATCAACTCAAACGAACGCAGTCATCTCCTGCAGCTCCAGTGCGATCATCGTTGCGATTCTGGCGTGTACGACGGCTGGGTGTGGCAGCGGCAAACTGGAAGTCGATGAGTCTGGTCCCGAAACGGCCACATCGCTGACTGCGACTGACGAACTCACCGGAGCGTCCAGCGCCGATCAGGCCAACGATAAGGAAGCCGCTGTACGGCGAGAAAAAGCAGTACCAACAACCGACGGCAATTCGGGCACCGAACCGCAGGCAGTGAGTACCGAAAATGTCGCTCCGGCCGCAGTACCGGCAGAAGCAACCGAACCGAACAACTCAACTCCTGATCGCTCGACCGAAATCGATGCCAGCGCGAAGAGACCACTAGGAACAAAACTTCCGAAAGACCTGCTGGATGGCAGCCAGCTGACGCCCTTGAATCCACAGAAAACCGTGCTGCTGGATTTGCCGGGAAAACGCATCCTGCTTCGCGCGAAAGTCTGTCTGACCGAAGGGCTGCTGGAGATGCTGTTGTGCCCGCACCAGACGAAGGAACACGAGTCGATTCTGTCGACGGAAGCTCAGGCCTTCACCGTCCACTCGGGATTGCTGGCGCTCGGTTGCAAGGAAGGGAAGGCGGCTCGCTATGACTCCGAAACGGAAGCCTACACGCCTGCCAGTGGTCAGATCATCGACGTCTTTCTGCACTGGGTGGACGTCGACGGAAAACTGCGTCGCGAACGCGCACAGAACTGGGTACGTGGGTCGAGACACGTCTATTACCAGGCTGAATTCAAAACACTGCCGACTGACCTGAAGCTGGTGCCGGATGGAAATCTGCGCTACGACGACGTTAATCAGTACCTCTTCTGGTACGGGCCGATGACCGACCAGGAACGTGACGAGTGCCTCAAGATGAGTTCGGACGAGAAGTTCAAAGAGGCGATTCGGAAGTTTCACAAGGACGGCCAGGAAAAGCCCATGACCGCCGACTGGGTTTTTGTGGGTAGCGGCTTCTATGAAGACGGTGACTCCGGCAGGCAGTACCTGGCCGAAGGCGGTTACATGATCTGCGTCGCGAACTTCGCGATGGCCATGCTCGACGTCTCGATACCGAGTGATTCGAACGGCACCGAGTCGCTGACGTACGAAGCAGCGACCGAACGAATTCCACCTCGTGAATCTGAAGTCCTGATCGAGCTGGTTCCTCGACCGGAGAAAGAGCCCACCGACAAGCCAGCCGCTCCAGCTGCCGATAAAGCCGAGTAATACGCCCTTCGCAGGCGGGCGGGAACAAGCTCCACGCCGTTCCAGTCTGCACCCGCAAATACAAATGCAGCTACCGAATCGTCGCTGTGGTGCGAGGCTCGCTGGCAATGGGAAGTTCGGTCCCGGGTTCCAGGAACAACGCTCGCACCATGCCCATTCCAATCGGCTTGCCCGCTGACCATGACCAGGCGACCGACGTGGCTCGTCCGGCTTCTTTGTCTTCTTTCTTCGGATTCAGCAGCACAGTGCCGACCGGCGGAATCTCTGATGCCTCAATCACAAACGACGCCAGAGCCCTGTTCACGTGGCCCATGGCGTTGAGCCGGGCAATCGGTTCCTGCCCCAGGTAGCAGCCCTTCTGGAACGAAATGGCTCGCTCGGTTCGGGCGGCTTCCTGCGCGAGATTTTCGTCCGAAAGGTCGATGCCGTACACCGGAAACCCGGCTTCGATCCGCAGTGATTCAAAGACGCTTTTTCCAGCTGGCACGACACTCGCCTCAAGAAGACGTTGCCAGAGTGCGTCGGCATGTCCGGAGGCGGTGCTGATCAGGAACGCGCAGGAGCCGAAGATGTCGACACGTTTCACGCGACAATCGATCCGCGTCTCGTCAGTCTCCATCGTCACAATGCCGTGTCTCCATGGCTCTAGCCCGGCAACGTTCAGTCCGGCGTCAGCAAGTCGCTGCACCGTCTGCGGTCCCGAGACGAGAAACTCCGCCAGCGTTTCGGTCTGGTCGACAAGTTTAAGATCTTCGACGAGGTGATACCTGTTGAGGTGCGATGTTAATGCCTCGCCCTGCCCCGGCACGGATTCAATCCACAGCGAATCCTCATCGGCAAACACGAAGACGTGGCCGAGGATTCGGCCTTTCACGTTGCAGAGAAACGCTTCGCAGCCGAAACCGACGGACAGACCCTTGATGTCGTTCGTGCAGAAGCCGTGAAAGAACGACCGACGGTCCGGTCCTGACATCCGAAGCTGCGTGCGATCAGACACGTCAAAGACCGCGGCAGCTTCAGTAGCGGCTCGATACTCTGATTCTGAATCACCAAAATCAGGCTGAGAATGTCGCGGCTCCACGTTTGTTATCTCCGTTTGTTGAATTTCCCGATCACGGCGGTCGGGACGGTATTGCACTGTTGGCTCGGACGCAAATCGTCGAAATCGGCTCGCCACGATAACGTGACATCAATTGCCGCGCGTCGTGGCCAGTCGAGGATTCGATTCGCTAAAGTGATCTGCGTTGAATCGTTCACTCCAAACCAAACCGGCTGAGTTCATAAGAGGACATCGTCTGATGAAACGTTCCGCCAAAGCCGTTTTCTGCTTCGCTATCGTTCTGGTTGGAGTCGTCGCGCAACAGGTTTCGGCGGCGGACCGGCCGAACATTCTCTGGATTACCAGTGAAGACAACGGGCCGGAACTGGGCTGTTACGGCGACGAATATGCGATCACGCCACACATTGACGGGCTCGCGAAGAAGAGCAGCCGTTATCTGTATTTCTGGTCGAACGCTCCCGTCTGTGCTCCGGCCAGAACGACGATCATCACCGGAGTCTACCCGTCAGCGATGGGGGCTGAGCACATGCGGAGTAACGTTTCACTGTCATCGACGCTGAAGATGTATCCGCAGATTCTGCGCGAGGCCGGTTATTACTGCACCAACAACAGCAAGGAAGATTACAACCTGATTAAGTCCGGCCAGGTGTGGGACGAATCGTCTCGTAACGCCCACTGGATGAATCGCAAAGACGGGCAGCCGTTTTTTGCGATCTTCAACCACACCATCAGCCATGAAAGTCAGATCAGAAATAAGATCGACGCGAAGGACACGATTCACGATCCGGCGAAAGCACGAGTCCGCGCTTACCACCCGGACACTCCGGAAGTTCGCAAAGACTGGGCTCAGTATTACGACCGCCTGACGATGATGGACGAGCTGGTTGGCCGGAACCTGAAAGAACTGGAAGACGCGGGCTTCGCCGACGACACGATCGTCTTTTATTACGGAGACCACGGATCCGGGATGCCGCGTAGCAAACGCTGGCCCTACAACTCGGGGCTGCACGTTCCGCTGATCGTGCATATTCCTGAAAAGTTCTCGCACCTGCGTCCGAAAGAGTATTCGACGGGAGGAACTTCCGGTCGACTGACCGCGTTCGTCGACCTCGCACCGACATTGCTGAGTCTGATCGGACAGCAGACGCCAGCATGGATGCAGGGACACGCGTTCGCCGGCAGGTACGATGCAGGGCCGCAGCCTTTCATCTACGGATTCCGCGGCCGGATGGATGAACGCTACGACCTGCTGCGATCCATCACGGATGGCCGGTACGTCTACCTGCGTCAGTACATGCCGCACAAGATTTACGGGCAGTACATCCAGTACATGTTTCAGACGCCGACGACTCGTGTCTGGAAAGAGATGTTCGATGCTGGCCAGTTGAACGAAGCTCAAAGCCGATTCTGGCAGCGTAAGCCACCGGAAGAACTCTACGACCTGCACTCTGATCCGGACGAAGTTCACAACCTCGCAACTTCGCCTGCGCATCAGGACGTCCTGCAGAAGCTCCGCAAAGCACAACGCGATCTCGCGGTAAAAATTCGCGATGTGGGATTTCTGCCGGAAGACGATCTGCACTCGCTGGCCGAAGGGTCGACGCCGTACGACGTTGGCCATGACCCGGCTAAATACGATCTGGAAACCGTGCTGACTGCTGCTGAAGACGCGTCGTCACTCGATCCTGCTAAGACGCCATCACTCGTTACTCGCCTTTCCGATAAGAACCGAGCCGTTCGCTACTGGGCGGCGCTCGGTCTGCTGATGCGAGGTGAAGCCGGACTCAAAGCCGGACACGATCAACTGACAGCCGCCCTGAAAGACGAGTCGCCGTCCGTTCGAGTGATCGCCGCGCAGGTGCTCGCTCAGTTCGGGTCTGACGTCGACAATGCAAAAGGACTGAGCGTTCTGCTGAAGCATGCCTCGATCGAGTCCCACTCGATCTACGTGGCGATGCTCGCATTGAACGCGCTGGACGAACTCGACGGTCGAGCAGCATCAGCGATCGAGCAGATCAGGAATTTGCCGACGAAGTCAAAAACCGCGTACCCACGCATGGACGCGTACATTCCGAACCTCAAGACCAAAACGCTCGATGATCTTCAGCTGTTGAAGTAGCGACATCATTTGCTGCAGACACTCTGCAACCGGTCAACCATCGCGTTGACCATGGCCGGTCCGGAGTCCTTGGTGAACGGAAACTGGTTGCAGTATTTCGGTGATTGATAGGCGGCGTAGGTTTTTCGTTCGACGTCGTGGGCGTCTGGCATGTAGCCAATTCGACCGTTCGAATAGCACGACAGAGTAAGGAACGGCAGTGGTGAGCGAGCACGGACGTCGAGAGCCAGTGTCGTGAAAAACTCGGACGAGTTGGTGACGATTCCAAAGTCGCCAATTCGCAAGGCCTGAATCTCTGTCGAAAGCGTCTCCGGTCGTTCGTTCAGATCCAGCTCCATGAGTTCTGTCCATTCGACATTGAACCGGCACATGGCTTCCACGGCTTTCCATTCGTCGCCGCCGTGTCGCGCGACCATGTCGTCAGGGCGGTTGGTCATGGCTCGCCCGATGGTTTCCCGCCAGCCGGAAATGTCGTGTTGCTCAAGACGTCGTCGAGCTTCTTCCTGATCCCCGGCAATTTCTTCCTGCGTCCAGCGGCGAGTCGGAACGATCGCGGTCGCCACATTGGCGGCCATGATGGAAGTGTCGAGTCGTTCGGCAGTCTCCAGCGATTTCAGAACGGCCTCCGCGACAATCTGACCGGGTTCTTCGTGACGCTCGAGCGTTGCGAATTCACGCAGAAAATTCACGTCGCCACAGGCACCCTGAATGTAGATCGCCATGCAGCCTGGGTGTGCTGTTTCGATGAGATCGCAGATTTGTCCCGGAGCATCGCGGCTGACACTGCGAGGTCGCAGGACGGTGGTAACAGTTGGGTGGGCTTGAAACCCGACAACAATTGCCAACGGTGACTGATCGATGCGGTCGACTCGTAGCGACGTAGCGATTTCGTCAACCGGACCGTTGTCGCGAGTTCGATTAAACGTGACCCCAGAGACGGTACTTGCCGCGGCAGAAATGGTAACCGCTTCGCGATTCTGCCACGCAAGAATCGCCGACGTCGCGGCTTCGCGAGCGGCCCAGGCTTCGTAAACAGGATCGACGTCGCCGACACCTCTCAAGCCTTCTGATGCCGGGGCATTGTGTGTGTGAGTGCAGCTCACAAGAATGTTCTGCAGCGGAATTCCGGTTGCCGCGGAAATCTGTTGCCGGACCGTCAGCGTGAATTCGGAACTGATCACCATCAGATCGACCGAAACAATCGCGATGGTCTGATTATCGTTTTCAACCACCAGGGAAGTTGCATTCAGATCGTCATGAACGTCGAGCCAGGTTCGGTTGAGATAGTACCCCCACCCAGTCAACTCAACGCCCCAGAACGGGCTGATCTTTCTGCGAGCGATACCGGCATTCGTTGTCATGATCGACCTCTCACAATGTGATGTATCCATGCGGAATGGATGTTAGCCTTTTCAACCTGATCCCTTGCCAACCATCGTCGGAGTATTTCATGAAGATCACAAAGATCACAACTCACCCGGTGCGAATTCCACTGCGGCCTGAGTATCGCATGGTGTCGGCTCTCGGTCGGCACGAGGTTTCGGAATACCTGCTGGTTCGTGTCGAAACCGATGCCGGCATCGATGGCGCGGGCGAAGCAACGATCATGTCGAGGTGGAGTGGCGAGACTGTCTGGGGAGCGCAGGCTCTGGTTGATCGACTGTTTGCGCCGCTACTGATTGGCGTGGACCCGTTTGACATTCCCGCCGTCGACGGTGTGATGGATGCCGCTGCCAAAGACAACTGGTTTGCCAAGTCCGCCATCGAAATGGCGTGCTGGGACATTCAGGGCAAGGATGCTGGCCAGCCGGTTTACGAACTGCTGGGCGGAGCCGTCAGGCCCATGTCAATCCGCTGTCGGTTTTCGATGGGGGCGTACTCTGAAGAGCGAGCGGCAACGCGCGCTGCCGAACTGGTCGCGCGAGGGTTCACAACGATCAAAGTAAAAGTGGGAACTGGCCTGGAAGAAGATGTGCGCCGTGTCCGAGCCGTGCGGAATTCGATCGGAAGTGGCTATGACATCGTGATTGATGCCAACTGTGGCTACGACGCCGATACCGCCATTGAAGTGGCCCACCAACTGGCCGATGTCGGCATCGTGCTGTTTGAACAGCCAACACCCCGCAACGATTTCACGGGGCTGGCCCAGGTGCGACATTCCATCGAACCAATGGTCATGGCCGATGATATTTGCTTTGACCTGACTCACGCTCGCGAATGTCTGCGTCACGACGCGTGCGACGTCATCAGCGTTTATCCCGGCAAGAATGGGGGCATCCGAAAATCGAAACAGATCATCGACCTCGCCGCGGACTCCGGAGTCGCGTGCAGCGTCGGATCGAATCTCGAACTCGACGTCGCTTCGGCGGCGATGTGCCACGTGGTCGTCGCCTGCGAAAACATGAAAATTGAAAAGTTTCCAGGCGATATTATGGGACCTGAGTATCACGAGTTTCGGATCGTGAAAGAGCCGCTCGAAATCTCGGGCGCAGAGATCACTCTGACCGATCGTCCGGGTTTGGGAGTCGATGTCGACTGGGGACTGGTCGAGCGAAATCCGGTCACGTAACGGCCAGCGGTCGTCTGTAAATTTCATTCCGGGCAGACCTGCTCTTGTGTTGAGAACCAGGTCTGAAACAATGGACGCCCGCGTCGACCTCAGGGCAGCCGTCACTTCCAGCGGTCTTTCAGACCATCGCGATTTTCCAAAGGAACAACTTCCTTGGCAGCCACACTCCGCCGTTCTGATTGCCCATTGAGAAGTGGCAGCCACCGTTGTCATTTTGCAGTAGCAATGGTGATTTGCTTTCTCGCCATTGTTGCCATTGTTGCAACTTCGCCAGCAGCGATGGCTCAGGAGAGCACGCGATCTCACCGGCTTTTAGGAAATGGACTGCCGACGCTGAGCGGTGGCCAGTCGCAAATGGAACTGCTGCGGCGTCTGCAGATGCTGACGTCAACCCCGCCAGGCAAGACGGCTCCCGATTCACCCCTCGCTGACGCAGATGCCATGCGGAGGCTGCAACAGGCCATGCAAAGCCTGCAGGGTTTGCCCGCTGAGCAACAGCCTGAACCTCGATCAGGACAACCCGGTCAGCAACCGGCACCCGATTCTCCACAAACAGATCGTCGCAGCCGAGGTTCTGATGGCACTGCTTCCCGAACGGAATCGGCGCGGAAGTCCGAACCGCAAGACGTGTCCTCGGTCGACCGCCCGGCACCATCGAAAACTAATTCGCCAGCCGATACGCCCGAGCGTTCGGCGTTGCAACGGATTGCCGAACGGATGGGGCTTTCGCTGGACGGCTTAAATGGTTCGTCGCCGAAATCCGGTTCGCCAGGTTCAACTTCGTCGCCGCCAGGATTGCCGCCGTCTCAACCAGACCAGGATCATCGCCCCGGTGAACGATCAGCTGTGACCGATGAAAACACCAGTCGAAATCCCAGCCAGACTCCCCGGCCTGGACTTTCCGACTTTGATCCTGAGCACCGCAGCACTAAGGGCAGAACACCTGGTGGCAATGTGCCTGGTCGTAACACATCAGGCAGTAACGCACCCAGTGAGTCCGTTCCGGGACAGAACCGTTCGGGACGATCCGCTTCAACGCCGAATCGCCCATCTGCTCCTCGACCAGGCAACGAACCAGCTGACAGCCAACCGGACAACCCGTTGTCCAGCACGCCACCTGCCGTGCCTCCGAAATCAAATTCAGCAGCGGGATCAACGGCACCGGATGAACCACCGAAGACCTCGATGCAGGCGCTGCTCGACTGGTTAAAAAATCGAGACCAGTCGGCGTCGAACAACGCAGGTGCCGAGGGCCAGCCAGGCACGTTGCCAGGCAATTTACCTTCACCGCCTGATCGATCAGCAACCGCCAGCCGAGGTCCAGCGTCTGACGAGACTCCCACGTCTGGAAACAGCTGGTTCCCCGGCGGAGAAATCTCACCGCCGAAAAAGCCGTCGAGAACGCCCGGCTCCAGCAATCGCAATGAAGAACCGGGTAAGTCGCCGACGGATGCTCCAAACGAAGATGAAAATCAGCCAAGCCCACAAGAGGGTTCCCTCGAAGATCAACTGAACGCTCAACGTAAAGACCGTTTGGACGAGGTCCGCAACTCGTCAAAGTCGCTGCGAGAAAAGCTCGTTGAGATTGCAAAGCTCGCCCGATCAGAAAGCAATCAAAGTGAAGCAACCGACGACGACGCGAACACTGGCACGGGCGACAGCCTGCAGACGGCTTTCGTCGACGCCCTGGCGGAGGCCACAAAGGGACTTGCTGAACAGGTCGACGAGATTGTCACTGAGGATCGATTTTCGCAACGCGGTCGTGATCGCCGACGGCCACGCCGGGAACGCGAAACCCCGTTCGGGCAACTCGCTGGATTCGGAAACCGCGCTAGTGAATGGCTGGCCGAGGCGGTTGAGCCTGAACTGCCTCCGGCAAGTTCTGCGAGCCTGGGTCTTGCGGACGCTGGTCCAGCCGACTTTTCCATTTCGTCCACCCAGTTGCTGGCACTGCTGGCTGCTGCCTGTTTGATCTTCTGGCTGTTTCAACAAAAGCATGCTGCAGGGCGGCTGCAAAGCAGGATTGCCAGCCGAACATCATCCCCCACGACGTTGAACAACCGACAGGACATCGTGCAGGCGTTTCACGATCTTGCCTCCCGCTGTCCGATTGTGGTGGCTGACTGGTGGACTCACGATCGAGCGGCGCAAGCTCTGGCAACCTCACAACCGGACGCTGACCAGGAAGTCTGGCAGTTGGCTCGGTTGTACGAACAAGCCCGCTATCTGCCCGACGAGTCCTCTCTGACTGACGAACAACTTGCAGCAGCAAAGGCCGCCTGGCTGCGGTGTCGAAAGTCATGATGCGGGCCTTCCGAAAAACTCAGCAGCCCACCTCTGTGATCGACACTGTGATCGGTACGGCGTCGGTCAGAATTCTGGTGGTGTTCGTCGCGTGCCTGTTGACTCTCTGTTCAACGGAACGACACGCCCGCGCTCAGGACTTTGAGGCCTTCGAACCACCAGGTCTTCTTCCGCCAGCGGGTGCCATGTCGGCATTGGCAAAAGCCGGTCAACCGGAATGGCAGTTCGGTTTTCAGCTGTTTCATCTGCTGCTGGAACAGAAGGGTTTGTATTCCGTTCCGGATTTCCACGAGCCCATGGACCGCCGCCCGAGACAGACCGCGGTCGTTCTCGTGGGAAACATGAATCTGGTTCCCACCGAACTACGCTCACGACTGGTCGATTTTCTGGAAAACGGCGGGCACGTGCTGGTTGCCTCCGACGAGTCCGCTTTTCTCAACGGTCTCTTTCTGATTCAAGGCGGCCCCTACGAAGTTCAAGCCGACCAGCTTGCGTTTCAAGGCTTCCGCGACTGCCCGGTGATTACTGCGTTGCGCCCGGATTCAGCGGTCCTCAACGGCGTCCAGCGACTTGTCGCCAATCGCTGCGGAGCGATTGCGAGAATGGACGGTCGATCTGGAAACTGGACGACGCTGGCTCATCTGCCGAGAGTTGCTCTGGAAGGTCGCCGACCTGTTTCTGACATGCCCCTGATCGCCGAATGGAAAAGTCGAAAGAGACGCGGCGGAGGCCTCATGCTGATGGCCGATCACAGTCTTCTGATCAACGGGATGTTGTGGCACGCTGACAACGCAAAGCTCGCCGTCAATCTGTCGGACTGGTTGAGCTCAGGCGAACGCAGGGAAGTCGTCTTTATCGTCGACGGAAAACCCATCGAGGCGATTCTGGCGTTGCCCCCTGAAGTATCGGCCGAATTACCGCCACTGGAAGACCTGCCAACGCCGACTCTGAAAGAACTGTCACAGCTTCCACCGGACGTGCTGCTTAACTTTGCCAATCGCTTTTTCGCCGGGATGGAAGATGCCGACGTGATGAACGAACTTCTGGCGAATCAGCCTGCCGAGCTGGAGACTCCACGCTACAGCCAGGCGTTGTACGTCGCCGCCGGCATACTGGCGGCTGTTTACATTCTGCGGCTGATGGGACGCATCGGTTCCCGCCCCAGTTCGCCACCGCCGCGAGCGATCAGTCAATCGACCAGCGAGACTCGATTGCCGACACTTTCCTCCGGTGAGCTGCACAGCGCCGGCAAAGAACTGGCTCAAAGTGCGATGAAACAATTGACCGGTTCGTCAGATCCTCAGGACTGGGCGATCCCCATTCACGATGTTGAAATCGAAGCCGGTTTCTTTCGCCGTTTGCTCGTCCGCGAGCATTTGAAACGTCTGAAACAGCTTGCCGCGAACTCACTCCGAACTCACACGACGCCCCGAGATCTGAAACGACTTGCCAAACTGATCACCAGCGTCATCGGTCTTCAGAAAGAAGGACGACTCCGGCATCCGTCGATCCTGACCTGACGCGGTTTTCTGCTATCGTTGCGACGCTGATTCGAACTGCTGATTCAACACATCTTTGATTGACCACCTGGAAATATGACGAGAGGCTTTGCGTGGCTTTTTCCGATCCGAAAGAACTCGCGTCACGAGTGGGCGAGTTACGAAGTCAGGTCCTCTCGGCGGTGGGCGAGGTCGTGGTTGGCCTGGAACCCGTCACGCTGCAGCTGCTGACCGCTCTGCTGGCAGGCGGGCATGCACTGCTGGAAGGTGTTCCCGGCACCGCCAAAACAACGCTGTGCCGAACTTTTTCGCAGGTACTCGGCATCGACTACCAGCGAGTTCAGTTTACGCCGGACCTGTTGCCGACGGATGTCGTCGGAACTCAGATTCTGGATCGCCAGACCAGCGAATTCGTACTTCGTAAGGGCCCCATTTTCTGCCAGTTGCTGCTGGCGGACGAGTTGAACCGTGCTCCCGCCAGAACACAGTCGGCACTGCTGGAAGCTATGCAGGAAAAGCAGGTCACGATTGAAGGCACCACGCTGCCGTTGCCTCGACCCTTTATGGTGATGGCCACGCAGAATCCGATTGAGCAGGAAGGTGTCTATCGACTGCCGGAAGCGCAGCTCGACCGGTTCCTGTTTCGAATCGAAGTGGGTTACCCGTCGCGCGATCACGAAGTCGACATGCTCGATCTGCACAGTAAAGCCATCGTGACGCCAGCGGCGGTCAGCAGTCCGGAAGAAGTGACCGCCATTCAGGACGAGATCGATTCCGTGTACGGCTCGCGCGAGTTGCAGGAATATATCATCGATCTGATCCGTCGCAGCCGTGAACATCACGACTTGATTCTCGGTGGCAGCCCGCGTGCGGCGATCTATCTGATGAAAGCGGCCAGAGCTCACGCGCTGCTGCGAGGCCTGCCCTACCTCACTCACGAAGACATTCAGTCGGTGGCGTTGCCGGTTCTCGGGCACAGGCTGATTCTGCAGCCGGAAGCGGAAATGGAAGGCCGCCAGGTCGGCGACATCGTCAAAGAACTGATTCAGGCCGTTCCAGTCCTGAAGAGCTGAACCGCTGACGAAATACGTTCCAAACAACATCCTGAAATTGAATCCAGAACCTTCTCACCACCGAGGCGCAAAGACACCAAGAAACAACGCTTCGACAAACTCTGTGGCTCCGTGCCTCGTCGTTCAAATCGAGACGTACTTCTGACATGTTCCTGACCGTTACTTTTTGTGTTCCGCATCTGTCGGATGGCCTTTTTCAGCAATGATCACCAACCGTGACCAATGGCTGATTCTGCTGGGAGTGGCCGGCAGCGTTGTGGGAACACTGCTCAACAAAGGACTGCTTGCGCACGCGTCGCTGGCGGTTCTCGTGTGGCTGTTTGGCGAGTGGCTGCTGTTCCGCTGGCGGGTCGAGTTGCAGTTGCGTCACCTTCGTTGTGTGCGAACGGTAAACGGATCAGCCAACGACTCAGGTACTCTGTGGACCGGTCGCCCTGTGACAGTCTCCGTTGCGATCGTTCCGGAAAAATCGGTCCGCCTGCCTTTCATCCGATTCCGTGACTGGCAGCCGGAAAATCTGACGATTGACTCGATCGACGAAGGCGACTCCAACGAATCTGACGATGCGTCGAACGAGATCGACGCGGCGATCAGCGGCAAATCGACCGTCGAGTTCTCCTACATCTGCCGCCCGAAAGGGCAACGCCGTGACGGATTTTGAGCCTGTAAAACAAGGGTTTCATTAAGCGAATGGATATGCGAAAGGACCAGATTCCTGGGAATACCAGCTGAACACATTTCAGTCAGAAAGGAAT